>QHUD01000203.1 GCA_003221085.1 Gemmatimonadota bacterium
GCGACGAGCACCATGCAGGCCACGAACGGCGGAATCATCAGCTGGAGACCACTCATCTCGCCTCCCCGTTGTCAGTCAGTTGGCCGTGGCGGTGCCCGTGCCGAACGCGCGTGCCAGCTCCGAAATCCACAGATTCATGAGGTCGGAGTAGGTATTGATCCCCGCCTGGCCGCCGGTGTTGGACGGCACAATCGCGGCCTTCGCGCCCGTCTTCTGCGCCACTTCCATGACCTGGTTGCGGTCGTAGTAGTTCGTGGAGAGGAGGACTTGAATGTGTTGCGTCCGCATTTCGTTGATCACCTCCAGCACGTGCCCGGGAGTGGGTGGGATTCCGGGCTTCGGCTCGATGTAATCCACGCACGGGAGGTCGTACTCTCGGGAGAAGTAGTCCCACTCCTTGTGATAGCAGGCGACCGGCTTTCCGCGAAACGGCATCGCCTCCTTGAGCCACCCGCCCAGCCGGTTGAGTAGCGGTGCACCCTGGTACTGCTTCGTCTTCAAGAAGTCGAACAACTTGCCCTGCCGGTCCAGGTCGGCGAGCGTCGGGCCGCTCAGGAGCTTCACGAGCTCGTCGCCGAACAACGCCTGGTAGATGCGCTCCTCGAAGTCCCTCTCCCGCTGCGTGAAATAATCGTCGTTCTGGGGCGAGACCCGCTTCAGGCCGGTCAGGATGTTGCGGGCGATCTGGACTGCATTGAGCGGGCTGGTCCAGATGTGCGGGTTGCCGTACACGTGGATGTCGCCCTGGGCGCGGGAATAGCTCGTCGGCACGTCGAGCAGGTCGATCCCGGCGTAGGCCGCGACATAGCCCGGTCCGCCCTCCGTGACCTTGGGATTGTTCGCCTTGTCGAGCAGCGCCGGTACCCACAGCTCGAGGTCGAGACCCGTCGTGACGAACACGTCGGCTTGACCCAGCAGCGGTACGAAGCTCGGCTTGGGCTGGACGTAGTGTGGGTTTTCGTCGCCGGTGGCGATGGAGTTGACGATGCCTCGGTCGCCGACGATTTCGCGAGCGATGGCGCCGTACGTCGTGAGCGACGTGACGACTTTGACCTTGTCCGCGACCGGCGCCCGGACGGGCGGCGGTGTCACCAGGACGGGGAGGGCAACCAGCAGTGCAGTGAGTCGACGCATGTCAGTAGGTCTCGTGTTTGTGTGGTCCAATCGCCCAAACAGCCTGCAGGGCGAACTGGTTCGTGGCGTTCAAGCCCGCGGTCTTGGCCCAGGTATACTGCCCCCGTAGCTCCACCCACTCGCTCTGCCACAGCGTGAGCGAGGGGATCACTTGCCGCGTGATAACTCCGAAGAGCGGGTCTTCGACGTAATCGTATCGCGCTCCGGCGATCCAACGCTGGCCGAGCTTGTAGGTGGTCCCGGCGTACCAACCGAGCCGTGTCGTGCCGGCGCCGGCGTACTCTTTGCGAAGCGCGTACAGCTCGCCGCGCAGCGTCCACTCCCGATACAGCGCCTCGGCCGGCGGCCGCCATGTGAGGCGGAAGTCGATGCCGCCCACCTTGGTACGAAGGCTCGAGTCTGGGTTTGTACCGTACAGCGCCGTGCCGCCGACCTGGGCGTAGGTCGAGCGCGTCAGTTGCCAGAAATTGAGCAGGTGAATGAGATACGTCGGCCGGCCGCTGCTGCCGAACAGCTCGCCGTCGCTCTCGCTCCGGGTCAGCTGGGCCGTCAGCTCGTGCACGCCGAGCCCCCCGAAGGCGCGGTACAGCGAGATCCCCGTTCCCGCGAGCCCGTCTTCACCCAGATAAGCCCGCAACGCGAGCGGGTACTCGGTCTCCGGGAGCGCGTGCAGGTGCCAGCGGTTCAACTCGCCGAACTGCTGGCGGAATTTGCCGATGTCGAAGCGGATCCGCCCCGGCAGGCCGGTCCAGTACGCATACCCTTCCTCGATGCTGACATTGCCGTTCTCGAAGCTCACGAAAATCTTGGTGCTCGAGTAGGGATCGAGTGGCGACTGGAATCCCACCTCGAACTCGCGCGCATCGAAGTTGTCCCGCTGCACCCCCGGCGTGTAGCCATAGGCCCGAACGTCGCCGGTCGCGCTGATCTCGGGGTTCAGTTGCGGCTGGCTGCGTTCGCGTCCGACGAACTTCGTGCGGCCAGCGGTGTCGCCCCGGATTCTGCTGGTGTCGGTGCCCGCCGCGGCCGCGGCGGCGGCGCGCAGCGCGGCGAGCGACGTGTCGGCCGCCGGCTCGGCGGCCGCCGGGCGATGAGCGACCTGCGCCCGCACGCTGTCGAGTCGCGCCTTGAGCGCCCGAACCTCCGCGGCGAGCGAATCCACCCGACGCTGCTCCGCCGGTTGCTGGGCGGACGCCGGAGCGGCCAACGCGAGCACGAGGGCGAGCGCAGCCACGACGGCATCTTGATGTCGAGTCATGCTGGAGAATCTCCCGTTCCGTTGTTCCAAGCAGGCGTCCCGCCCGGGGGGCGGGCACGCGTGGTCGGCGGGCCGGCATTGCCGGCCGCCATTAGGCTAGGAACGAGAAGCGGGAGGAGCTCGAGGTGGGGCGGTGGGGTGTTCCGGGCGGCACAGCGGCGCCGCGTCGACCTCGCCGGGGCGTGGCTCGACGGTCGCGGCCAGCCGGTCCTGCGTCCGCACCTGCTGCGACGACCCCTGCGAGCCGGCGAATTGGCACAGCGGGCAGCGCAGGCCGTCGTGCAGCGCGACGCACCCGGCCCCATGTTGCGCCTCGATGTGCGCCGGCGCGCTGAGCCGCTCCGACGCGTGCGCCAGCGGCACCGCGCCGCCGGCCAGCCCCTGCAGCACCAGGAGTAGCGCGGCGAGTCGCCGGGTCCAGCGGTTGGGTGTCGTCGTCAGTGCGATCACGCCCTGCCTACGGTTTGTGCGGTGCGACCGTTGGGGCGACCGCCGCGCGCATAGGCGCGGAGCCGCCGGAGCATCCGCCGGTCGTGACGGATGGGATCGTCGCCCTTCGGCGTCTCGATAATCTTAATCACCGGCGCGAGCCGCGGGTCCCGCATGATGCGCCGGAACGGCTCCGGCCCGATCGTGCCTTCGCCGATCCACTGGTGGCGGTCGAGCCGGGACCCGAGCCCGCCCTTGGAGTCGTTGAGGTGCAAGCACTTGAGATGCGTGAGCCCTACCTCCCGCTCGAACTGCTCCCACACCTCCTCCAGCGCCGTGGCCACATCGTACCCGGCGGCATGTAGATGTGCCGTGTCGAGGCAGAACCCCACTCGAGCCTGCACCCCCGTGGGCAGCGCGTCCCGGAGCGCCCGCAGCTCCTCGAACGTGCTCCCGAGCGCCGTGCCCGCGCCCGCTGTTCCTTCGATCAACAAGCCCACCTCCCCGGGGACCGCCGCCAGACACTGGGCGTACCCGCGGGCGTTGCGTGCGAGCCCGTCGGCCCGATCGTCGATATAGTTGCCGGGGTGCGACACGACCCAGGGGATCCCGAGTGCTCGGCACCGGACGAGCTCGCCGGTAAACGCCGCCACGCTTCTCTCGCGCAACGTCTCATCGGGTGACGCGAGGTTGATGAGGTAGCTATCGTGCGAGACCACCGCCCGGATTCCGCTCGCGGCGAGCGACGAGCGAAAGGCCGCGATGGCGGCGTCCCCGAGCGTCGGCTCGCGCCACTGGTTGGGCGTCTTGGTGAAGACCTGGATCGCCGTCGCCCCGATCGCTGCTCCACGTGCGGGCGCCTCCGCCACGCCGCCCTGCGTCGACACGTGGGCGCCCAGGAGGTCGTCAGGTTGGCGCTTCACGTCCAGGGCTCCTCGGTAAACGCGAGTCGGGAGATGAGCGGCACGAACCGCACGCCGCCAGCCCGTCGCTCCACGAGCCCAGCGGGGCCGCGTTGGAGAATGATCAGCTCCTGCGCCGCGAGGTCACCGATCGGGATCACGAGCCGGCCGCCGGGGGCGAGCTGCTCCGTGAGCGGCGTGGGGACACCGGGTGCGGCGGCGGTCACGATGATGCCCTGGAACGGCGCGCACTCGGGCCAACCGGCCGCGCCGTCGCCCAGCCGGGTCTCGATGTTCGTGAGGCCCAGTCGACGGAATCGCTCCTCCGCCTCGACCAGCAGGTCGGGCAGGCGCTCAATCGTGTAGACGCGCCCGGCGAGGCGCGCCAGGATCGCCGTCTGGTAGCCGGAGCCGGTGCCGATCTCGAGCACGCGGTCCCGGCGCCGCGGGGCGAGCGCCTCGGTCATCAACGCCACAATCAGCGGCTGGGAGATCGTCTGCCCGCTCCCGATCGGCAGCGGGGCGTCGTCGTAGGCCTCGCGCGCGAGGTGCGGCGGGAGGAACCATTCGCGTGGCACCCATGCCATCGCGGCGAGCACGCGGCAGTCGCGGATCCCGCGGGCCGCAAGCTGCCGCGCCACCATGCGGCGCCGTTGGCGGCGTGTCTCAGGCGCCCGACCGCGCACCAACCGCTCTCCGCGGTTGCCGTCCCATAGGGTGAACTATAGCTTGAACACCCTTCATCGTGCGGTGAGGACCGTTGCCGGACCAACCCAAGCACCGAATCCTGCTCGTCGGCGACGCCGCGACGCGGCCTGACGGACTCGAGCGGTTTCTGGTGCGAGGCGGCTTCCAGGTCACCGAGGCGGCCTATCCGCCGGCTGGCCACGACCGGCCGGAACAGCAGCCTCCCGATCTTCTCATCCTCTCCATCGCCGCCCAAGCAGCGGGGCTGGCGGATGCGGTGCGCGACCTGGCGACCGCCGCGCGCTTCGCGGGCGCCCCGGTCATCGTCCTGGTGGCGGACGGCGGGGCGGACGCCGTTGCCGACGCGCTCCAGGCGGGGGCGCAGGACGCGATGGCGAGCCCCGTCCACTTCGGCGAGCTGCGCGCCCGCATCGACGCCGATCTGCGCCTGCGCCACGAGCTGAGCGAGGCCCAGGACGCGCTGCGGACCCGCGATCTGCTGTTCGACATCTTTCAGGAAGTCTCCGCCGCCCTGCGCGCCGACGAAATCTTCCAGACCCTGGTCCGCCGTGTCGGGCATGCGTTCGGGCTGACCCATTGCTCGTTCGTGCTCACGGCCCCGGGAGACGACAAAGGACGCGTCGTCGCGGTGTACGAGAACCCGGGGATCCGCGACCTGCGGGTCGAGCTGGAGCGCTACCCGGAGATTCAAGAAGCGATCCGCACCGAGCGACCCGTGTTCATTCCGGATGTGCACGAGCACCCGCTCTTTGAAGCGATTCGGCGGCGCTGGATGCAGCAGCGGATCGACGTCAACGTGCAGTCGGCCGTGGCGCTCCCGGTGTTCGTCCAAGGCCGCGCCGCCGGGGTGTTCTTCCTGCGAACCGTGCAGGGCGATCCCGAGCTTCGCCCGCGGGACGTAGCATTCGCCAATACGATCGCCCAGGCCGCGGCGCGGGTGCTGGAGAACGAGGAGCGCCGGGCAGCCATCTATCGACGGCAGATCAGCGCCGGCGTCACCGACGTGCTCACGGGGTGCGCCAGCCTCGACGCGCTGGACCGCCGCCTGCGCGACGAGTTCGAGCGCGCCCGGCGCTATTCCCTGCGCTTCGCGCTGGTGGTGATCGATGTGGACCGGCTGCGGGACATCAACGAGCGGCTGGGTCAGCCGGCGGGCGACCGCGTGCTCGCGGAGATCGGCGCTATGATGCAACGCGAGATTCGTGCGCCCGACTTCGTGGCCCGCTACGGCGGCGACGAGTTCGCGCTGGTGCTTCCGGAGACCGACGCCCAGGGCGGTCGGCACTTCGTGGAGCGCCTGCGGCAGGTGCTGGCGCGCCATACCTTCCCCGACCTTCCGCGGGGACAGGTGCCGAGCCTTACCGCGGGCGTCGTCGCGTTCCCGCACGCGGAGGTGCTGCGGCCCGAGGATCTGTTCACGCAGGTCGAGGCGGCGCTGGAGCGGGGCAAGAAGGGCGAACCGGACCGGATCGGCGTCAGCGGCGCGTCTTCAGCCAGTTGACGGGGTCGAGGGCGATGCCGCCTTGGCCCCGGATCTCGAAGTGCAGGTGGGGCCCTTGGTCGCTCGACCCGCCGCCCACACGGCCAATGACCTGCCCCTTCACGACCCGCTCCCCATGGGTCACCGCCGCCGGGTCACTCAAGTAGCCATAGAAACTGTAGTAGCCGCCGCCGTGATCGATCAGCACGGAGGTGAGGTAGGTGCCGAGCGGTCCCGCGAGGCTCACGGTGCCGCCCGCGATGGCGCGGACCGGCGTGCCGGCCGGCGCCGCGATGCCGATGCCGTGCCACGGGATGCGTGTGTTGTTGGGGCCCGCGGCAGTGCCGAACTGATACACGATCCGCCCTTGGACGGGCCAGTCGAGCTGGCCCAGGTCTGCGGTGGTGATGGCGGCGGCGGTGGCGGCGCCGCGCGCTTCCGCTTCACGGCGGGCGCGCTCGAGGACGACGATGCGGTCGTTCAGGCTCTTCTCGTCGCGCTCGAGCTCGGAGAGGCGTTGCAGGGCCTCGCGGGCACTGCGCCGCGTCTCGCGCAGCGACGTCTGCCGCTCGCGCTCGAGCGACAGGTAGCGGTCCAGTTCCTCGGTACGCTCGTTCTTGCGCCGCCCCAGCGCGTCGCGCGCGTCCACGAGGGTCTGGCGCTCTCGGCCAATGCGCCGCTGCAGCTTCGACATGTCGTTCGCCAGCAGGCGATCCTGCCGGCTCACCAGGTACAGGTACTTGTAGCGTGAGAGCAGATCGCCGAAGCTCTCCGCCGCGAGCAGCACCTGGTACCCGTACAGCGCGCCGCGTTTCGTGATGTCGACGAGGCGCCGCTCCAGCACGGCGCGCTTTTCGGCCAGCGCGTTCTGTGCGAGCAGGAGGTCGACCGTGGTCTGGTCGATCTGGTCCGACAGCGTATAGATCTGGCGGTCCAGCTCGTTGACGATGCGATTGGTCGTCTCTTTCTGCCGCTCGATGTTGGCGAGCTCGTCGGAGAGGGAGTGGACCTGCGTGCGCAGCCGCTCGAGCTCCTGCTCGACGTCCGCCCGCTCGCGGCGGATGCTTTCGAGACGTTGCTGGTTGTCTCGGAGCTGCTGATCGAACGGTTGGGGGCGCTGCGCGAAGGCGGAAGACGTCAAGCACACGGCGTAGCACAGAACCGTCACGCAAATACGTTGGCGCGCGACGTCTCTGCGTGACGCCTTTGCGTGACGCCTCACGCTTGACGTCTCATTGCTTGCTGCCTCAGACTCGACGTAGGTGCCTTCCCACGGAAGCCGCACTTCCAAACAGGCCAATGAGAGTGCCGAAGCCGACAATCGCGAGCGCCTGGGCGTGCGAGAAGAACGCCGCCTGGATGAGCCAACGATTGATCAAGCTGTACGCAGCGTAGGAAAGCCCGACCGCGACCAGCCCGCCCAACATCCCTTTGATGGCCCCCTGCAGCAGGAACGGGCGCCGGATGAAGTCGTTGGTGGCGCCCACCAGCCGCATGATGGCGATCTCGCGGCTGCGCTGCAGAACGGCCATCCGGATCGTGGTGCCGATGATGATGATCGCCACCACCGCGAACGCCGCCCCCACCACGAGCCCCACCGCGGCGGCGATCTGGCGCAGCCGGTCGAGCTTTTCCACCCAGTCGCGCCCGAACCGCACGTCGTCCACGAACCCGAAGCCGCGCAGCCGCTCGGCGACGTCGTTCACATGCTCGGCGTCGCGGAACCGGGGCTTGAGCCTCACCTCGATGGACGCGGGGAGCGGATTGCGCTCGAGCTCCTGCAGCACGTCGCGGAACTCGACGAGCTCGGCGCGGGCCCGAGCCAGCGCGGAATCTTCGCTCACGTACACGGCCGACTGCACTTCGGGGAACGCCTCGATGTCTTTTTCGGCCAGGGTGATGGATTCGATCGGCGTGCCGGGCAGCAGGTAGGCGACGATCTCCACACGCTCGGCCACGCCGCGCAGTGCGTCCTGCAGGTTCACGGCCACGAGCCCGAACAGGCCGACCACGAACAACGAGAACGCGATGGTCGTCACCGAGAGTGCCGAGAGCAGCGGGGCACGCCGAAAGGCGAGCAGGGCCTCGCGAATCGTCAGGTTCACGGCGTGGCCGCCTGGTCGCGGGGCTCGTCCACGGAGGAGTCGTACACCAGCGCTCCCTCCTGGAGCTCGATCACGCGGTAGGGCGCCTGGCGCACCAGATCGAGGTCGTGCGTGGCCATCACGACCGCGGTGCCGCTGGCGTTGATGTCGCGCAGCAGCTGGAACACGCCGCGCGTGGCCCGCTCGTCCAGGTTGCCCGTCGGCTCGTCGGCGAGCAGCACGCTCGGCTCGTTCACCAGGGCCCGCGCGATGGCGACCCGCTGCTGCTCGCCGCCCGACAGCTCGCGGGGGTACGCCTGGCCCTTGGCGGCGAGCCCGACCTGGGTGAGGACCCGCATCACCCGGGCCGGGAGCGACGAGCGTCGTGCGCCGGTCACTTCGAGGGCGAACGCGACGTTTTCCTCGGCGGTCCGGTCCTCGAGCAGCCGAAAGTCCTGGAATACGATGCCGAGGCGACGGCGCAGCATCGGGACGTCCCGAGGCCGCAGCTCCGCTACGTTGAAGCCCGACACGCGCACTTCACCGCTCGTCACCGGTTCGTCGGCGTAAACCAGCTTGAGGACGGTGGACTTGCCGGCGCCCGAATGACCGGTGAGGAACACGAACTCGCCCTTGGCGATGTGGAACGACACGTCCTTGAGGGCGAGCCCCCCCTTGGGGAAGGCCTTGAAGACATTCGTGAACTTGATCACTTACTGCTGCGCCAGGGCTTGCGCGAAGTCCGCGATGATGTCGTCGGCGTCCTCCAGTCCGATGGAAAATCTCAGGAAGCCATCGGCAATGCCGGCCCGCGCCCGCGCGTCGGGCGTGAGCCCTGCGTGTGAGGTGAGCCGCGGCTCGGACACGAGCGTCTCGACGCCGCCGAGACTCGGCGCGTGCGTGGCGATGGTGAGCGCGCGCAGGAACCGCTCCGCCGCCCGTGCGCCCCCCTTGAGCTCGACCCCCAGCATCCCCCCGAAGCCGTTGAGGATCCGCGTCGCCACGTCGTGATCGGCGTGCGACGGCAGCCCGGGGTAGTGCACGGCGGCGAATTGCGATTGCGCGGCGCACCACTGGGCCACCGCCAGAGCGGTCTCGTTCTGCCGCGCGACACGCACGACCAGCGTCTTCATCCCCCGATCGATCAACCAGGCCGCCATCGGGTCCAGCGCCTGGCCCCACACGTGCAGCAGCTTGCGTACCTCTTCGATCACCGACTCGCTGCCCGCCACCGCGCCCGCGAGCACGTCGGAATGGCCGTTCAGATATTTCGTGGCGCTGTGGATCACGACGTCCGCGCCGTGCTCGAGCGGGCGGTAGTTCAGCGGCGTGGCGAAGGTCGAGTCGACCAGTAGCGCCAGCCCCTCGGTCTTGCACAGCGCGGCGATCGGCTCGAGATCGATGACCCGGAGCAGGGGATTGGTCGGCGTCTCGACGAAGATCGCGCGCGTGTTCTTCTTGAGCCCGCGCTTCCAGGTGCGCTGCTCCAGCGGATTGACGAACGACACATCGATGCCGAAGCGGCCGAATTCCTGCGAAAAGAGCCGATGCACGCCGCCGTAGATCCACTCGCTCGACAGGAGGTGGTCGCCGGGCCGGAGCACGGCGAGGTGCGACAGGGCGATCGCGCCCATGCCGCTGCCCACGAACAGCGCCGCCTCCGCGCCCTCGAGCAGTGCGAGGCGTTTGGCGATCGCTACGTGGTTGGGGTTGTTGCCGTAGCGGGCGTAGATGACTTCCTGAGTCGAGCCGACGGGATTGGTGAAGGTGGCGCTCTGGTACAGGGGGGCCACGACCGGGGCCCAGTCGGGACGGGCCTCGGGATCGCCATGCACGGCGCGGGTCGAAAAGCCGAGGCGACGCTTCACCCGCTCACGCCAGCGTCAGTGCGAGGGTCCCTCCGGGCATGCGCGCTGCCAGCCGCCGCGCCACCAGATCGTCGAGCAGGGCCGCGGCTGCGTCCGGGGCCCCGAGCGCTTCCAGCGAGCCGTCGGGCTGTTCGATCAGCACCGCGAGCCGGTGGCCCGCGAGCACTGGCTCGATCGCTTCGCGGTGCCCGTCGGAGATACCCATCAGCACCAGTACGCCGGACAGGCTCCGCAACAGCTTCGCCACGATCTCGTCGGCGCACGAGTAGTCGATGCACCCCACGCCCGTGAAATCGATGCGGGCGACGGCCACCTCCGCGGCCGCGGCGGTCGCCATCGCCCGCTCGATGCACTCGCGCACGACGCGTCCCGTGGGACGCGTGACCAGGTCCGTATAGATGCCCGACACCGATTCCTGGAGCACCGCGTGCACGTCGATGTGCTGTATCACCGCTTCGTGGACCCCTGCTCCGGTATGATGATGAGCACCTGGGCGCCCGGGAACGCCGGGAGACCCTCCTTCAAGGGCACGTCGTCGTCCCACTGGGGCACGATCGCGATGCGAGCCGTCCCGCTGCGGATCGCGATCTTGCCGTTCCAGCGGGCCAGGTAGCGCCGGATCCCTGCGAGCCCCTGGCCGCGGCCTGGATCGCGGAACCGGCTCACGCCCTGGATCAACGCGGCCTCGAGTGCCGCCGCATCCCCCCACCGCGTCCCAAACCGCTTGCTTTGCGTCGGCTCGAGGGAGTGGCGGAACCCCACTCCCGCGTCCGCAACCGCGATCACGACCACGCGCTTCGCCAGCTTGCGGCGCCAGTGGTACGCCTGCACCGCCACCCAGCCGCCCGTGCCCGCGTGTTCTACAATATTCTGACACGCCTCTGAAAGCGCCATAGCGAAGCCCATCGTCGCCTTCGGGTCGAGCCCCAGCTCGGACGCCAGGATGGCAGACGCGCGCTGCTGGATGTTCGAGACGACGGCGTGCACGTCTTCTGCCGCGCGTACCGGCGTCACGGGGAGCAACACGTCGCTGTCGTCCGCCGCTTTCACCCGCGGCACCTTCCCGTGGATCTCGAACAGCTCGGCTGCTTCGCGGAAGAATCCGGCCCGCGTCCAGTAGGTCAGGACCTCGGCGTGCGTCGGCGCGGTCAGCAGCGGTCGCTCCGCCCCTCCCGCGCTCCCTCCCCCGGCGCCCCGCGCGGCTTGCCCTGCCGAGAGCAGGCTGACCAGCCCGTACGGTGATGCCCATTCGGCCGCATGGGCATCGAACAGGAGTCGCTCGCCGTCCTTCGCCGCCTGGGCGAACGCGCTTGCGAACTGGTCGAACGAGCGATCGTCGAACTGGGCCGGAACTTCGACGAGCCGGGTCACACCGCCGAGAGCCTGCCCAGCAGGTGGTCGCGCAGGCCGGTGGCGCCGCGGTGTGTCACGTTACGCGCGCCCATGCGGGTGCCGAGACGCAGCGCCTCTTCCAGCGGGGCGCCGGCGGCGAGCGAGGCGACGACGCTGGCACCGAGCACGTCGCCGCATCCCGTGGGATCGCCCTCGGCGTCGGTCGCCGGATCCGACGCGATCCGGGCGCTCCGCACCGGGCGGCCGGTGAAGTAGGCTGCGCCTCGCGGACCCAACGTCACGACCAGGGTCTGACAGCCGCGCGCCAGCGCGCCGGCGGCCACGGCCAGGGGGTCGGGGCCGAGCTGCGCCAGCTCGTCTTCGTTCAGTTGGACCACGTCGAAGCAGCCAAACCAGGCCGGCGCGTCGGGCAAGGGCTTGGGCACGCGCGTGCCGTCGGGTTCCTTCCCCAGGAACAGACTGTGCAGGTCGGCGTAGAGGAAGCGCGAGAAGCCACGCCGCATCAGCTGCGCCGTCTCGAGGTCCAGCTCGTATCCGGAGATGAAGTTCACGTACAGCGCGTCGAGGTCACGCACCTGCGGCCCCAGCTCCGGCCACGTCCAGGGCGGCACACCACCCGACATCTGCTCGCAGCGGCGCTCCGCCTGGAAGTAGCGCAGCGTGACTCGGTTGTTCGGCGCCGGCACTTCCGCGAAGCGCGCGCCGGGGGCCACGTGGCGCAGGCTGCCGAGGAATTCGTTCGCGCGCGCCGCCAGGTCGCGCCCGACCTTGACGAGCGGCACGATCTGCCAGTCGTCGCGCAGCGTGGCATCGAGCGCGGCCAGGGAATAGGAGATCCCACCCCACTCCTGCACGGCGGGCTGCGCGGGGTCGCGGCCGTAGATGGTGTCCCACACCATGGAGCCGATGACCCCGAGTCGCTTCACACGGTTCCCCAGGTGCGCTGGACGAACACGGCTGCCGCGCCATACACGCCCGCCGTTCCCGTGAGCTCCCCGGGCACGATGCGGCAGGCGTCGACTGCGGGTTTGAAGGCCCGGCGCTTCACTTCCCCGCGGAGCGGCGCGAACAGCTTCTCGCCGGCCAGCGTCACACCCCCGCAGATCACCACCACCTCGGGGTTGAAGATATTGATGATATTGGCGACGCCGGTCCCGAGGAACTTCGCCGTTTCGTGGACGATTTCCAACGCGTATTCGTCGCCGTCGTGTGCCGCTTCGTACACGATCTGCGCGGTGATTTTCGTCAGGTCGCCCTGCACATAGCGCGGGAGGGAGGTGTCTGCGCCGGCTTCGATTCCCTCGACCGCCCGGGCGGCGATCGCGGGCCCCGACGCGTAGGCCTCGAGGCAGCCGTCGTTGCCGCACTTGCAGCGTCGGCCGTTGGAATCGATGGACATGTGGCCGATCTCCCCCGCGACGTCCGAGACCCCGCGGTAGATCTTTCCCCCGAGCACGATCCCGCCCCCGATGCCCGTTCCGATGGTGAGCCCGACCGCGTGATCGGAGCCGCGCGCCGCCCCCCGCCACCATTCGCCGAAAATGGCGCAGTTGGCGTCGTTGTCGAGCGTGGCGGGCAGGTCCAGGGCGCGTCCCAGCCGGTCGCGCAGCGGGAAGTTGGTCCAGCCGAGGTTGGGGGTCAGCAGCACGATGCCGGTCTTCGTGTCGAGCGGGCCGGGTGAGCCGATGCCGACGCCCGCGATTTCCTTGCCACGCGCCGCCGCCATCGACGCCCGTGCCAGTCTTCCGATCCGCTCCATCACGGCGTCCGCGCCCTGCTCGGAGATCGTGGGCTCGGACACGAGCCCGAGTAGCTCCGAGCCGTCCTCGGCCACGGTTCCCGCGACGATGTTGGTTCCGCCGATGTCAATCCCGACGACGTAGCGCACCGGTCTCCTCGATTGCGTGAAGGACGTCCTGCACCGAGAGCGACTTCATGCACAGGTGATGCCCCAGCGGACAGCTCGGCGGCCCGTGCGCCGAGCATGGGCGACACGGCAGGCCGTCGACCTCGACCACCTGATCTCTCGGTCCCCGCGGCCCGAACCCGAAGCTCGGCACGGTGGAACCGAAGATCGCCACCGTCGGCGTGTCCACCGCCTGCGCCAGGTGGAGCGGGGCGCTGTCGTTGGTCACGAGCACCGCCGCCCGGCGGATTGCCTCCGCTGCCTGACGCACGGTCAAGCGACCACACCCGCTGACCGCCCGACCTCCGGACCGCGCGACCGCCGCGGTGATCTCCGCGGCGAGGCCTGCGTCCTCCGGTCCGCCGACGACCAGGATTTCCACTCTCCCCGCCAGCCGCTCCGCCAGTTCTCGGTAATACGGCCAGCGCTTCGAGCCCCAGATCGATCCGGGCGCGAGTGCGACGAATCGCTCCCGGATGCCGTGCTCCCGCAGGAACCCCTCGGTCGCCGCGCGATCGGCCAGCGTGACGTGCAGGGCCGGCCGGGCTCGGTGCATCGCGACGCCCGCGAGCGCCAGCACCCGGTCGATCTCGTGACCCTGCTTCGCCCGCCCTCGCACGTCGGTATACAACGACCGCCAGCCGTCGTCGAAGCCGACCCGCCGCGGGATGCGGGCGAGCCACGCCGCCAGCGCCGTCCGCAGGGAGCGATGGGGAAGATACGCGCATTCATACCGCTCCGCGCGCAGCGCGCGAGCCAGTCTGTACAGTCCCCCGAGGCCGCGGTCGCGGCCTTTCTTGTCGTACGGGATCACGCGCCGGACCGCGGGGTGCGTCTCGATCAGCGGCGCAGCGGCCGGTGTGGTCACCACGTCCACAGGCCCGTGGCGGGCGGCGAGGGCCTCGAGCAGCGGCGTCGTGAGGACCACGTCACCCAGAAAGGCGGTTTGGATGACGAGGCTAGTCAACCTGCAAGACCGCCAAGAACGCCTCCTGCGGGATTTCGACCGTGCCCACCTGCTTCATCCGCTTCTTTCCTTCCTTCTGTTTCTCGAGCAGCTTGCGCTTGCGCGTGACGTCGCCCCCGTAGCACTTGGCGGTCACGTTCTTGCGCAACGGGCGCACCGTCTCGCGGGCGATCACCTTGGTCCCGATCGCGGCCTGGATCACGACCTCGAACAGCTGGCGCGGGATCAGCTCCCTCAGCTTCTCGGCGATCTTTTTGCCCCACTCGTACGCCTTGTCGCGGTGGATGATGACCGAGAACGCGTCCACGGCCTCGCCGTTGAGCAGCATGTCCAGCTTGACGAGCTCGGCCGGGCGGTACTCGAGGAACTCGTAGTCGAGGGACGCGTAACCGCGCGAGATGGTCTTCAGCTTGTCGTAGAAGTCGAGGATGATCTCCGCCAGCGGGAATTCCCAGCTGAACTCGACCCGGGTCGGGTCCACGTAGTGCATGCCCTGGTACACGCCCCGCCGCTCCTGGCCCAGCTTCATGATGGCGCCGATGTACTCCGCGGGCGCGACGATCCGCGCCTTGACGTAGGGCTCCTCGATGTGGTCGACCGCCGAGCCGTGCGGCATCAGGCTCGGATTCTCGACCAGCTCCACGGTGCCGTCCGTCTTGTGCACGTGATACTCCACGTTCGGCACGGTGCTGATCAGGTCGAGATTGAACTCCCGCTCGAGCCGCTCCCGCACGATCTCCATATGGAGCAGGCCGAGGAACCCGCAGCGAAATCCGAAGCCGAGCGCCACCGAAGACTCGGGCTCGTAGTGCAGCGACCCGTCGTTGAGCTGGAGCTTGCCGAGCGCGTCGCGCAGCTCTTCGAACTGCTCGGCGTTCGTGGGGTACAGGCCGGCGAATACCATCGACATGATGTCGCGGTACCCGGGCAAGAGCGGGACGGCGCGATGGTCCGAGTCGAGCACCGTGTCGCCGGGGCGCGTCTCGCGCACGCCGCGCACGTTGGCGACGAAGTAGCCGACTTCCCCGGCCTCGAGCTGCTCGGTCGGCTTGTGTCCGAGCTGCAGGTACCCGACCTCGTCCACCTCGTAGAGGTCGTCCTTGTGCGCCCCGAAAGCGATCTTCATCCCGGGCCGGATCGTGCCGTCTACGACGCGGATGCTCGGGATCGCGCCGCGGTAGCGGTCGTAATACGAGTCGAAGATGAGGGCGCGCAGCGGTGCGTCGGCCACGCCCCGGGGCGGGGGGATGCGCTGCACCACGGCCTCGAGCAGGTCGGGCACCTTGGTGCCTTCCTTGGCCGAGATGCGGAGGATCTCCTCGGGCTTCGCCCCGATGAGCTCGTGCAGCTCCTGCGCCCGGCGGTCCGGCTCGGCGCCGGGGAGGTCGATCTTGTTGAGCACGGGAATGATCTCGAGCCCGGCGTCCATCGCGAGGAAGAGGTTGGAGAGCGTCTGCGCCTGGATCCCCTGCGACGCGTCCACCACGAGGATCGCCCCCTCGCACGCCTGCAGCGAGCGGGACACTTCGTACGTGAAGTCCACGTGCCCAGGCGTGTCGATCAGATTGAGCTCGTACCCCCCCCCGTCGCGGGCATGGTAGTTCATGCGTACCGCGTTGAGCTTGATTGTGATGCCCCGCTCGCGCTCCAGGTCCATGGTGTCGAGCACCTGCTCCCGCATCAGGCGCTTGTCCAGCGTGCCGGTGAGCTCGATGAGCCGGTCGGCCAGGGTCGACTTCCCGTGGTCGATGTGGGCCACGATGCAGAAGTTGCGGATGTGATCTT
>QHUD01000204.1:0-748 GCA_003221085.1 Gemmatimonadota bacterium
CCCTCACCACAGGAATTGGGCCAGGACGCTCGGTGCAAGGACTCGGCGTGCCGGGACAATATTCCCGGTCGCGCTCACCAGAAGATCCGCGAGGTCCGGCCGCGCCGCCAGGCGGCGGACCACGCGGTCGGTGAGGGCAGGCCATCCTACACCCACACCGATGAGCCGCTCGAGCATCCACTTGCCGGCGAACTCCCGCCGCCGGGCGCGTACGTAGGGCCGCAATGCCGACGGGGGAATGGGTGCGTTGACCCCGCACGCGAGTGCGGGGATGAGACAGGCGGCGGCGAGTTCTGCGCCGCGTAGTGCACTGTAGATCCCCTGACCCGTGAACGGATCGAAGAAGTCCGCCGCATCGCCCACGAGAAGCGCGCCCCCGCCCGAGGCGGTGGCGGTCCGCGACCACTGGGCGAACGGACCCGTGGCCAACACGCTGCGGACCAGTCGCCGCGGGTCGAACCGGCCCGCGAGTCCGGGGAATCGCTCGAGCTCGGCGAAAAAATCGCGGCGGAAATCCCTGCCTGCGCTACCGCTCGTGCGGACGGCTGCCAGTGGCACCACCAGCGCCACCGTGGTGACGCCGCCGCCGATCGGCCCGAGGCCCACATAGCCACGCGCGCTGACATGCAGCTCGCCCACGCCGTCGACGCCCGTCACGTCCCCCACATGCGCGCTGAACGCGACCCGCCGCGGCGGCGACGATCGGACCGGGCCGAGCCGGCGCGCCACGACGGAGCGCAACCCGTCG
>QHUD01000204.1:767-35925 GCA_003221085.1 Gemmatimonadota bacterium
GACGCCCGCGACCGCCCCTTGCTCCCACACCAGATCGTCGACCGTCGTGGCCTGGCACACGTGCGCCCCCGCCCGCGCCGCCGCGGCCACGAGCATGGTGTCGAACGTGGTGCGCGGCAGGGCGTAGCTGTAGCAGTGGGGTCCGCCGCGGAACCGTCCGCACACCGCCGCGCCGCCGGGCGCGACCACTTTCATCCCGTACAGCTTGGCGTGCGCCGAACCCTCAACCGCGTCGACGATGCCCCCGCCGAGCCGCTCCAGGATTTCCGTGGTCGCGGGGCTCAGGTACTCGGAGCAGGCCTTGTCTCGGGGGAACCGGGCGCGGTCGAGGAGCAGGACGGACGCCCCCGCGCGGGCGAGCAGCAAGGCCGTCGTCGCCCCGGCCGGACCGGCCCCGACGACGATGACATCCCAGCGGTCGGTCACAAAGGCGTCGCGCTCAGGGCGGCGAGCCGTGCGATCCGAGCACGGCCACGGCCGCGCCCACGAGCGTCGCCGCGAGGTTCACGCCGTCGTTGTCGAGCCAGCGCCAACCACTCGCAAGGCGCACCGGCTCGTGGCACACCGTCCGGCCGCGCTCGAAGCGCGCATCGCATGCGGGACATTCGTATTTGCCTTGCAGCGTCGCGCCCAGGACCGAGTCCGCGAGCATGCCCGCCACGCCGGCGCCGGTCAGGCTCGCAAACCCCGGGGCGGTGCCCCGGGGTGAAAGCGCGGCGGCCAATCCTGCCATCAGGGCCGCGCCGGCCACGCCGCCCAGCGTTCCCAACACCGTGATACCCCCCGACGCGCCTCGCGTCACCCGCCTCCCGGACGTGATGAGGCGGGGCGGGAACGGCGAGAACGCTCCGATTTCGGTGGCCCACGTGTCAGCGGCCGCGGCCGCGATGGCGCCGGCGGCCGCCGGCCACGACCCCAACAGCGCCGCGACCAGGGCGACGCCGCCGTTGGCCAACACTTGTCGGGCGCTCCGGTTCGGGCCCCGGCGCTCGGCCATCTGGGTGAGGATGCTACCGGTGAGAAAGAAAGCAGCGAGCAGCGTGAGCCCCGGCCAGCCGAAGCCCCACGTCACGCCGACCCCGACGGCGCAGGCGGCGACGAGCCCGCCGGGGGTGAGCCACCTCACTCGTCGAGCAGCTCGTCCAGGATCCGTCGCTTCAATTCGGGGGGGGCGCCTTGGGCTTTGCAGCGGGCCTGCAGGAAATCGAGGAACAGCTTTTCGAAGTCGAATTGCTCACCGCACGGCGGGCAGTCTGTCAGGTGCTGGCGGATCTCCTGCTCGACCGCTGGCGTGAGCTCGCGGTCGAGATACTCATACAGGTGCTCCCTGCACTCCCGACAATTCATGTGGCGGACCCCTTGATGTAGCCCATGCCGACCGCGTAATCGTACAGCTTCTGCTGGAGCAAACGGCGTGCCCTGAACAGGCGGGACTTCACCGTTCCGACGGGCACCTCCAGGATGCGCGCGATCTCCTCGTACGACATGCCCTCCACGTCGCTCAACACCACGGTCTCCCGGAATTGTTCCGGGAGCAGGTCGATGGCTCGGAGGACCTCGTCGTCCACGATCCGATCGAAGAAGGTCCCCTGCGGGTCCTCGTCCTGCAGCTCCTCGAACACGGAGAACGGTTCGATGGCGTCGATATCGACCGTCTCCGGATGCCGCGTGCGTCGCCGATACTCATTAATGAAGGCGTGCCGCAGGATCGTGAGCAGCCACCCCTTGGCATTCGTCCCCCGCTCGAACTGGTGCCACGCGCGGTAAGCCTTGAGCATCGTTTCCTGGACGAGGTCGTCGGCTTCCGCGGGATTGCCGGTCAAGCGCAGGGCCACGCGGTACAAACTGTCGAGGTGTACGAGCGCTTCGCGCTCGAAGCTCGCCCGCTTGTCGGCCTCGGCCGCGGGGCTGGGCGCGGGCGAGGGGGGCGGGGGCGGGGGCGGGGGCGGGGGGGTCGGGGGGGGCGTGGGCGGGGCCATGGCGTCTCGTAACCTCTCTCCGGGCGCCCGGGTTCCGCAATGGGGCGGGGCCGGCTAGGTTTCGCGCGCCGTGGTCCACAGCATTGTCCCTCTCGCCGTCCTCGAGGCGGTCAAGAACCTCGACACGCCGGTCGAGGACGGGTTGTCGGAATTCGCCGAGGAGCTCTTGTCCAAGCGACTCGGCCTCTCGGCCACGGTGGCGATGCAGCTGCGTGAATACGAGGGCATGGTGCGGCGAGACGCGACCGCCGACCGCTCGCACGTCGAGGCGCTGCTGCGGCTGGTGGGGCGGCGGCCCGATGCCGACCTGGTGTTCGCGGATGCGGGCCGGCGCGCGGCGCGACGGGCAGTGCGACGCCTCTTCGTGCTCACCCGGCTCGCTGCACGCGCTGGCCCTCGCGCCCTCGGGTACGTCGCTGCCCGGCGCGCGGCGCGCGCGGTGTTCTCGGGGGAGCTGCGCCGCGAGAGCCATCTTCCGGTGGCGCGCGTGAGCGACTCCCTCGCCGTTCAAGCGACGCCCGACGGCGCCGCGTGCGCGCTGTACGGCGCCGGGTTCAGCGAGCTGCTCCGGCTCCTCGTGGGCTTCGAAGGAGCCATGCTCCATGTCTCCTGCCGTGCGACCGGCGGCGCGGTGTGTGAGTGGCGCGCCGCCCCCCCCGATCCCCGACACGGCTGATGCCATTGCTGGAGGGGTTCGACCTCCCCGCGCTCGCACAGGAGCTCGGCGCGCTCGGGGCCGACGGCTGGCTGTTATATGACTTCCGCAAGCTGAATCCGATCGCCGGCCGCATCCTCGGCGACACCGGGATGGGAACGCGACGTCTGTTCGTGCTGCTGCCGCGCTCGGGTCATCCCGTCGCGGTGGCCCATCGCATCGAGCTCCAGGCACTCGCCGACTTTCCGGGTGAAGTGCGGCCCTACGGCGCGTGGCGCGAGCTGTACGGGCACCTCGAGGCGCTGGTCCGCGGCCGCACCCTCGCGATCGAAACCTCGCCTCGTGACCAGGTACCATACCTCGATCGCGTACCGCACGGCGTGGTCCAGCTGCTCGAGTCGCTCGGCGCTCGGCTGGTGTCGTCCGCGCCGCTCGTGTCCCGCTTCGCGGCGCGGTGGTCGGCGCCGGAGCTGGCGGGCCACCGCAAGGCGGCGGAGGTCCTCGCGAGCGTCGCGCGCGAGACGCTGACCTGGCTGGGGAGCGAGGCGGCGCGCGGCGCCGAGGTGCGGGAGACCGGCGTGCAGCTGCGCGTGCTCGAGGCGATCGAGCGCGCGGGGCTCTGGACCAACGACGGGCCAATCGTCGCGTTCGGTCCGACCAGCGCGATGCCTCACTACGAGCCGCGTCCGGGGGCCGACCGGCGTCTGGCGGGGGGCGACGTGGTCTTGCTCGATCTGTGGGCCGGGCCGGGCAAGGGCTCCGTGTTCGCCGACCAGACTTGGATGGGGTTCGCGGGGCGCACGCCCGATGCGGACGTGCGCCGCGTGTGGCAGGCAGTGAAGGGGGCGCGCGAGGCCGCCGTCCGCTTCTTGCGTGAGCGCTGGCGGCCGGATGGCGCCGTGACGGGCGCGCAGGTGGATGACGCCGCGCGCGCCGTCATCCGCGACGCCGGGCTGGCCGACTACTTCGTACATCGCACAGGACATTCGATCGATCGCGACGTGCACGGCTCCGGGCCGCATATCGACAACTTCGAGACCGAGGACGCGCGGGCCCTGGTGTCCGGCGTGGGCTTCTCGATCGAGCCGGGTGTCTATCTGCCGGAGCGTTTTGGGATGCGCAGCGAGATCAACGTGTACATCGACACGGCGGGTCCCGAGGTGAGTCCCACCCGCCCGCAGGACGAGCTGATCCTGATCTGACGGTCGAACGGCTCAGAGCACTGCGAGGACCAGTCCTGCCCACACCGCCGCGCCCACCGCCACGTGCGCGGCCTGGAGCGGTTGAGGAAGCGCGAGCAGCACCATCGCGGCGGCGACCGCGACCTGCAGGGTGACGAGGCCAACCACGTACCACGCACCACGCCGCTTCGAGTGCACCGCCCACCACACGACGTACGCGAACAGGGTGTACGCGAGCAGCCGGTGGGCCCAATGGATGTGCTGCAGGTAGTTCCCCGCCGGGGCGAGCTGGCCGGTGCAGAGCGGGAATCCGAGGCACGCGCTCGCCGCCCCCAGGTTGGCCGTGAGCGCGCCGAGCAGGACCGTCAGGAAGCCCAGAACGAGCGCCACGATTCCCACTAACCCCGGGCGCGAGCCCGGGGTGATCGGGGGCTCCGTGTCCCCCGGGCTTGCGCCCGGGGTCAGCTTTGCGACGACGATCAAGGTCGCCAGAAGCAGCATCGCCGTTCCGAGATGGAGGATCACAGTCCACGCCGGCAGGCTCAGCTTCACTGTCACCGCGCCGAGCACGACCTGCACGACGAGCAGCCCCAACGCGACGTAGGCGGTTCTGTCGGGAGAGAACCGCTCCCCGCTCCCTGCTCCCCGTCGCAGCCACCACGCATACGCCGCGAGTGTGGCAACCAGCCCACTCACCGCCGCGGCCGCCAGCCGGTGCCCGTACTCGATCATCGTCGGGAGGTCGAGCGGTGGGAGCAGCCTGCCGTTGCAGAGCGGCCAATGCTCGCCGCAGCCCAGTCCCGATCCGGTGATCCGGACGATCGCGCCGAGGATGACGAGCAGGTAGGTGAAGGTCGCCGCGGTCCAGGCGAGTCGCGTAAAGGGTCGCGTCATGGGTGCGGAAATGTAGGTCGGTTGAGCGACCCCGGGCGACGTGTCCCGGGTCACTTGACAAGGCTTCGGCTCGGGTAGAAATGTTGTACTGCACAAACTGACCAACGCCCCTCGTGCGGACCTTCTGTTCCGAGGCCCAATGACCCGTCGACTGACGCCGGATGTTCAACTGGTAGCGCGCATGGCCGCAGGTGACCGCGACGCCCACACAGAGTTTTGCGAGCGCCACCGTCTCTCGCTGTACGCGCAAGTCTATGCCCTGCTCGTCGACGCGGCCTCTGCCGAGCGGGTCGTGGTGGAGACCCTCGAGCGCGCGTGGCATGCGGCGAAAGATTTCAATCCCGGCGCCGGGAGCGCGTTCGCCTGGCTGTCGGAGATCGCCCGGTCCCTGGCGCAGCATCGACGGCGCCCGCCCCATGACCCCACGGCATCGCCTTCCGTAGCGCTGTAGTCCGCCGCGACCTGGCCGGCGCGCAGTATATTCGGCCTCTCATGTCCACTTCCCCCCTGGCTCCCGCGACGGATCGCTGGGGCGACCGGCTGCCGCGCCGGCTTGGCTTCTGGAGTGCCGTCGCCGTGCTGGTCGGCTCCACCATCGGCGGCGGGATCTTTCGCACCCCTGCCGTCATCGCCGAGCGCGTGCCGGCGCCCCTGCCGATGTTCAGCGTGTGGGTGCTGGGCGGCCTGCTGGCGTTGTGCGGCGCGCTCACGTACGCGGAGCTTGCGGCGCTGTTCCCGCGCTCGGGCGGCGTGTACGTGTACATCCGCGAGGGCTTCGGCCGGTTGCCGGCATTCCTCTTCGGGTGGACCGAGCTGGTGCTGATCCGGGCATCCGCGCTCGGCGCTATTGCCACGCCGTTTGCCGAGTACCTGCTGCGCTCCATCGGCCGGGATCCGGCGCTGCCCGAGAATGCCGGACTGGTGCACTACGTGGCCGCGGCGGCCATCGCAGTCACCGCGGCGCTGAATTACTACGGCGTGCGGTGGAGCGCGCTCGTTTTGAATCTCACCACCGGCGCCAAGTACGGCGCGTTGGTGGTGCTCGTGCTCCTGGCGTTTCTCATAGGGCAGGGCGACTGGACACATTTCACGACCGCGGTGGGTCCGGTCACGCCAGGCCTGTTCGGCTTGGCGCTGGTCTCGGTGCTGTGGGCGTACGACGGCTGGGGCGATCTCTCGTTCGTGGGCGGCGAAGTGCGTGATCCGGAGCGCAACCTGCCACGGGCGCTGGTGGTGGGGACGGCCGGTATCATCGCGATCTACCTGCTCGTCAACGCGGCGTATCTCTACTTGCTGCCGCTCGGCCAGATGGCGCGCTCGCCGCTGGTGGCGGCCGACGCCGCACAGGCGGTGCTGGGCCGCATCGGCGTCGGCGCCGTGACCGTCGTGGTGATGCTCGCGACCTTCTCCACGCTCGTGGGGTCGATTCTTACGGCGCCGCGTATCTTTTTTGCGATGGCGGATGACGGGCTCTTCTTCCGGGCCATCGCGACGGTGCACCCGCGGTACCAGACGCCGTCGGCGGCGATAGTGCTCACCGGCTGCCTGGGGATCGGCTTCGTGCTGATCCGCACCTTCGAGCAGCTCGCGGACCAGTTTGTCGTTGCCATCTTCCCGTTCTACGCGCTCGCGGCCGCGGCAGTGTTCGTGCTGCGTCGCCGGCGCCCCGACTTACCGCGGCCGGTTCGCGTCCTCGGGTATCCTATAGTGCCGCTCCTCTTCGTGCTCGCGAGTCTCCTCATCCTCGGCAATGCGCTGTGGGCGCACCCGCGAGAGACGGGGTTCGCCTTCCTGATCATTCTGCTCGGCGTTCCGGTCTACTCCTGGTGGATTCGCCCGCGCGAGCATGGGGGGTCGGCGTGACGAAAATGTGACTCCTGGCGGATTGACGACCTTTCCGGGGGCCGCCATGTTTGACCCGCCCGAACCACCGTTCCCTTCAGCATTCCGGAGATCGTCCTGATGAAATGCTTTGTCTGGTCATATGGTGTGCTCGCCACGGCGGCGTTGTTGCTCCCGGCCCGCGCGGCGACGGCGCAGGGCGTCACCTCGGCGGCGCTCACCGGGCGCCTCACCGACGAGTCGGGCGCGCCGGTCGTCAGCGCCGAGGTGGCGGTAACGAACCCGTCAACCGGCGCGCGTGCCTCCCGGCGCTCCGCGGCCGACGGGCAGTACTTCTTCGAGAACCTCGCCCCCGGCGGTCCTTACGTCGTCGAGGTCCACGCCCTGGGGTTCGGGCCGGAGAAGGCTCAAGGCGTTATGCTCACCCTCAACCAGCGTGCGATGCTCGACTTCCACCTGAGGCGGGCCGCGGTCGAGCTGACGGGCGTGACTATCGAAGCCGAAGCGAACCCGCTGATCTCGACGTCCCGTACCGGGCCCTCGACCCTCTTGACCGCCGATGCGCTTTCACGGCTCCCGAACCTGACACGGAATTTCACCGACCTGATCCAGACGTCTCCGCTTGCCGGGACCGCCCAATCAAGCACGTCGATCGGCGGTCAAAACAATCGCTTTAACAACATTCAGATCGACGGTGGCGTGAACAACGACGTCTTCGGGCTGGCTGGCAGCGGAACGCCTGGCGGTCAGGCGAACGCCCACGCCATCTCGATCGAGGCGATTAGGGAGTATCAAATCCAGATCGCGCCCTACGACGTCCGCTCGGGCAGCTTCACGGGCGGCCTGGTCAACGCCATCACCAAGTCGGGCACCAACCAATACCACGCCTCCCTCTTCGGCTATTACATCAACCAGGAGCTGGTCGGGAAGGACACAGCCCATAACAAGGTCAGCGACTTCCTCACCGAGCAGTACGGATTCGCCGTCAGCGGGCCCATCGTGCGCGACAAGGTCCAGTTCTTCGCAACCGGCGACTGGCAGCACCGCGGTCTGCCCTTCTCGAGTCAGTTCTTGATCCGGCCCGACACGACCGGCGGGCAAGACTCGCTCGGCGTGGGCATCCGAGCGACACGCGCCGATTCGGTGATCAACACCCTGAAGACCCAGTACGGATTCGACCCCGGCGGCTTCGGTTCGCCGACCCTCGGAAACCCCGACAAGAATCTGTTCGGGAAGGTGAGCGTCCACTTCGGGACCAACAGCGATCTCGAGCTGTCGCACAATTACGTGAACGCGACCGCCGGCAACCTCACCCGCAGCCCGATCTTCGGCACACAGTTCCGCGACGGGTACCAGCTGTCGAATTCAGGGTGGGGTCAGCACAACACGACAAACACGACGCGGGCCGTCTGGAAGGCGCAGCTGTTCGAAAAGTTTTCGAACGAGCTCCTGGTGGGCCGGAACGCGATTCGCGACAAGCGCGACCTGCCGAACAACGTCCCATTGATCCTCGTCAACGGCAACCGCTCGGGCGACACGAGCTCCGTGCGGCCGGTCACCGTGTTGGCGGCCGGTTCGGACAAGTTCTCGCAGAACAACTTCCTGAACCAGGATATCTACGAGATCACGGACAACGTGACGTTTGCGTCGGGCAGACACGTGCTCACGGTGGGCACGCACAACGAGTTCTACAAGTTCTCCAACGGCTTCTTCCCGGGCTCGTTCGGGGTATGGGCGTTCACGAGCCCGGCGCAGCTCGCGGCCGGCCGTGCCTATCACTACGAGATCGCGCTCCCGGCCGACACCATCCTCAGACCGCAGGGTGCGATCGCGAACTTCAACGTGCAGCAAGTTGGCGGGTACTTGCAGGACGTCTGGGCGGCGACGCCGAAGCTCCGCGTCACCCTGGGCTTGCGGTTGGACATTCCGTTTATGGACCATCCGGTGAAAAACCCTGCTTTCGACACCATCCCGGCGTTGCCGATCAACACGTCGAACTCACCCTCCGGCAACGCCCTGTGGTCGCCACGCGTCGGTTTCAACTACGATGCCCGGGGTGACGCATCGACGATTGTACGGGGTGGGATCGGCGTGTTCAGCGGTCGCCCACCGTACGTATGGGTGTCGAACGCGTTTGTGAACACGGGGCTTGAGCAGTTCACCCTGTCGTGCGACGGCGCTCTCGTTCCGACCACGTTTGCCGTTAACCTGCCCAGCCAGCCCAAGCTGTGCCAGGGCCAGACGACGGCGAACACCAACGCGGTGCGCACTGTCAACTACTTCGACTCGAGCTTCAAGTTTCCTCAGGATCTGAAGGTCTCGTTCGGCCTCGACAAGACGCTTCCGTGGGACGTCGTGGGAACGTTCGATTTTCTCTACACGAAGGCGGTCGAGCAGTTCTACCTCACCGACGTGAACCTGCGGGGTATCCAGGGCGCGAGCGGCGGCGAGGCCGGTCGGCCGCTGTACGGCACCATCAACGCAACCACCGGCCGGGCGACGGCCACCCGCATCGCCCCCGGCTTCAGTCAGGTGATCGAGCACAAGAACGACAACCGCGACCGGTCGTTCTTCGTCACGGGGCAGTTTCAGAAGGTCGCGGGCCGCGCGTCGTTCAACGTTGGGTACACCTATTCGCACACCGAGGACGTCATCTCGCTCACGTCGTCCATCGCGAGCTCGAACCTGAACTTCGGAGCGCTGGACGGGACGCTCAACAACCGCAATCTCCGCACCTCGGCGTTCGACACGCCGCACAAGGTCACGGCGAGCGGGACTGTGAACCTTCCAGGTAACGTGGACGTCTCGCTCGTGTACATCGGGTTCTCCGGGTTCCCGTTCAGCTACATGGTCCAAGGCGACGCCAACGCGGACGGGATCTCAGGGAACGATATGATCTACGTGCCGCGGAGCCGCAGCGACATCACGCTGGTGGACACGACGACGGCGAACTGGAACGCGCTGGACAGCTACATTAGGGGCGAGGACTGCCTGAACAACAATCGGGGTCGTCTCCTGCCGCGCAACTCGTGCCGGAACCCATGGCAGAACTTCTTGAACGCCCGAGTCGTGAAGCCAATCCCCACGACCAGAGGCCAGTCGGTCGAGCTATCGATCGATCTGTTCAACATTTTGAACTTGCTCAACTCCCGCTGGGGTCGGATCAAGCAGACGGCCCAGTTCGAAGAGCAACCCATGCTCACGCAGACGGGCTACGACGCGGTGAACCAGCGAGGCATCTATCGCCTGCTCCTGCCGACGCGACCGGCCGTGTTGTCGAACTCTCTGTCGAGTCGCTGGCGCCTGCAGATGGGACTGCGGTACAGCTTCTAGCAGGTGAACCTGTGTGGGAAGGGCGGAGGGCTCGGCTCTCTGCCCTTCGCGTTCACTGGGGTCAGGTCTGAGCCTTCCGCCACAACCACACACCCGCCGCCCCGAATAGCACGTTCGGCACCCACGCCGCGAAGGCCGGCGGCAGGGCTCCGCCCGCACCCACCGCCTTCGACAGCTGGAACATCAGCAGGTCCACGAACGTCGTGGCGAGGCATACCGCCACTCCCCACGCCATGCCGCTCCGCGGGGTGGAGATCGCGAGCGGCGCCCCGAACAGCGCGATGACGATACAGGCGAACGGCACCGAGAGCTTGAGCGCCCGCTCCACCCGCAGCTTTTTCGTGTCCGAGCCGGAGCGCGACAGCGCGTCGACGTAGCGCCCCAGCTCCGCGTAGCGCATCTCGTCCGGTGCCTTGGGCTCGGCCAGGAGGGCGGTGGGCGTCTCGCGCAGGCTCGTGATCCTGAGCGAGTCGAACGTGAAGGTCGTCTCCCGCCCGGGGCCGAGCAGGTAGCGCACCGCGCCCTTGCCGAGCGTCCAGCCGCGCGCCTGCCGTGCCGTGTCGTACGTCGCGCGTTGCGCCGCGACCAGGATCGTCGGGTAGTCCTCCCCCGTGCCCCCGCGCTCCATGATCGGATCCCGCATGTCCGCCCCGCTCGTCCTGAGCTCCAGCGAGCGGATCGAGTACACCCAACCGCTGTCGGCGCGGTAGACGAAGGGCGAGAAGCGCGAGATCGTCGGGCGGGCGGTTTTCTCCCCCAAGAGCTCGGCGCGCCGGGCCGAGGCGCCGGGGGCGAGCTCGGTGAGCCCCAGATCGAGCAGCACCGCCGCGAGCGAGGCGACGAGCAGCGGCCGCACCACCCGATGGAACGAGATCCCCGAGGCCTTGGCCGCGGTCAGCTCCGAGTGGCGACCGAGCGCGCCGACCGTGAACACCACGGCGAACAGCACCGCCACCGGGAGCACCAGCGAGATCGTCTCCGGCAGATAGAACAGGTAAGAATACGCGACACGCGCCTTCGAAATGCCGCGGCCGAAATAGGCGTCGAACTTGTCGGCCAGATCGATCACCATCACCAGGAAGGGGAATCCCAACGCCGCCAGGAGACACACCTTGGTCCACTCGCGCAGGACGTAGCGATCGAGCGTGTTCATGGGACGCTGCGCCAGCGCGGTCGGAGCAGGGAGCCGGGCCAACGGATCACACCCGCGACCATGTCGACGACGTCGCTCCAGTCTCCGCCGTGGGGCGCGTTGCCGGGCTTGCGGATGCGCCACAGGCCGATCAGGCCGGCGGTCGCGAAGATCAAGTTCGGCGTCCACATCGCCAGGAACGGCGTCACGACCAGGCGGTCGCCAAGCTCCTCGCCGACGATCAGGCCGACGTAATAGACGGTGAACACCGCGACGCTCATCCCGATCACCAGCCCCACACCGCCGCGCTGGAACCGCAGCGCCACGGGCACGCCCACCAGCGCGAACACCAGGCACGCGGTCGCGATGGCGTATTTCTTCTGAATCTCGACCTCGTAGGTCGCCTCGCGACTGCGGGCGTCGTGGAGCCGCTGCTCTTCGCCGACACCCGCGCCCGGGGTGACGTACAGCTGGGGTACGGGGCGGCCCGTGGGGGGTGGTGGTGTGGCCTGCGGCGTCTGGGCATGGGCCTCCGGCGGCAAGAGCCAGGCGGCGAGCCGCCGCAGCGCCCGGCAGTAGACACCGGGGGGCGCGGTGTCGGGCACGTACGCCACTGGCGGTGGCCCCACGGGCGCGAGCCCCGCCAGCCGGTGCAGATCGTTCTCGATCACCAGCCGCGCGTCTTCGGCCGCCTGGCTGGCATCGCGCCGGGCCGCCGCGGCGGCCAGGCGCATCTCGCACGTGGACATCTCGCGGTCGCTCTTGTAGGTGTCGTGCTCCGTCTGGGTGAAAATGTTTCCCACGCCCGAGACCCGCATGCGGTTGGTGCGAAAGAAGGTGCGGTTGAACTGCGTCGGGTCCGTGCGATTGACTTCCTCGATGTCTCCGTCCGCGAGCGTCAGGAACAGATCCCGCCCACCGCCGGCATACGCCATCCGCCCGCTGTCCGCGGTGACGATGCGCCGGCGCTCGGCGTCGCTCAGGTCGTAGAGCGTTACGTCTTTGAGCTTGTTCGTATTGCCGTCGATGCGCGAAGCGCGCAGGAACGTCTGCCCCGGCACGACCTCGTTGATCACCTGCTCCTTGAGCGTCAACGACGGCTTCTTGCGTGCGATGTCCACCTGCAGGGTGCGGAGCGCGTGGTTGGTGCGGGGGAGCAGCTGGTCGTTCCATAAGAACGACAGCAGCGCGACGCCGGTCGCGCCCGCGAGCACCGGCGCGACCAGACGCGCGACGCTGACGCCCCCGGCCTGCAGCGCCGTGATCTCGTTGTCGCCCGCGAGTCGCGTGAACACGTGCAGCACCGCGACCAGCACCGCCATCGGCAGCGTTACGGCCACGATAAACGGCAGCGAGAGCACGAACACTTCGGCGATCACACCCGCGGGCAGCCCCTTCCCGAGCAGGCCGGAGAGCTGCTTGGCGACCTGCTGGATGAGCATCAGCGAGGTGAGCGCCGCCAGGGCGAAGCCGAGCGGCGCGATGTGTTGACGCAGGAGATACCGGCTGACGGTGCGCACGATCAGTGGCGCCATTATATTCGGAAGTCCAAGTCTCTACAAGACATCACTACCCTGTGACCATCCGAAAGAGCCACCTCTGGCGCGCGGCCGCGTGTCTCGCGCTTGGCATCGCCTGCACCGCGCGCGGCGGAGCGAGCCGCCCGCGCGAGTTCGCCGGCGCGCGCGCCTTCGGGTACCTCGAGCAGCAGATGCAATTCGGCCCGCGGGTGCCCGGGACGCCGGCGCACGAGCGCACCGGCGATTGGATTCTGCAACGGCTCCGTGCGACGGCCGACACGGTGGTTGTTCAGCAGATTGCCTTCAAGACTCGGACCGGTCAGGTCTTGCACCTGCGCAACTTCTTCGCCCGCTTCCGACCGGCGGCCACGGAGCGGGTGCTGTTCCTCGCCCACTGGGACTCCCGTCCCCACGCCGACCAGAGCCAGAACCTGGGCCAGCAGCGCCTTCCGGTCCCCGGAGCGAACGACGGCGCGTCGGGCGTGGCCCTCCTGCTCGGAGTCGCCGACGTGCTCAAGGCGAAGCCGCCCGCCGTCGGCGTGGATCTGCTGTTCACGGATGGCGAGGACTACGGCACGTCGTGGTCCGCGTGGGAGGCCGATACGAGCGATGTCCTGATCGGCTCCCGCTACTTCGCGGCCCACCAGCCCTCGGGCTACCAGCCCCTCTTCGCGGTGCTGTTCGACATGGTGGCGGACAAGGACCAGCAGTTCTACTACGAGGGCAATTCCCAGGCTTTCGCCCCCGAAGTGGTCGACCGGGTGTGGCGCACCGCCGCTGATTTGGGGTACAGCCGCGTTTTCATTCCTGGCGTGAAGCCGACATTGACCGACGATCACGTTGCCCTGCAGAAGGCAGGCATCCACGCGATCGACGTCGTGGACTTCGATTACCCGTACTGGCACACGACGGAAGACACCATCGACAAGGTGAGCGCGGCGTCTTTGCAAGTTGTCGGTGATGTCGCGGTGGCGCTGGTGCGGTAACCAATGCGGAATGCGGAGTGTGGAATGCGGAATTGAAGGGAGAGGTCAAGCCGCGACACGACGCTTCCACTGACATTCCGCACTTCGCATTCCGCATTCCGCACTCGTGACCCGCAATCTTTCGGCGCTGCGTGCATCGAACGGATGACGTGAGCTGGCAAGGGCACCGTTAGTGTGTCCCGGTGGATGATCGCCGCGCCGCCCTCCTGCTCGCCCTCCTCGCCCTCGCGGGCGCAGCTGTGCGCTTGGCGCTCGCGCCCGTCACAGCCGCGGCGCCCGGTGACGTGCAGCTCGTGTCCGTCGATACGCCGCCCACCGGCCGGCTGTCTGTCACCGCGCGCAGCGCCGCCCGGCTCGCGCGGCCGCTGCTCCCGGGTGAGCGGGTCGACCTCGACCGCGCCGACGTGACCGAGATCACGCGTCTCCCACGAATCGGTCCCGCCTTTGCGCAGCGGATTGTCGCTTGGCGTGAGGAGCACGGTGCGTTCGGCGGGCTGGCGCGGTTCGACAGTGTGCCCGGGGTGGGTCCGAAGCTGGTCGAGGCGCTCCGACCCTACGTGATGTTTTCGGGGGTGACGCCGTGACGGGGAGCGACCTCCACAACCTCCCCCAACCTCCTCAACCTCCACAACCTGCCCCGCTCGGGGTTGACTTCCCCCCGTCGCCCCATATGTTATGCTGTTCATTTTCAACGAGTTGCGTACGGCGACCGCAGCAGCCACCTCCGACAAGCTGGGTGAGATCCTCCTCCGGGAGGGGCTGATCACCCAGGACCAGCTCAAAAAGGCCCTCCTCGAGCAGAAAAACACGGGGATGCGCCTGGGCTATACCCTGGTGAAGCTGGGCTTCGTCGAGGAGACCGAGATCTCCAAGATGCTGGCCCGCCAGTACCGCATGCCGGCGGTCGACCTCTCCCGCTTCGAGGTGGACCCCAAGATCATCAAGCTGCTTCCCCCCGACGTCGCGACCAAGCACACCGTCCTGCCGCTCAAGCGCGAGGGCCGGACCCTCACGGTCGCGATCGCGGACCCGAACAACGTCACGGCGATCGAGGACATCAAGTTCATCACCCGCTGCGACGTGTTCCCGGTGATTGCGGGCGAGTACACCCTCCGGAACGCGATCGAGAAGTACTACCAGCAATCCGACGCCCAGCTGCAGACGCTGCTCAAGGACATCGAGGCCGCGGACGACCTCGAGGTCGTCGAGGAGCAGACGGACGATGACGTCAAAGCGCAGGACCTGGCCGACGACGCGCCGGTGGTGAAGTTGATCAACGGGTTGCTCACGGACGCGGTGAAGCGCGGGGCGTCGGACATTCACATCGAGCCGTTCGAGCACGAGATGCGGGTGCGCTACCGCGTGGACGGGGCGCTGCACGAGGTGATGAAGCCGCCGATCAAGATGCGCGCGGCGTTGACGTCACGCATCAAGATCATGGCGCAGCTGAACATCGCGGAGCGTCGCGTGCCGCAGGACGGGCGCATCAAGCTCAAGTTCGGCGCCAAGGTCATCGATTACCGCGTCTCGACCCTGCCCGTGCTGTTCGGCGAGAAGATCGTGCTCCGGATTCTCGACAAGGGCAACCTGACGCTGGATCTGACGAAGTTCGGCTTCGAGCCCAAGGCCGAGGGGGAGCTGTTGCGGGCGATCCTGAACCCGTACGGCATGGTGCTGGTGACGGGCCCGACGGGGTCGGGCAAGACGACCACCTTGTACTCGGCGCTGTCGCGCATCAACCAGATCGACGTGAACATCATGACCGCCGAGGATCCCGTCGAGTACAACCTGATGGGGATCAATCAGGTGCTGGTGCGCAACGACGTGGGGATGACGTTCGCGGCGGCGTTGAAGGCATTTCTGCGGCAGGACCCGAACATCATCATGGTGGGCGAGATCCGCGATCTCGAGACCGGATCGATCGCGATCAAGGCGGCCCTCACGGGTCACCTGGTGCTCTCGACGCTCCACACCAACGACGCGCCGTCCACGGTGACCCGCATGATCGACATGGGGATCGAGCCGTTCAACGTGGCGAGCGCGGTCAACCTGATCGTGGCGCAGCGCCTCGTGCGCCGCGTGTGCTCCGAGTGCAAGCAGGAGCACACCTACACGGCCGAGGAGATTCATGCGTTCGGCATCGCGCCCGCGGAAGCGGCGAAGCTGACGTTTTACAAAGGCGCGGGCTGCGACACCTGCAGCGGCTCGGGGTACAAGGGCCGGCAGGGGCTGTACGAGGTCATGGCCATGACCAGCGCCGTGCGGCGTATGGTCCTGAAGGGCGGTTCGACCGAGGAGCTGCGGGAGCAGGCGGTGAAGGACGGCATGCTCACCCTGCGGATGGACGGCATGCTGAAGGTGAAGCGCGGCATCACCACCCTGGAAGAAGTCGTCAAGGAGACAGCGGCATGACGGCAGGCGCCTCGCAGTCGGTGAATCTCCGCTCCCTGCTCGAGGAAATGATCGAGCGGGACGCGTCGGACTTGCACATCGTGGCGGGTGAGCGTCCCAAGCTGCGGGTGGACGGAGACATCGTCAACTCGTCGGCGGAAGCGGTCCTCACGCCCAAGGACACGCTCTCGATCGCCTACTCGGTGCTCACCGAGAATCAGAAGAAGCGGTTCGAGACCGAGAACGAGCTCGATTTCTCGTTCGGGATCCAGAACCTGGCGCGGTTCCGCGGCAACTGCTTCAAACAGCGCGGCTGCGTGTCGCTCGTGATCCGGCAAATTCCCTTCAACGTCCGGGCGTTCGAGGAGTTGGGGCTGCCGGGGGTGGTCGCGAAGCTGGCCGAGAAGCCCCGCGGCCTGGTGCTCGTGACCGGGCCCACCGGGTCGGGCAAGAGCACCACGCTCGCCGCGATGATCGACAAGATCAACAAGGAGCTGAAGGGGCACATCATCACGGTGGGACACGAACAGCTTCGCGGCCGCTCTGAAATACGCGTTGCGGCAGGACCCCGACGTCGTGCTGGTCGGCGAAATGCGGGACCTGGAGACCATCGGGGCGGCCCTCACCATCGCCGAGACCGGCCACCTGGCGTTCGCCACGCTGCATACCAACTCCGCGATGGAGAGCATCAACCGCATCATCGACGTGTTCCCGTCGCACCAGCAGGCCCAGGTCCGCGCCCAGCTGTCGTTCGTGCTGGAGGGCATCATCACGCAGACGCTGCTGCAAAAGGCCAAGGGGCGCGGCCGCGTGATGGCCTGCGAGATCCTCATCATGACGCCCGCGGTCCGGGCCCTGATTCGGGACGAGAAGATCGAGCAGATCCCGTCGATGATGCAGGCGGGCAAGAAACACGGCATGCAGACGCTGAACGACGCGCTGTACCAGCTGTACGTGAGCCGCGAGGTCACGAAAGACGAGTGCCTGCGCGTGACCTCGACCCCGAACGAGTTCTTGCGGATGATCGGCGAGGCGCCGCCCGACGAGAAGGAGCCGACCTCGTCCGGCGGGCAGCCCGCCGTCGGCGCGTCCAAAGTGGCGGCGCGCCGCTAGGCGCCCCGGAGGGAGTGAGCTATGCCGGTCTTCCAGTACACCGCCCGCACGCTCAAGGGCGATCTCGTCAACGACAAGATCGACCTGCCGACCCGCGACGACGTCATCGCGCACCTGCGCAAGAACCGCATGGTGGTGGTGCAGGTCCGTGCGGCGCCCAAGGAGTTCAAGCTCAACCTCAAGTTCGGCGGCGGGGTCAAGACCCGCGACGTCGTCGTGTTCACCCGCCAGTTCGCCACCATGATCAACGCCGGCCTGCCGCTCGTCCAGGCCCTCGACATCCTGGCGCAGCAGACCGAAAACAAGATCCTGGCGGACACGACCCGCCAGGTCGTGTATGACGTCGAGAGCGGCCAGACGCTCGCCGACGCGCTGCGCAAGCACCCCAAAGCGTTCAGCGACCTGTACGTCAACATGGTCGCGGCGGGCGAAGCAGGCGGCATCCTGGACACCATCCTCGTCCGATTGGCGGAGTTCCTCGAGAAAAACGACGCGATCGTGCGCAAGGTGAAGGGCGCGATGATCTACCCGGGCGTCATCATGTCGGTGGCGGTCATCGCAATCTCCGTGCTGCTCATCTTCGTCATCCCGACCTTCCAGAACATGTTCGCGTCCGTGAACCTGCAGCTGCCGCTCCCGACCCGCGTCGTGATCGGCGCCAGCCACGTGCTCACCCAGTACTGGTGGCTCATCCTCGGGGTCATCGGCGCGGGCGTCTTCGCGTTGACGCGCTACTACAAAACCGCCCCGGGGCGCCTCCAGATCGACACGCTGCTGCTGAAGATGCCCGTGCTGGGTGACGTGCTCCGCAAGGCGGCCGTGTCGCGATTCACGCGCACGCTCGGCACGCTCATCTCCTCCGGCGTCTCGATTCTCGACGGGCTCGAGATCACGGCGCGAACCGCCGGGAACATGGTGATTCACAACGCGGTGATGGAGTCGCGCGCCTCGATCGCCGGCGGCGAGACCATCGCCGCGCCGCTCGCCAAGTCGAAAGTGTTCCCGCCGATGGTGATCTCGATGATCTCCGTGGGCGAGCAGACCGGCGGCATGGACGAGATGCTCTCGAAAATCGCCGACTTCTACGATGACGAGGTGGATGCGGCCGTGAGCGCGCTGCTGTCGCTCATGGAGCCGGTCATGATCGTGGTGCTCGGTGTGATCGTGGGCGGCATGGTCATTGCCATGTACCTGCCGATCTTCGACATGGTGAACGCGGTGCAGTAGCGCCGTAGATGATGGCCTCCGACGCCCCCGACGCCCCCAACCCCCGGGAGCCGAGGCCGGCACGTACGGGCACGTTGCGCCACGACACCGTCCCGATGCGCTTGTACCACGAAGCGAAACGACTCGGCGCCTGGGACCCGCGAAGCCTCGACCTGCGGCGGGACGTCGACGACTGGACGCGGTTCACCGTGGCCGAGCGCGATATGCTGCTCCGCCTCACCGTGCTGTTCCAGGCCGCGGAAGAGAGCATGACCCGCGATCTGCTGCCGCTCGTCATGGCCGTCGTGCGCGAAGACCATCTCGAGGAGCAGCTGTTCCTCACCACCTTCCTCGCCGACGAAGCGAAGCACACCGAGTTCTTCCGCCGCGTGCTGGACGAGATCTGCCGGCAGTCCGGGGACCTCCAGCGCTACCAGACGCCCAGCTTCCGGCGCCTCTTCGCCGAGCAGCTCCCCGACGCGATGCACCGGCTCCTGGCCGATCCGTCCCCCGCCGCCCAGGCCGAGGCGCTGGTGACTTATAGCCTAGTCGGCGAGGGCGTCCTGGGCGACGCGGGATACCACATCTTCTCGACCGCGCTCGCGCGCGGCGACTCGATGCCCGGGTTCCGCGAGGGTCTCAAGTACTCCCAGGCCGACGAGGATCGGCACATGGCCTATGGCCTGTTCCTCTTGTCCCGGCTCGTGGCCGAAGCCCCGGAGGTCTGGAGCGCGGTGAGCCGGCGCATGGAGGAGCTCTTGCCGCTCACGCTCGGCATTGTGAGCGAGTTCTTCGAGGCCTATGAGCCCATGCCCTTCGGGCTCTCACTCGACGACACCGTTCAGGATGCGATCGCCCGGTTCGCCAATCGGTGGGCGGCCCTGGAGGGAGCGCGCGAGCAAGGGCACGCGCTCGCGGGCGCCGTGGGCACCGAACGGACCATCCGCGACCTGCTCGGATGGGTCGGCGCAGAGCTGCAGCCGGCGCCGATCGAAGTGCGCCGGGAGGGCTCGAGTCCCGTCTACACGTTCCAGATCGGCCCGGCGGGCGCGGCGGCGCTGTTGATCACGCAGGAGGTGCTCGCGCAGCATATGTCCACGGACGTGATCGCGGCGCTGCGCGCGCACCGCGTGCCAGAGCGCCTGCGGGCGGGCGGGCGGACACGGCTGACCTGCCTGAGCGCCCGCGGCAAGATCATCGTGCAGCCGCCGGAATGACGCCGCCGGCCTAGGGACCGGACGCGGCGCCCCCGAGACCGGGCAGCTCGAGCCATTGCCGGGGGAAGCGCGGCAGGAACTTCACGTGGCGGTTCACCACCGCCTGCACCCGTCGCCACCAGCAAATGATCGGCTGGGCCGTTCGACCGACGCTCACCACCGCGAACGGGATCGAGTCCGCCACCACCGTCCGCAGGTCCGGCTGGCTGAGGGAGCAGAGATCCTCCGGCGTCTTCAAGCCGAAACTCGAGTCCGGCCCGATCCAGGGGTGATTGTGCCACACAGCCAGCGTGGTGGCCGGCGGACACGGCAGCGGGATCACGGCGTCGACGCTCGAGTGCACGATGTCCGGCATCGCGAATTCCCGCACCAGCGCCGTATCTCCCGCTACCGTGCCCTGCAAGCACAGCACCACCTCCCGGTCGAGACCGGCCGCCAAGAGACTGAGGCGTCGGAGCAGGGACGGAGCGAGTACGAGGCGTTTCAGCGGTTGGGAGTTGAGGATCGCGGAGTCGGCCGGCGTCAATGCGGCCTGGCCTGGTGCCGGGCTCGCCACCGCGAGCCCTCCGACAGCCAGGTACACGAGGACTCGTAGCATCGGCTGCATTCCGTAGGATAGCGCAGTGGGCGTTGGTGTGCCCGCTCTTGCACTTTGCGACAGCGCTTCCAATACTGTACCTAAGGCGCCAGCCGCAGACCGTAAGGCACAAGTGGTCCAACAGCTTTAGCATCAATCGGTTACGCTCACCGACGGGCACATGATCCTAGCGAGGGACGTGCTTACGGCTTACGACTTTCGAGTTGCGGCTGTCTCGTGACCTGGCTGAGGGGTGACCGGCGGGGGTCAGTCCTCCCGACTCCGCAGAGCCTGCTGCGGTCGGTGTACGCCGGGCGGATGTGCGTCGCCGGGGCGATCTACCTGACCGCGGCGCTCAAGTTCGCGGTCGTGGCGCCGCTCGACCTGCTCGTCACCTCGTTCGTGCTGGTCGCGGCGGTGGTGGTGACCATCGCCTCCTACTGGTACACCCACCTGTCGCGTCGCACGCCCGGCCGGACCTTCCTCTACGGGCAGGCGCTGTTCGACGTGGCGCTGATCACGACGGTCGTGCACATCACGGGTGGCCCGCAGAGCGACCTGACGCCCCTCTACGTCCCGCTGATCGCGGTGACGGCGGTGCTGATGCCGCCAGCGAGCACGGGGCTGATCACGGCGCTGGTGGGCATCGTCTACTTCGCCGACGTGTTCTTCGGGCACACCACGCCGATGTCGGCACAGGTGGGGTTGCAGCTGCTGGTGTTCGCTGCGGTAGCTGCCGTCACCGCCTACTTCGCGAGTCGGGTATCGGTGATGGGCGCGGAGCGGGAAGCGCTGGCGGGGGAGCTCCGGCAGGCGCGGCTGGAGGCGGCCGACGTGCTGCGGAGCGTCCCAACGGGGATCGTCACGGTGGACCAGGCGGGTCATCTGCTGTACTGCAATCCTGCGGCCGAGCAGATCCTCGGCTTCAAAGAACGCCAGTGGCGAGGGCGCCCGATCATGCCGGAGTTCGCGAAGATCGCTCCCGAGTTCTGGGCCGCGATCACCGCCACTGCGCGACGGGGCGTGCGGGCCATGCGGGTCGAGGCGACGGTACGGCGTTCCGATCGCACCTTCCCGATCGGCGTGACGACGACGACGCTGGACGTCGAGCCGGCGGGCGAGCCTCGGGTCACGGCGATCTTCACCGATATCTCGGACTCGAAGCGACTCGAGGAGCTCCATTTGCGCGCGGAGCGGCTCGAGGCCGTGGCGGAGCTGTCGTCGAGCCTGGCGCACGAGATCAAGAACCCGCTTGCGTCGATCCGCTCGTCGGTGGAGCAGCTGGGACGCGCGAAGCGCGTGAACGCCGACGAGAAGTTCTTGACGTCGCTGGTGGTGCGCGAGACCGACCGGCTGTCGCGTCTGCTCTCGGAGTTTCTCGATTTCTCCCGCGTGCGGGCCACGGAGTGCCGGCCGCTCGACCTCCACAGCGTGGCGGCCGCGGCGATCCGTCTCGTGCGCGAGCACCCGGACTGCCCCGAGGATGCTGTCATCGACCTGATGGGCGACGCCACGCCCATGGAGGGCGACGAGGACTTGTTGCATCGCGTGGTGTCGAACCTGGTGCTGAACGCCGTCCAGGCCACCGGGAAGGGCGCGCGCGTCGTGGTGCGGACTGGACGGCCCCAGCCCCACGACCTGCCCGGGGGGGCCGGCATCGAGAGCCCCGTATCCCTCGCCGTGAGCGACAATGGCCCGGGCATACCCGACAACCTGCGGGCCCGCCTGTTCGAGCCGTTCGTGACCGGTCGCGTGGGTGGCACCGGCCTCGGCCTCGCCATCGTACAGCGCGCCGTGGACGCGCACCGCGGGCTCGTGCTCGTGGACTCCCCGCCGGGGCAGGGCACGACGTTCACCGTCTACTTCCCCGCCGCGCGGCGGAAAGAGGAAGCGGCATGAGCCAGCAGCCATCGATTCTGGTTGTCGACGACGAGATGGGGATCCTGGATGTGCTCCGGATCCTGTTGAAGGGGGAAGGCTTCGACGTCACGACCGCCCAGGGCGGGAAAGCCGGGCTCGAGGCGCTGAAGGGGAACCCGCCCGACATCGTGCTGACGGATATCAAGATGCCGGGCGTTTCGGGCACCGAGATCCTGGCTGCGGTGCGGGAGCAGGACCCCGAGACTCCCGTGATCCTCATGACGGCGCAGGCCTCGCTGCAGAGCGCGATCCAGGCGGTGAACCAGGGAGCGTTCTACTACATCCAGAAGCCGTTCTCGAACGACGACCTGGTCGCGATTTGCCGGCGCGCCGCGGAGCAGCGCCTCCTCAAGGCCGAGAACAAGCAGCTCAAGCAGGAGATCCGTCGGCGCGAGCGCTCCGGGCTCGTGAAGCCGCTGGGCAAGTCGCGTGCCTTCCAGGACGTGCTGAAGCTCGCCGAACAGGTGGCGCCCACCGAGAGCACGGTGCTCATCCAGGGAGAGTCGGGGACGGGGAAGGAAGTCATCGCGCGCTACATCCACGAGCTGTCAGCGCGCGCGGACGGTGGATTCTTTTCACTCAACTGTGGCGCGCTGCCGGAGAGCCTCCTCGAGTCGGAGCTGTTCGGCCACGTGAAGGGATCGTTCACGGGCGCGGTCCGGGACAAGCAGGGTCTGTTCGCGGCCGCCCGCGGGGGCACGTTCTTCCTGGACGAGATTGGTGAGATGTCGCCCGCGACCCAGGTGAAGCTGCTGCGGGTGCTGCAGGAGCGCGAGGCGATCCCCGTGGGCGGCACCGAGGCCATTCCGGTCGACGTTCGGGTCGTGGCCGCGACCAACCGTGACCTCGAGGACGACATCAAGCGCGGTCGCTTCCGCACCGACCTGTACTACCGGCTGAATGTGATCGCCATCCATCTGCCGCCGCTGCGCGACCGGCGCGACGACATTCAGATCCTGTGGGAGGAGTTCCTGAGTCGCATTGCCAGCGAGCGCGGCGAGCAGCCCAAGGCGCTCGCGCAGGAGGTGAAGGACGCCCTGCTCGCCTACGACTGGCCCGGCAACGTCCGCGAGCTCGAGAACGCCCTCGAGCGGGCGGTCGTGCTCAGCAAAGGGACGACGATCGATCTCGCGTCCCTGCCCGACAAGCTCACGGAGCGCCGCGCCGAGCCCCTCGTCGCCGAGCGGCCGCACGCGAACCCCACCCTCGACGTGATCGAGCGCGCCTACATCACCTGGGTGCTGCAGAGCGAGGGCGGCAACAAGACCCGCGCCGCCGAAGTGCTCGGCATCGATCCCTCTACGCTCTATCGCAAGCTGAGCCGTTACGAAGGCGATGTCCCCCCCGGGTGAGGCGGCGGATCAAGTCGGGGCCGCGACCCTCGAGCGCATGGCGGCGGCCCCCCGCTACAATCGATGGATGTTCGACCGGCTGCGCCCTTGGGTGGGACGGCGGGTGCTCGAGATCGGGGCCGGGATCGGCAACATGTCCGCGTTCCTGGTCGATCGTGACCGCGTCGTGCTCACCGACACCGAGCCCTACTACCTCGGTCGGCTGCGCGAGCGGTTCGCGGGGCGGCCCCACGTCTCGGTTGCCGAGCTGCGGCTGCCCGCGGTGAGCCCGGGACTCGTCGCCGAGCGGCTCGACACCGTGGTCTGCCTGAACGTCCTGGAGCACATCGAGGACGATCGCGCGTCGCTGCGCGCCATGCACGACCTGCTCCAGCCCGGCGGCCGGCTCGCCCTCCTCGTGCCGTCGCTGCGCGCGCTATACGGCACCCTGGACGAGGCGCTGGGCCACTGCCGCCGCTACGTCCCCGACGAGCTGTCGGAGAAGCTCCGGGCCGCAGGCTTTCGCCTCCGGCATCTCGAGTATTTCAACCTCGCCGGCGTTCCGGGATGGTGGTTTGCGGGGCGCGTGCTGCGCCGCCGGCTCATTCCCTCGGGCGCGCTCCGGTGGTACGAAGCGCTGGTGCCGCTGTTCCGGCTGGAGCGGGTCCTTCCCTGGCGGATCGGCCAGTCGCTCATCGCCATCGGCGAGGTGCCGGCTTGACGACCGGAGACCTGCTGCTCTCGGTGGTCGTGCCCGCGTACAACGAGGCGACGACGATCGAAGCCGCCCTGCGGCAACTCGAGGGGGTCCCGCTGCGCCTCGAGGTGATCGCCGTGGACGACGCGTCGACCGACGGTACCGGCGCCATTCTCGACGGCCTGGCGGGCACGGGGCTCGTACACCAGGTGCTCCACCATCCGACCAACCGCGGCAAAGGCGCGGCGCTCAAAACCGGGATCGCGGCGGCCACGGGCAGCGTGATCGTGGCGCAGGACGCCGATCTCGAGTACGATCCCGCCGACCTCCCTCGCCTGCTCGCGCCCATCAAGGAAGGCCGGGCCGACGCGGTCTACGGCTCGCGCTTTCAGGGCGGCCCGCACCGCGTGCTGTTCTTCTGGCATGCGGTCGGCAACAATCTGCTCACGCTCGTCTCCAACATGTTCACGAATCTGAACCTGACGGACATGGAGACCTGCTACAAGCTGGTCAGGGCCGATCTCCTGAAACGGCTGCCGCTCACGTCGGAGCGGTTCGGGATCGAGGTGGAGCTCACGGCCCGGCTGGCGCAGGCGGGCGCGCGCGTCTGGGAGCTGCCCATCTCCTACAGCGGCCGGACCTACGCCGAAGGGAAGAAAATCACGTGGCGTGACGGGTTCGCGGCGTTCTTTCACATCCTCCGCTACAACCTGTTCCCGCCCCGCGGCAAATGGCGTGAGCGCTAGGCGCCTGTACGCCGCCGTCGCGCTCTGCGCCGTGGCCGTGCACGTCGGCGCGCTCTGGAATCACTTCGCGCTCGACGACAACCAGATCGTCCAGTTCAACAAGCTGGTGCTCCAGTTCAGCGGCGTGTGGCGGGCGTTCGTGAGCCCCTACTGGCCCCCGGTCATCGGGGGCGGGATGTATCGTCCCTTACCGCTCGCCTCGTACGCCCTCGACTGGCAGCTCGGGGGCGCGGCCTGGTGGTTTCACGCCGTGAACGTCGCCTGGCACGCCGGGGCGAGCGTGGCTGTCGCGTGGCTGGCGCGACAGTGGAGCGGCGAGCGGGCGGCGCTCGCCGCCGGGCTGCTGTTCGCGGTGCATCCGGTCCACGTCGAGGCCGTCGCCAACATCGTCGGCCGCGCCGAGCTGATGGCCTCGCTGTTCGCAATCCTTTGCGTCTACGCGGCGCTGGCGCACGATCGTCTGTGGTGGAGCGCCGCAGCGCTCACCGCCGGTCTCCTCAGTAAGGAGAATGCGGTCGTCGCGCCGGCGCTCATCGTCTGGGGGTGGATGATCGGGTTGGCCCCCCGCCCGTCCCGCGGACGGATGGCCGCGTACGCCGGCGCATGGGTCGGCCTCGGCCTCGTGTACGTACTGGTCCGGTCGAGCGTCCTGGGCCACGAGCTGGTGGGCCGCCCGGCACCCGTGTTCTTCGGCGCGTCTCCCGTCGCCGTCCGGTTGACGGCCGTGGCGGCGCTCGCGGATGTGGCGCGGCTCCTGGTCTTTCCGCTCACGTTGCGTGTCGATTATTCGCCCGCCGAGCGTACCCTCGTCACGACCCCGTTCGACTCCCGCTTCGCACTCGGGTTGCTGTGCGTCGTGGCCTGGGGTGCGCTCCTCTGGCTCGCCTGGCGGCGCGGGCGTCGGGTCGAGGCGTTCGGGCTGGGCTGGATTGGGATCGCCCTCTTTCCGGTGTCGAACCTCGTGGTCCCCGTGGGAGTCCTCCTGGCTGAGCGCGCGCTGTACATGCCGTCCGCCGGAGTCGCGTTGGCGGCCGGGACATGGCTCAAGGACCTCGAGACGCGCCGGCTGGCGCTGGTTCTCAGCGTGCTCGTCGTGGCCGGGGGCATCCGGAGCGCTCTCCGCGTGCCGGTGTGGCGGGACACCCAGGCGGTGATCGGCAGCGAGCTAGAAGACTCCCCCAACTCGTTCGCCGGTCCCGCCCACATGGTCGTGATGTATCTGACCGGGCATCAGCCGGCCAAGGCCCTCGAGGCATATCGCCGAGCCACCGAGCTCTATGACGTGACGCTGCCGTGGCTGCAGATCCAGGGCGCTGAAGCGGCGTTCGCCACCGGGCGGCACGCCCTGGCGGACTCGCTGCTCGATCGAGTCGAGAGGGTCTGCCGGCCATGTGATTTCTACTACCGATACGAGTCCTCGGTCGCCCGCGCCCGCGGCTACCCCGCCGCCGCCGACTCGTTTGCCGCCCGCGTCGGACGGGCGCCGGGCCCCGTCCATGAGCCCTAGACGGATGTATCTCGCCGTCGGCTTGTGCGCCGTGGTGGTCTACCTCGGCGCGCTGTGGAACCAGTTCGCCCTGGATGATATCCCGATCATCGTGGTGAACCCGCTGGTCGCGCACCCGTCAGGGATCTGGCGGGCGTTCACGGCGCCCTACTGGGCGGCAGACTTCGGCGGTCACATGTACCGGCCATTGGTCATCGCGGGGTTCGCCCTCGATGCGCTGGTGGACGAGACCGTCTGGTTCCACGCGGTGAACCTGCTATGGCACGCCGGGGCCGCGGTGGCGGTCGCGGCCCTGGCCCGGCGCTGGATGGATACGGCGGGCGGGCTCGTCGCCGGGTTGCTGTTCGCGGTGCACCCCGTGCACGTGGAGGCCGTCGCGAACGTCGTGGGTCGCGCGGAGCTCATGGCGACGCTGTTCACGCTCCTCGTCGTGTACGCCGCGCTCGGTCGCGCTCACCCAGGCTGGAGCGCAGCCGCCCTCGCCTTCGGCCTTCTATCCAAGGAGAACGCGGCGGTCGCACCCGCTTTGGTCGTCTGGGCGTGGATGCTCGGCCTCGACCGGCCCGACCGACGCCGCATGGTCTCGCTCGTCGTCGGGTGGGTGCTGGTGGGCGTCGCGTACACCGCCGTTCGCACGTTGGTACGCCAGCCGTTCGGCGGGTACATGAGCGTCGCGCCGATGTTCATCGGCCAGTCGTGGCTCTCGGTGCGCCTCACCGCGGTCGCCGCGCTCGCCGATGTGGCGCGTCTGCTCGTCTTCCCACTCACGCTGCGCGTGGACTATTCGCCCAACGAGCGCACCATCGTCACGTCGCCCCTCGACCTCCGCTTCGCCGCCGGCCTGTTCTGCGCGCTGGTGTGGGCTGCCTTGTTGACCGTCTCCTGGAGGCGCGGGAGGAAGCTCGAGGCGTTCGGTCTCGGTTGGATCGGCGTCGCCTTCCTGCCCGTGGCCAACCTCCTCTATCCCGCCGGCTTCTACGTAGCGGAGCGCACGCTCTATCTCCCGTCAGCGGGGCTGGTGCTCGCGGCGACCGCCGCCCTGTGCCGCTTGCCGCGGGACCGCGTGCGCCTGGTGGTGGCGATTCTCTGCATACTCGGCGGCGTCCGCACCGCGCTGCGGGTTCCGGTGTGGCGCAATGATAACGCGGTCACGCTGAGCATCATCGAAGACTCGCCGGACTCCTACGGGGGTCCGGTGCGCATGGCCGGTGTGTACCTGGCGGCACTCGCGCTGGGCGACTCGGGTGCGGCGGATTCGCTCCTTGCGCGGCTCGAGCGCTTCTGCTCCGGCGCGTGCGCCGCCGGCTACCTCCGTTACGAGGCCACGATGGCGCGTGCCCACGGCTATCCGGGGACCGCCGACTCGCTGCTGGCTCGCGCCGGCCGGCTGCAGGAGCCGTGAGGGCCGAAGGACAGCACGTTGCGCTCAGCGCGGGGCCTTGCAAAAAACCCGACTCGACCCAGTGTCGCGGAGCGTACTAAGAATCGCCCCTATCTATCTAACGTATTGCAGGACAGCGCCTTATGGTACGTTAAGTGACACAGGGCACGGGCTTTGCTTTACCCACCCGTGGGAAATTGTGCTTCAGGAAGTTTTGGGTAGTCATGAGCTGGACTTCAACGGGGGTAAAGTCAGATGAACCGCAAGGGTTTCACACTCATTGAGCTGCTGATCGTGGTGGTGATCATCGGCATTCTGGCCGCCATCGCGATCCCGAAGTTCGCCAACACGAAGGCGAAGGCGTACATCGCCTCCATGAAGTCGGACCTTCGGAACCTGGTGACCGCCGAAGAGGCGTATTTCGCCGACTCGGTCAAGTACAGCGCGACGCTGGGGACCATCGGTCTCGCGGCCGGTAACGGCGGCTGGAGCGTGACGGTCACGAACAACAACCTGACCACTCCGCTGGTGACGTGCGCGATCTTCATTAACACCGCGGCGTTGGCGCCGGCGGCCTCGGAAGGCGCGCCCGCCTGTCAGTAAGTCGGCGAGCCTTGCGGACATCTGACGAGCGGCGGGGACTTCCCCGCCGCTTCGTTTTGGCCTTCTCAGGGGCCATTGCGGTCGGCCCGGGGCCTTGCAAATATCCCGAATTTATCGATTCTGTTAGGCGACTCGAGCGCGTCCGTTCTCTCCTGTAACTGCTTGCAACGGAGTGTGTTAGGCGCGTTTCCGTGACGCAGGGCACGAGGTTTGCTTCACGTATCACTTTGAAGAGTCCGCTGCCATCGACTCGAACGGGGGTAAAGTCAGATGAACCGCAAGGGTTTCACACTCATCGAGCTGCTGATCGTGGTGGTGATCATCGGCATTCTGGCCGCCATCGCGATCCCGAAGTTCGCCAACACGAAGGCGAAGGCGTACATCGCCTCCATGAAGTCGGACCTTCGGAACCTGGTGACCGCCGAAGAGGCGTATTTCGCCGACTCGGTCAAGTACAGCGCGACGACGTCGTGCACCACGCCGCCCACCGCGGGTAGGTGGCTGGAGCGTGACGGTCACGAACAACAACCTGACCACTCCGCTGGTGACGTGCGCGATCTTCATTAACACCGCGGCGTTGGCGCCGGCGACCACGGAAGGCGCGCCCGCCTGTCAGTAAGCGGCGAGCCTTGCGGACATCTGACGAGCGGCGGGGACTTTCCCCCGCCGCTTCGTTTTGGCCTTCTCAGGGGCCATTGCGGTCGGCCCGGGGCCTTGCAAAAGTCCCGGTTTGCTCGATTGCTTCCGGGACGAGAAGCTGTCGGTTCAATCGATGTAACTGGTTTTCATAAACCGTCTTATGCGCCTTTTGGTGACGCAGGGCACGCGGTTTGCTTCATCCACCGGGTGGGAAGATCCCGCTCTAATCGACTTCAACTGGAGCAATGTCAGATGAACCGCAAGGGTTTCACACTCATTGAGCTGCTGATCGTGGTGGTGATCATCGGCATTCTGGCCGCCATCGCGATCCCGAAGTTCGCCAACACGAAGGCGAAGGCGTACATCGCCTCCATGAAGTCGGACCTTCGGAACCTGGTGACCGCCGAAGAGGCGTATTTCGCCGACTCGGTCAAGTACAGCGCGACCCGTCGGCCTCGCGGCCGGTAACGGCGGCTGGAGCGTGACGGTCACGAACAACAACCTGACCACTCCGCTGGTGACGTGCGCGATCTTCATTAACACCGCGGCGTTGGCACCGGCGACCACGGAAGGCGCGCCCGCCTGTCAGTAAGCGGCGACCTTGCGGCGGCATCCGAACTGAGCGGCGGGGACTTCCCCGCCGCTTCGTTTCTATGCCTATTCCAGCGCCATGGCGGCCAAGCCCGCGCTCCGGACCGAGCTGCTCTTCTACCTGTCGTTCCTCGCCGCCGCCGCCCTGCTGATTGGGGTGGCGACCATGCTGGTCGCCACGAGTTTCGCTCCCGAGCGGACGTTCGTGCTGGTGATGCTCCTGGTCGCTCTGGAAGTGGCCGTGTTCCTCGTGTTCGGACGCTACCTCGTAAACCGGCTGGTCCTGTGGCCTCTGGAGCGCGTGGTCGCCACCGCCGACGCGGTGGCGGACGGCGACCTGGCGCGGCGCGCGCCGGACGCGGAGACGCGCGACTTCGCCACCCTCGCGGAGCGGCTCAACCGCATGACCGATCACCTGCTCGATGCGCAAGGGCAGCTGGTGCGCTCGGAGAAGCTCGCCAGCATCGGCCGGCTGGCGGCCGGGATCGCCCATGAGGTAGGCAACCCGCTGGGCGCGATCGGAACCTACGTGGAAGTCCTGCGGCGCCGTGGCGCCGACCCGGGGGTGGTCGCGGGCGTGACGCGCGAGCTCGAGCGCCTCGACCACATCGTGCGCGGGCTCCTGGACTACGCGCGACCCCAGGAGGAGCCGCTCGCGCCGCTCGATGCCGCTGCGGTGGCGCGGAGCGCCTACGGGCTGCTCGAGGCGCAGGGAGCGCTGAAGCCCGTGCGCCCGCGCCTCGAGGTCGCGGGCGACGTGCCACGGATGCTCGGCCGGGCGCACCTCCTGGAGCAGGCGATCGTCAACCTGGTACTGAACGCGGTCGATGCGGCGCCCCAGGGGGTCGTGATCCTCGGGGCGAGGGCGTGGGCGTACGAGTCGCGGCGCGCGTCGCCCAAGCGGGCGGACGATCCGCAGCGGAGTGCGTTTCCGCGCGGCGCCGAGCGTCGTCCGGGGCGCGCAGACTTCACTCCCGGGCAGCGGGGAGTGCTCCTCTACGTGGCGGATTCGGGCCCTGGCGTCCTCCCCGAGGACCGCGACACGATCTTCGAGCCGTTCTACACCACGAAGGCCCCGGGCCGGGGAACCGGATTGGGCCTCGCGATCGTCGCGCGGGCGGTGCACGACATGGGAGGGGTGGTGTGGGTGGACACGGCGCGGGAGGGAGGGGCGGCGTTTAAGATGTTCTTCCCGGAGGCGACCGCGTGATGCTTTCACGATCCCCACGGCGAGCCTCGAGGATCGACGAGCGCGCGATCTACTCCGCATTCCGCACTCCACATTCCGCACTTCGCACATGACACGAGTCCTCGTCGTAGACGACGAACCCGGCCTGCGCCAGTCGCTCGGCCTATTGCTGGCGGACGCCGGTTACGACGTGGTGGCCGAGGGTAACGGGACGCGAGCGCTCGAGCGCGCGCTCGCCGAGTCGTTCGACCTGGTGCTGTGCGACGTGCGAATGCCAGAGATGGAGGGGCTGGCCTTCCTGCGCGCTTACAAAGGACGAGGTGGTACGGCCCTGGTCATCATGATGAGCGCCTACGGCGGCGAGGAAGCGGCGCTCGCGGCCATGAAGGAGGGCGCGTACGACTACATCCCCAAGCCGTTCCGGCCGGACGAGGTCGTCCTCACCCTTCGCAAGGCGGAGGAGCGGGAGCGGCTAGGGCGCACCATCGCGACACTAAGGGCACAGTTAGATAGCGCTCCTGCAGCCCGGGCGCTGATTGCCGAGAGCCCGGCCATGCGACAAGCCCTGGAGATCGTGGCGCGCGTGGCGGGTCATCCCACGACGGTACTGATCACGGGCGAGCGCGGCACCGGCAAGGAGGTCATCGCGCAAGCGATCCACCGAGCCAGTGCCCGCGCGGCGGGCCCGTTCGTGGCGGTGAACTGCGCCGCGATTCCCGACACGCTGCTCGAGTCGGAGCTGTTCGGCTACGTGAAGGGGGCGTTCACCGGGGCCGCCGCGGATCGTCCGGGGCTGTTCGAGCAAGCCGATGGCGGAACCCTCCTGCTCGACGAGGTGGGCGAGCTGCCGCTGGCGCTCCAGGCAAAGCTGCTGCGCGTGCTGCAGGAGAATGAGATCCGCCGGGTGGGAGACCAGAAGACGCGGCGCGTCGACGTGCGACTGCTCGCGGCGACTGCCAAGGACCTCGGCGCCGAGGCGGCGTCCGGCCGGTTTCGACACGATCTCCTGGACCGCTTGAACGTCGTGGCCATTCACCTGCGCCCGCTGTCCGAACGGCGCGCCGACATCGCGCCCCTGGCGGCGCATTTTGCTGCCCGGCTTGCCGGCCGGCTGGGCCGGCGCGTGGCCTTGAGCGAGGCGGCGCTCGCGTGGCTCGGCGAGCAGCCGTGGCCGGGCAACGTGCGCTCGCTCGAGCACGCCATCGAGCGGGCGGCGGTGCTGTCGGAAAAGGAGGTTCTGGAGCCGAAGGACTTTGGGCCCACCCCGGGCTTGCGCCCGGGGTCAGCACTGACCCCCGACACGCCACTGACCTCGGGCGCAAGCCCGGGGTTGCCGGAGACCGGGACCCTCAAGCACGCGGTCGAGCTGGCCGAGCGCCAGGCGATTACCGCAGCTCTCGGGGCGGCGGCAGGCAACCGCCGCGAGGCTGCCAAGCGGCTCGGCGTGAGCCTCCGGACGCTCTTCTACAAGATGGACCGATACGGCATCGAGTAGTGCAGTACTCTGCAGTTATGCAGTATTCTGCAGTACCTCACCGCCTTGCCGAACTATGTAATACAATACAATGCAACAACTTACGCTACGGCATAAGGTGTGATAGGGATACTCCACGACTGGAGGCATTGTCATGCGGCGTTCAGGGTTCACGACCATCGAAATGGTCATCGTGGTAGTCCTCATCGGCATCATCGCGATGATCGGCTTTCCGAAGATCTCGAAAACGCTCGACAAGACCAACGTGCGCTCGGCGCGGGACGCGGTGGGCACGCTAGCGGGCACGGCGCGGGCGGCGGCGATCCAGCGGGGCTGCCGCAGCGTGCTGCACTTCACGACGAACACGGTGTGGGTGACCACGGCGTGCCCGACAAAAGTGGATACGGTCTCGGGAGTCCAGGACCTGTACGCGCGGTTCAAGGTGACGATGAGCGCGTCGCGGGACTCGGTGCAATACGATCCGCGTGGGCTGAGCATGGACGGCTTTCCGTCGAACACGGTGGCGCGGCTCACGGGCAGGGTCACGACGAACCAGGACTCGGTAATGATCAACCCGATCGGTAAGGTGGTGCGGCAATGAAACGCGAACAGGGCTTCACGATCGTCGAAGTCATCGTCGCGATTCTGGTGCTCACCATTGGCTTGCTGGCGCTCGTGACGTCGGCGGCGCTGGTGACGCGGATGATCGGCCGCGGCCAGCGCTCGGCGGTGGCGGCGCAATACGCCCAGCGGCGGCTCGAGATCCTCCGTGCGTCCGGCTGCAAGTCGCAGGCCGGGGGCAGCGAGGTGATGATGCGCGGATCCGTTCCCGTGGACTCGATCACGTGGCGGTTCGCGAACACGGGGCCAAACCATTGGCAGATCGTGGTGCGCAGCACGTACCCGACCGCACTCGGCAAGTGGCGGACCGACAGCACGGAGAGTCAGATCTCATGCCTGTTCTAGCCCGTCGAGGGTTTTCCCTCATCGAACTGATGATCGCCCTGGTGCTCCTGGGCCTGGTCTCGGCCGCCGTGTACAAGGTGCTGGTCAACAACCAGCGGGTGTACCTGGCGCAGACGCAGACGATCGACCTGCAGCAGAACATCCGGGCCGCGGCCGCCATCCTGCCGGCCGAGTTCCGCGAGCTGGACGCGGCCGAGGGCGACATCGCCGCCATGGGCCCAGACTCGATTCAGATGCGCGCGATGCGGCAGCTCGCGTTCGTGTGCTTGCCGAACCCCCCGCTGGGCGGCGGGATCGGTCAGCTGACCCTCACCGTCCGGCAGACGCCGATGTACGGCAACCGCCAGACGTTCTCCCAGAACGACTCGCTCCTGATCTACTGGGAGGGCGACCCGAGCACTCGTAACGACGACAAATGGCTCCCCGCCCAGGTCAAGACGGTCGCGGCCGGCCCGGTGTGCACCGACAGCGGCGCCAACCACGCGGGCTTCACGTTGACATTCCAGCCGCAGTGGATCAACAACCCCGCGCTGAACGTCGCCAACGCGATTACGCGCGGCGCTCCCCTGCGTGGCTACGACGCGGTCCTCTATCGGGTCTACCAGGGCGCAGACGGCAACTGGTACCTGGGTCAGAAGAACCTGTCCCAGGGCGGCACCATCCAGCCGGTGGTGGGACCGCTGACGGACGCCAACGGCGTGACCTTCACCTATTACGACAGTGTCGGGGTGGTGACCGCCGTTCCGGCGCAAGTCGCGCAGATCCAGATCGTGCTGCGCGCCCGGACCAATTCGCCGATTCGCGGCGCGGACGGGGTGCAGGCATACAAGGTGGACAGCGTCGTGACTCGTGTCGCGCTGCGGAACAACCCGCGGTGCGGCCCTGGCGCGGCGCCTCCCCGCCAATGCGGTTGAGGGCGGGTCACACGTGAACCTCAAGGAGTCGTCTATGAAGCACGTCGTGCAAAACGAGCGCGGTATGGCGCTCGCCATCGCGATCGTCGCCCTCGTCGTCGTGGGCGCGCTCATCGCCGGCGCGTTCTTCTCGGGCACCCAGGAGCAGCGGGTGGCCGAGAACGTGCGCCGCGTCCAGGCGTCGTTCGGCGTGGCGGAGGAGGGCGTGTACGACATCATCCGCACGTGGGACAGCACCGTCGCCGGCGTCCAGAACAAGCAGAAGTACGCCGCGCTGTATCCGTACCCGGCGTTTGGAACCAAGGACACGGTGCGGTACGGCTGGGAGACGGCCAAGAGCAAGACGGGGAGCTACAGCGGCACGATGTACAAGCTCAACGACGAGCTCTATCTGATCGACATGTCCGCCCAGGACACGATGAGCCTCGCGGGGCGCATCCGGGGCGGCGGCGCGAGCCAGCGCCTCGGGCTCCTGGCCCGGATCCGACCCCTGAGCCTTAACACGCAGGCGGCGGTCACCTCGGGGGGCGACAACGTGGTGGTCGGGAGTGCCAGTATCGACGGCAATGACCATGCACCGGGCGGGTGGGCAGGCTGCCCTCCGCTCGATTCTGCTAAGGCCGGGATCCGGACGCAGTCGAGCGGAACGGTATCGACCAGCGGGCACCCCACCATTCTCGGGAACCCGCCGGTGCTCAAGGACCCGACGCTCGCCGACAGCTCGTTTACCCACTACGGCGACGTGACGTATGCGACGCTGACCCAAAGCGCCAACATCACCGTGCCGGCGCAGAACTTCTCGAGCTCGATCGCCCCGGCGACCGTGGGCGCGGCCTGCGACTACAGCGTACTGACCAACTGGGGGAGCCCCACGACCCCGACCGGCCCATGCGGCAACTATTTCCCCGTCATCCACATCACGGGGGACGGTGCTGTCATCAACGGGCAGGAAGGCCAGGGCGTGCTGCTCGTCGACGGCAGCCTCAGCGTCCAGGGGGGGTTCCAGTTTTTCGGCGTCGTGATCGTCAAGGGCTCCCTCAAGACCTCCGGTGGTGGCGGCACTCCGGCCCACTTCTGGGGCACCGTCATGGTGCAGGACACCGCGGCGTTCACCGACACCACGAACAACCTGTCCGGCTCTGCCAACCTCCTGTACTCTAAGTGCGCTATTATC
>QHUD01000205.1 GCA_003221085.1 Gemmatimonadota bacterium
GCTGCTGATCAAGTTCGTGCCCGCCGTTCCCCAGCTGCTCGAACGCTTCCGAGAGATCTCTGTGCTGGGGGCCGCGGCCAGTCGTGGTCGCCTGATCGAGGAGGCGACCGCGGCGGCGGCAACCCTGTCTCAGGGCCAGTGGGCGCTCGTCACCTTCCTGTCGATGCTGACGGCCCTGCTGGTCGTGCTCCCGGTCTCCTGGGTGTACATGCTCACCAAGCAACGCTCGGGGTACGACCAGTCGGTGGTGCAGACCGTCATTATCCTACCGATGACGGTGGCGGCGACGGTGATTCTGGTGCAAAACAGTCTGGCTCTCGCGTTCACGCTCGCGGCGATCGTCGCGGCGGTCCGGTTTCGCAACACCCTCAAGGACACGAAGGACGCGGTCTACATCTTCCTCGCCCTCGCCGTCGGCGTCGCCGCCGGCGTATTCTCGCCCACGGTCGCCGCCGTGATGTCCATCATGTTCAACATCATCGTGCTCGCGTTGTGGCAGCTCAACGTGGGCAACATCTACGCCGACCAGCGCGGGGGGCGCACGCCCGCGCTTCCCCCCGCCGAGGTGCTGCTCGGCCCGCGCCGGCGGTCCTCCGCCGCCCTGGCCGTCGGGGACCCGGACCTGCTCGCGGCCCTCGCACCGCATGAGCTCGAGGAGGTCGCGGACCGAGCCGCCCGGCTTCAGGCCTACGTGATGGCGCGCTCGGGCGACAAGAAAGAGGACCGGTTCGGCGGCGTCTTGTTGGTGCACACCACCCAGCCGGAAGGCGCGCAGCGGGTCATCGAGGAGCTGCTGCAACTGCAGGCTCGACGGTGGCGGCTCGCGGAGATCGTACCGGCCGAGGCGGGCCGGTCGACGCTCGAGTACCTGGTCCGGCTCCGGGACGAGTTTCTTCCCGCGACGCTGCTCGACGCCCTGAAGGGCCGGGGCACGCCCCCCATCGACGCCGCCGAGTACCGCTCGCTCCGCGGCATGAAGAAGCGTTGAGGGAGAGTGAGCGTTCCGGCGTGGCTCGTCGCCCCCCTGGCGTCGCTGTGCATCGGTGTCGCGGGATGTGGTCACGCGAACGCGGTGGGCGCCGCTCCGAGCGCGGCGTCGCCGGCGCCTCCGGCCGAGATCGACGTCACGCTCTTTCTGATCGGCGACGCGGGCGGCCCGGCCGTCCCGCCCGATTCGGAGCCGGTGTTCATGGCGCTCCGCGCCGCGGCGGCGTCCGCGCCGCACGCCGTCATCGTGTTCCTGGGTGACAATGTCTACCCTAGCGGCATGCCGGACTCGGTTACCCCCACGCGGGCCGCGGCCGAGCGCGCGCTCACCCAGGAGCTGCGCGTCCTCCAAGCAAGCGGCGCCCGCGGCATCTTCGTGCCCGGCAATCATGATTGGGAGAGCATGCAGCCGGGCGGCTGGGACGCGATCCGGCGTGAGGAGCGCTTCATCGCCACCGTGGGCGGTGGAGCGACGCTCCTACCGACGGGCGGCTCCCCCGGACCGGTCGTCGTGGACGTCGGACAAGGCGTGCGGCTGGTGGCGCTCGACACCCAGTGGTGGCTGCAGGACGGACCGAAGCCCGCCCGCTCGGAGCATGACGTGATCGATTCCCTCCGAACGGCGGTACGCCCAACCGCCCAGCGTGCGGTGGTCGTGGTCGCCCACCACCCACTCGCCAGCGGCGGGGCGCACGGCGGGCACTTCGGGTGGCAGGATCACGTCTTCCCGTTGCGGAACATCAAGTCGTGGCTCTGGATTCCCCTCCCCCTCATCGGCTCGGTGTACCCGATCGCGCGCGCCGAAGGGATATCGAGCCAGGACATCCCCAGCCGTGCGTACGGGCGGATGCGCGTGGCCCTGGACAGCGCGTTCGCCGGCGCGCCGCCCCTGATCTACGCCGCGGGGCACGACCACACGCTGCAGGTGATCGCGGGGACGACCACGCGCTATGTGCTCGTGAGCGGGACCGGTACGTTCGGCCACATCGATCGAGTCGCGGCGCTCGACAGCACCCGGTTCGCTCGCAGCGCCAGCGGATTCATGCGCGTCGAGTTCCTGCGCGACGGCCGCGCCCGCTTGGGCGTGCTCATCGTCGATCGCGCCGGCAGCGCCGCGGAGGAGTTCGGGCTATGGTTCAATTGAGCCGGGTGCGACGGCGCTGGATCGGTTTCGGACTCGTGGCGGTGCTCACGCCGGCCGCCCTCCCGGGGCAGACGCCGGCGCCGACCCGACCCGCGACGCGCCAGACCGTGATCGCGGGAGACCACTACCACGCGGGGTGGCTGCATCGGCTGCTCCTGGGCGCGCATTACCGCGACCTGTGGGCGACGCCCCTCGAGGTTGACGTGCTCGACTTGTCGCGGTTTGCTGGTGGGCTCACGCCCACCGGCTGTGGCGGCCGCCGCCAAACGAAGGTATTGCGCCTCCTCGGCAAGGACGGACGGCAGTACGTGTTCCGCTCGGTGGACAAGGATCCCACGTTGGCGCTGCCACCCGACCTGCGGGCGACCTTCGCCAAGAAACTGGTGCAGGATCAGATCAGCTCGGCGCATCCCGGCGCACCGCTCGTGGTCGCCCCGCTCCTCGACGCGACCGGCGTCCTGCACGTGGAGCCGCGGATCGCCCTCCTGCCCGACGACGCGCGTCTCAGCGGGTTCGACTGTGTGCCCCCCGGCTTCAGGCTCGGCATGATCGAGGAGCGCCCCACGGAGCCTCCGGACAACGATGTGGGGTTCGCCGACGCGGTCGAGCTCGCGGGGACCAAGAAGCTGTTCGAGCATCTCGAGCACAGCTCCCGGCACCGGGTGGACTCGCGCGCCTTTCTCGCAGCCCGACTGATGGATGTCTTCATCGGCGACTGGGACCGGCATCAGGACCAATGGCGCTGGGCACGCTTCGATTCTGGTGACGTGCATTGGTGGCGCCCCATCCCGCGCGACCGTGATCAGGCGTTCGCGCGCCTCGACGGTGTGCTCCTCTGGCTCACCGGGTACTACTGGCCCGAGCTCATCGGCTTCGGCGACGACTACCCGAGCATCTGGCGCCTCACGTTAACCGGGGAGGTCCCCGACCGGCGCCTCCTCGTGGATCTCGAGAAGCCGGTGTGGGACTCGATCGCGCGGACGCTCCAGGCCCGGCTCACCGACTCCGTGATCGCAGCCGCCGTGCGACGGCTGCCCCCGGAATACTTCCGCAAGAGCGGGCCCGCCCTCACGCGGGCGCTCGAGCGGCGGCGGAATCACTTGCCCCAGATCAGCGACCGCTATTACGCGCTCCTCGCCAGCGTGGTGGAGATCAACGCCACGGATGAGCGCGACGTGGGAGTCATCGAGCGCCTCGGGGGCGGTCGCGTCTCGGTGCGCCTGTCGGCGGACGGCGCGGCCGCGCCGTACTACCGCCGCACGTTCGACGGCCGGGAGACGCAGGAGATCCGTGTCTACCTGCACGGCGGGGATGACCGGCTCATCGTGCGCGGCGCCGCCGGATCGGGCGGGGGACCGCTGCTGCGGGTGATCGGAGGCAGTGGGGATGACGAGTTGACCGATTCGTCGCGGGCCGGGAGAACCAGGTTCTACGGCGACCGCGGCAACAACCGGTTCGTGAAGGGACCGGGGACGTCCGTGGATCGGCACCACTACGAGGAGCCACCACGCGACTCGTCCCTCGCTCGGCCGCGCGATTGGGGCTCACGCTGGACGCCGTTGACGTGGGTCTCCTATTCACCGGACTACGGCCTGTTCGTGGGAGCGGGCGCCGCCGGGATCGGGTATGATTTCCGCCGGCTGCCGTACAATTCGCATGTGAGAGTGCGAGCAGGGTACGCGACGGGCGCCCAGACCTACCGCGCCGAGTTCGCGGGGGAGTTCCGCGGCATCGTCGCTCCGGCCATAGTGCGCCTCCGCGTCCGGGCGTCGGGGATCGACGTCCTGCGGTTCTACGATTTCGGCAACGAGACCTCCGACGCGGGTTCGACCGATTTCCACAAGGTGAAACAGCAGCAATACCTCGTCGCGCCGGCACTGGAATTCCCGTTCTCGCCGTCCGCGAGCTTCTCGCTCGGCCCCGTGCTCAAGTTTGCCCACACGAACCTCGAGGCCGGCACGTTGATCGACGTCGTCCGACCCTATGGCGTCCAGGACCTGGGGCAGGTCGGGGCCGCCGCGGACTTTCACCTGGACACTCGGGACCAGCCGGGGGGTGCTCGGCGCGGAATCCTGTTCGGTTTCGGCGGGACCTACTACCCCCGGGCGATGGACGTGACGTCCTCCTTCGGCGAGGGCCACGCCGAGGCGAGCTCGTACCTCACGGCCCGCATCCCGTTGCACCCGACGCTGGCGCTGCGGGTCGCCGGAAAGAAGGTCTGGGGGACTCATCCTTTTTATGAAGCGGCCTACATCGGCGGGGCGACCACCGTGAGAGGCTTCGTGGAGCATCGCTTCGAGGGCGACGCCGCGGTCTACGGGAACGTCGAGCTCCGGCTCTCCGTCGCCAGGTTCTACCTGCTGCTCCCGGGCGAGCTGGGGGTGTTCGGTCTCGGGGACGTCGGACGGGTGTACCTGTCGGGTGAGACATCGGACCGCTGGCACGCCGGCGTTGGTGGCGGTCTGTGGTTCTCGTTCTTGAGCCGCGCCAACACGCTGTCGGTAGCAGCGGCGCACAGCGTCGAAGGCACGCGCGCGTACGTGCGGGCGGGGCTCCCGTTTTAGGCATGACGCCTGAGTGGAAGGGCGAGGTCCCGACGCTGGACCTCTTGAACCGGCTGGTGACCGAAGCGCTGCCCTTGGACCTCCGCTCCGGCCCGGCGGAACCCTTCTTCCAGCGCGACATCTACTACGACTCGGCCGACTGGGCGCTGCGCCGGCGCGGCGTGAGCTGCCGGTTTCGGACCCGGGTGGACGACCGGCGCATCCTCACCCTCGGGACGATCGGCCGGTGGGAGGGCGGCGTCCCGGTCGTGTTGCCGCAGACGTTCGAAGCCGACGTGCCCGAGCTCGAGGGTGCGCAGGCGCTCGCGGGCACGTCCGACCCGGCGCGCCGGTTGCGGGCCCTCATCGAGCCATCTCTCCTGCAGCCCCGCATCCAGCTTGAAACCGAGCGACGCCTGCGGCATACGCGAGCCGGGTGGTTCTCCCGTGGTCGTTACGACGTCCTGTACGACGTCGTGACGGTCCGCAGCCATGACCGCGCACACACGTTCCAGGAATTGAAGCTCCGCGAGCTCGCGCGAGGCCGACCGGGCCTCGACCGCCTGGCGCAGGCGTTTCAAGACCAATACGGCCTGCGCCCCCTGCTGGTGAGAAAGGTGGACCGCGCGGCCGCGCTGCTGCGCGATCTTGAGAGCGGTGCCCTGGCCCAGGTTGCGCGTGGAGGCCGTGAGGTTGCCCTGGTCGCCGTCGAAGGGGGCTCGGTCGCCATGCTGGCGGAGTCGAGCTTGCTCACGCTGCCGGTACGGGGCGGTCACGGTGAGGAGACCTGCCGCGAGATTCTGCGCACGTTTTTCGGCAGCGCGGACGGCCAGGTGCGGTTCCTCGGCACGGCGCCGGGAGGATTGGCCGGCACGAGACCCGTGCTCGAGGTCTGGTTGGCGCGGCGCGTCTCGGGCGGCTGGGGCGCGGGCGTTTCCGAGCGGGTCCAGTGGCTGCCGTTCGGCGACCTGCTCGCGGCGGCCGGATCGCCTGTCCTCCGCGACCCGCGCACGCTCGCCGCGCTCACGGTGGCGGCGCGGTCGGACATCCTCGCCGAGTGGACCCGCCCGAGCGAGGCCGAACGAGCGGCGCCGCCGCGCCAGGCGGGCGAGCGTCGCGTGCGAATGTCCGACCTGGCGCTGCGCTCCCCCATTGCTGACGCCGGCCGCCCACGCCCCGAGGACTTCCTGAACAGCGATCTGAGCCTGCTCGAGTTCAACGCTCGGGTCTTGGAGCTCGCGGAGGACCCGAGTGTCCCGCTGCTCGCGCGGATCCGGTTCCTGTCCGTGCTGAGCGGGAATCTGGACGAGTTCTTCATGGTGCGCGTGGACGCGCTGAAGCGCGCGCCGGGAGCCGGCGGAGGAGGACCGCTGGCGGCGGTGGGCGGCCTCGCCCCGGACGAAGAGCTCCACGCCATCGGGATCCGCGTGCGGGGTCTTGTCCAGCGGCAGGCTCGCTGCTTCACCGACGTATGCCTGCCGGCGCTCGCCGCGCGCGGCGTCCGCCTGCTGCGCTGGTCGGACCTGGCGGCGGCCCAACAGGAGCTGCTGCGCCGCTACTTCAGGGAGGAAGTCTTCCCGTTCATCACGCCGCAGGCCATGACGCGGGCGCCCGGCCACCCCTTCCCGCTCATCGCCAACCTGCGACTCTCCCTCGCCGTCGTGGTGCGCGACGCGCCCGGCGGAGCGATGCACTTCGCCTACTTGAAGGTGCCGGAGACGCTCCCCCGATTTGTGAAACTCGCGGACGAGAGCGGGTTCGTCGCGGTCGAGGACGTGATCCGCGCCAACCTGGGCCTGGTGTACCCTGGGCGATTCGTCGAGGAGGCGTACGCGTTCCGCGTGACGCGCGGCGCCGACCTCGAGCTCGACGAGCAGCATGCCGTGAGCCTGCTACAGGTGATCGAGGAGGAAACGAAACGCCGGCCCTACGGCGCCGCGGTGCGGGTCGAGGTCGCCGGCGAGATGCCGGAGGCGGTGCGCGAGCTGTTGTTGCGCGAGCTGCAGTTCGAGGAAGCCGCCGCGAGCAGCCCCCCGGCTGCGGGAGACGTGTACGCCGCGGACGGTCTCCTCGACCTCGGCGCCGTGCGCGAGCTGGCCCGTCTGCCGCTCCCCGACCTGGACTACCCGCCCCATCGGGGCGCCACGCCGATCGACGCGAGTCGCTCCATCTTCGCGATCCTCGCGGAGCGGGACGTCCTCGTTCACCACCCCTACGATGCCTTCGAGTCCACGGTCCAGCGCCTCGTGGTCGAAGCCGCGGACGACCCGGATGTCGTGGCGATCAAACTGACGCTGTATCGGGCCGGCGGCCGCTCGGAGATCGTGGACGCGCTGCTGCGCGCGGCCGGACGCGGCAAGGAAGTGTTCGTGTTTGTCGAGCTGAAGGCGCGCTTCGACGAAGAGCGGAACATCGAGTGGGCCAAGAAGCTCGAGCAGGCGGGCATCCGCGTCGTGTACGGCCTGGTCGAGCTCAAGACCCACGCCAAGACGGCGCTCGTGGTGCGTCGCGAGCGCGACGGCATCCGGCGCTACGTACACGTCGGGACGGGGAACTACAACGCCGCGACCGCCGCCATCTACACCGACCTGGGTCTCCTGTCGGCCGATCCCGAGCTGGGGGCCGACCTGAACGACCTGTTCAACGAGCTCTCCGGATCGTCGCGCCCGCCCCAGACCGCCTTCCGGCGGATCCTCGTCGCGCCCACCTACCTGGCGAACCGTCTGGTCGAGCTGATCGACCGGGAGGCGGCGCACGCCGGAGCGCGCCGCGGCGGACGGATCCGCGCGAAACTGAACGGCCTCGCCGATCCCGAGATCATCGCGGCACTGTATCGCGCCTCGCAGGCGGGCGTCGACATCGAGCTGGTCGTGCGGGGCGTCTGTACGCTGCGTCCCGGCGTGGTGGGGCTGTCTGAATCCATTCACGTCGTGAGCGTGCTCGGCCGGTTTCTCGAGCATGCGCGCATCTATCATTTCGCCAACGGCGGTGCGGACGACTACTACATCGGCTCCGCCGACTGGCGGCCCCGTAATCTGCGGCACCGGGTCGAGGTCGTGACACCGGTGCGCGACGCCGCCGCCTGCGCCAGGCTCGACGCCATTCTCAGAACCGAGCTGGAGGACCCCACCGCCTGGGAGCTCGATTCCGATGGCACCTATCGCCGTCGTGCGCCGGCACCGGGCGGCGATCCACGGAGCTCCCAGGAGCGCCTCCTCGGTCTGGTCGGTGCCACGGCCTGACGCCGCCCTCGCGCTGGGGCTTGCCGGCCTCGCCCTCGCTGCGCCACTCGGAGCGCAAGCGTGCCGGGTACCTCACTACCGGTGGACCGAGAAGACGGACACCACGCTCGCCACCGCCCGGCCGCAGCCGGCAGCGGTATCGGAGATTCTCGCCACCTGGGCGCCGCCCGACCTCGGGCCTCGGGACCCCTGCGCTCCCCGCTCGGACCGCGAGCGTGGGGTGTACACCCTCACCGCCTGGGTGCGGCGGGTCGACAGGGTCAAAGCCGACGGCGACTGGCACGTCGAGCTCACCGAGCGGGCCGACAGTCCTTCCGACTCCTGTGTCGTGGTCGAGATTCCGGCGCCGCAATACAGCCCGCGGTACGCCTGGGCGCGGGCGGCGCTCGACTCGGTGATCGGCCATCGGAGGATCCACAAGGGCGGCGTGCTTGCCCGGCCGGTTCGGGCGAGCATCACCGGGGCGGCGTTCTTCGACGGGCAACATCGCCGCGGCGGACGGCACAGTGATCGCGTCGACGGCGATCACGGGCGCTGCAACTCATCGGTGCGCGCCCTGTGGGAGATTCACCCGGTGTACCGCGTCGCCTCTCCCTGAGCCTGCTCCACGCGATTCCTGCCGCGCTGCTTCGCCGCGTACAGCGCCGCGTCGGCGGCGCCCCGCAGGTTGGCCACGTCGCGTACCGTGTCCGGGAAGGCGGCCACGCCGCACGAGATCGTCAGCGCGTACGGCTCCCCGCTCCACCGCCAGGCCGTGGACTCGACCGTCGCCCGGATGCGCTCGGCGACCTCGAGCCCCGACACCATGGGCGTGTGGGGCATCCACACGGCGAATTCCTCCCCGCCGATCCGCGCCACCAGGTCTTTGTCGCGCACCGCCCCTTCGAGGATGCGTGCCACGTGGCGTAGGGCCGCGTCGCCGGCGGCGTGCCCCAGGGTATCGTTCAACCGCTTGAAGTGATCGAGGTCGGCGTAGATCAACGTCGCGATGGCGGGCGCTTTGCTCGTCTGCAGGTTCAGCGCACGCTCGAGCTCGCGCCGGTTGCGGAGACCCGTCAGCGGATCGCTGACCGCCCGCTGCTCCGCCTCGAAGATGGCACGCGCGGCGGGAAGCCGGGACCCGAGCTCCGCCACGAGGCGCTGGAGCTGTTCCGCCACCGGGCTGCCCGACGGGAGCTGCGGCCCCATCACCACCAGGGCGCCGATCACGAAATGGCCGTCGAACAACGGGTAGGCGGTGCCCGCGCGATCCTGGCGGCGGCGGTCGGGGAGGGCGCTACCGAAAACGTCCTCCGCGCCGCGTGAGACCACCGGCACGCCGGACGTGACGGCGCGGACGGCCGGCGCGGCGGGCGGCAGCACCAACCCTTCGAGCCGGCTGTCGGCCGCCGTCGACACCGCGACGATCCGCAGCGTACCGCTCGCGGGTCCGATGCCTTGCAGCACGATGGCGGCCCCACGTTGCGTGAACTGCTGGGCCAACACGACGCCGGCCTTGGCGATCCCATCGAGCGTCTGACCGCCCCCCGCGATCGCGGCCAGCTGTTTCGAGACCAGCTGCGCAGGCTGCTCGCCGGTCTCGCGCAGCTGCGTGAGCCGCATGCCTGCGACGATGCGGCGGAGCTCTTCGGTGACGGCCGCGGCTTTCTCAGGCGTGGCGTCCGGCTGCGCCAGCAGCAGCCCGGCGCCGAACGGGAAGTCGCCCACCGCGATGTAGCTGCCGGCCGGCTCGCGCGCGACGTGGGCGCGGCCGTCCACCGAGGCGAGCTGCACCAGCGCGGCGCCCCGTTCGCGGGCGGCGCCGTCCACCTCTTCGCGTCCCAGGACCTCGACCTCGCTGTCGTCGAGCCCTACCGCCCAGCTCGCCCGAGCCCCGTGCGCCCGGCGCAGCAGGTCCAGGGTGTGCTCGAAGTCCGAGGCCCGCGTGATGGGCTCGTCCGCCAGCCACACGCGCACGAGCGGGCCCAGCGCCAACCCGGTGGCCGCGACGAACCCGCCCAGCGCGGCGACCAGCGCCCAGCCGTTCGCGCTCAGGACGGCCGCCACGACGGCGGCCAGGCCGAGCACGGCGAGGGCGCGCCCGACCCAGACGCCCGCTCGCGGGCCCTTCACGCGTGATTGATGCGGCTCGCGGCGGCGGCGGCGCCGAACCCGTTGTCGATGTTGACCACGGTGACGCCCGCCGCGCAGGAGTTGAGCATACCGAGCAGCGCCGCCACGCCGCCGAAGGACGCACCGTAGCCGACGCTGGTGGGCACGGCGATCACCGGCACCGGCACGAGCCCGCCGACGACGCTCGGGAGCGCGCCTTCCATGCCCGCCACCACGATGATCACGGCGGCGCTGCGCAGCCGGTCCGTCTGGGTGAGAATGCGGTGGATGCCGGCGACCCCGACGTCGGTCAGGCGCGCGACGCTGTTGTGGAAGGCCCGCGCGGTCACGGCGGCTTCCTCCGCCACCGGGAGGTCGCTCGTTCCCGCGGTCACGATGAGGATCGTCCCCCGCCCCGTCGGCGCGGGCTCGGGGGTCGGAGGCAGGTACACGGTGCGGCCCAGCTCGTTCACGAGGACGTTGGGAAACCGCGCCGCGAGCGCCGCGCGCTGCACCCCATCGGCGCGCGTCGCCAGAAAGCTCCCGGCCGCCGCATCGAGCCGCTCCGCGATCGCGACCACCTGGTCCGGCGTCTTGCCCTGACACAAGATCACCTCCTGATGCCCCTGCGTGGCGGGCCGGAGGTGATCGATGGAAGCGAACGGGAGGCGCTCGATGAAGCGTCCCAGGTCCTCGACGTTCACGCCGCCTGCTCCACCGCGCTTCTGGCGAGATAGTCCGCGAAGATGGCTTCCGCTTGCTGCATCGAGTCGATCTGGAAGAGCCGCTCGCGCAGGCCCGACGCGCCGGCCACGCCCTTCGTGTACCAGCCGAAGTGCTTGCGAAACTCGAGCGCCGTCTTGCGCGTGTCGCCCTGCAGCCGGAGCGCGAGACGCGCGTGCTCGAGCGCCGTGGCGAACCGCTCGTCCGGGCTCGGGTCCGGCCGCGCCGGCCGACCGGCCATGAGATCCCGGGCCTGGGTGAAGATCCAGGGATTGCCAAACGAGCCGCGGGCGATCATCACCCCGGCGCAGCGCGTGTGCGCCCGCATGGCGACGACGTCCGCCGGCGTGGTGATGTCGCCGTTGCCGATCACCGGGATGTCGAGCGCCTCGACCACGCGGGCGATCTCGTCCCAGTTTGCCGCACCTGAGAACATCTGAGTGCGCGTGCGGGCGTGCAGCGTGACGGCCTGGGCACCGGCGTCGCGGCAGCGACGCGCGATGGTGACGGGATCGCGCTGCGTCTCGTCCCAGCCGCTCCGGATCTTCACGGTGACGGGGAGATGCGTTGCAGTTCGCACCACCCGAATGATCCGGTCGACCAGGTCGAGGTCCTTGAGGCAGCCCGAGCCGCCGTTATTCTTCACGACTTTCTTTACCGGGCAGCCGAAGTTGATGTCGATGAAATCGGGCTGGCAGGCCTCCGTCACCATCTCGGCGGCGCGCGCCATCACCGTGGCGTCCGCGCCATAGAGTTGAATGCCGATGGGGCGCTCTGCCTCCTCGAACCGCATGTCGTCGAGCAGGTGCTCGAGCCCGCGAGCGACGCCGACGGCGGAGATGAACTCCGATACGACCACGTCCGCCCCGAAGCGGCGGCACAGCAGCCGGAAGGGGGACTCCGACACCCCCGACATGGGGGCGAGGAAGAGGGGGAACTCGTGCCCCGTCTGGTACGGGAAGTGCATGAGACACAACGTAATGACGCGTTGCGCGTGGAGCAACCAGCCATTACGTTTCGCCGCCGTTTCGACCGGAGCGACGCGACGTGCGCCTGCGTGAGTTCTTTGCCGAAGACGCGATCAACCTGCAGCTGCAAAGCGCCACCAAAGACGACGTCTTGAAGGAGCTCGTGGGCCTGCTCAAGCTGGACGACAAGTCCGAGCAGACCCTCGTGAAAATGCTGAAGCGCCGCGAGACGCTCGGGTCGACGGGGATCGGCCAGAATATCGCGATTCCGCACTGTCGCGCGCTGGCCGTGAACCGCCTGCGGGTCGCCTTCGGCCGCAAGCTCGATGGCATCGACTTCAATGCGATCGACGGCAAGCCGGTGCACTACTTCTTCCTGATCGTGGCTCCGCCGCTGGAGGTGTCCAACCAGTACTTGCCGGTGCTCGGCAAGATCGCGCAGTTCGCGAAGGAGCCGGACGTGCCGGGGAAGCTGGCGGTGGTGGGGACGGGGAAGGAGTTCCTTCAGTTGCTGGAAGATAAGAATATCTAGAGGCGTTACACGTTGCACGTTACACGTTACTCGTTACTCATCCTGCAATCTCCGCAGCAGGCCGGCGACCATCCTCGCGCAGTTCGAGCGGCTCACGCGCAACGCCTAAGTCGTTTTCCGGTAAATAGTCGAGTGCCTGCACGAGCTCCAGAATCGACTCGAGCTCGTCTAAAGAACCCCGCGCGATGTCGACATGACGGCGGAAGTTGCCGCGATTGGAGCGCGCTGCACCCTCTGCCAGGTTTAGCGCGACGCTGTGGGCTGCCCGCCGCCACTGTGCGTCGAGGGAAAACCGTTCGTCGGGCGGCAAGCGTCTGATCGCGGGGCGCGACAACACCACGAACCGGACAGCCTCTTGCCACGCGCGGAGCTGGCGGAAGTCTCCCAGGGGCAAGACTCGCGAGTACCGCGTTGGCAACCATCATCCTATTTCGCACGGACGGTCCACCTCATTGCGGACGGTGTACCACGTGGAACGTGCAACGTGGAACATGCAACGCCGTTACTCCCATTCGATTGTCGCAGGTGGTTTCGAGCTCACATCGTAGACCACTCGATTGACGCCCCGCACCTCGTTAATGATCCGATTGCTGATCTTGCCGAGTACATCCGCCGGGAAGGGGTACCAGTCCGCCGTCATCCCGTCCCGACTCGTCACCGCCCGCAGCGCCACCACATGATCGTAGGTCCGGAAGTCTCCCATCACGCCCACTGATTTGATCGGGAGCAGCACCGCGAACGCCTGCCAGATCTGGTCGTACAGCCCCGCCGCGCGAATCTCCTCGATGTAGATCGCGTCCACGCGGCGGAGCAGATCGAGCCGTTCCTCGGTGACGGGGCCGAGCACCCGGATGGCGAGGCCCGGGCCCGGGAAGGGATGCCGGCCCACGATCTCTTCCGGCAGGCCCAGCCCGCGGCCCACCTGGCGCACCTCGTCCTTGAACAGCTCGCGGAGCGGCTCGATCAGCTTCCACGGGAGATTGGGTCGCAGCCCCCCCACGTTGTGATGCGTCTTGATGGTGACCGAGGGGCCGCCGAACGGCGATGCGGACTCGATCACATCGGGATAGAGTGTTCCCTGCACCAGGAATCCCACGTCTCCCGGCACGTCCTCGGCCGTCTGCTCGAACACGTCGATGAACGTGTGGCCGATGCGGCGTCGCTTCTCTTCCGGGTCCTCGACACCGGCCAGCGCCTCGAGGAAGCGCGCGCGCGCATCCACGACGCGCAAGTCGATCCCGAGGTGCGCCCGGAACGTCCGCTCCACCTGCTCTCGCTCGTTGAGGCGCAGCAGTCCGTGATCCACGAAGATGCAGGTCAGCCGGTCGCCGATGGCGCGGTGCACGAGCGCGGCCGCCACGGCCGAATCGACGCCGCCCGAGAGGCCGCAGATCGCGCGTTTGGTCGAGCCGACGAGCGCGCGGATTCGCCCCACCTCCTGCTCGATGAAATGCCCCGGTGTCCAATCGGGCGCGCAGCCGGCGATCTGGAACAGGAAGTTGTGCAGCATCTCCCCGCCCCGTGGGGTGTGGGCTACCTCGGGGTGAAACAGCACGCCGAAGATCGGCCGGGACTCGTGCTGGAACCCCGCCACGGGCGCGTTGGGGCTCGATGCCGTCACGCGAAAGTGCGGCGGCGGCCGGTCGATCCGGTCGCCGTGGCTGGCCCACACGGTGATGCACCCCTGCGGCTCGAAGCCGGCGAACAGCCCGGTCGCCTCCCGGACCGTGACCTCGGCTCGGCCGTACTCGCGCTCCGTGGACGGCGTCACCTTCCCGCCGGCCAGATGGGCCACGAGCTGCATGCCGTAGCAGATGGCCAGGATCGGCGGCCCGAGCTCGAGCAGCTTCGGATCGGCCGTCGGGGCGCCCGGATCGAACACCGAGTTGGGCCCGCCGGAGAGAATGATGCCCTTCGGGGCGAACTGCTTGATGAATCCCAGGTCGGTGCCGCGCGCGGCGGGATGAATCTCGCAGTAGACGTGCGCTTCACGCACCCGGCGCGCGATGAGCTGCGTGAACTGCGAGCCGTAATCGAGGATCAGGATCCGGTTCACGCCCGGTACCAGGTGGACGGCTCGAGCACTTCGCCGCGCATCAGGTCGTCGAGGGCTTCGCGCTGGCGCGCGATGTAGTAGCGGTCGCCGTCCACCAGTACCTCGGGCGGCCGGGGCCGTTGGTTGTAGGTCGAGCTCATCACGAAGCCGTAGGCGCCCGTGCCGAGCACCGCCAGGTACTCGCCCGCCTCGACGGCGGGGAGCTTGCGGTCGAGCGCGAGGAAATCCCCGGACTCACAGATGGGACCCACCACGTTGACCAGCTCCTCGGGTCGATTCCCGTCCCTGAGCGGGACGATCTCGTGATGGGCGTTGTAGTGGCTGGGCCGCACGAAGTCCGTCATGCCCGCATCCACCACGACGAAATCCTTGCCACCGGCATGCTTGCGGTACAGCACCTTGGTGACGAGTACCCCGGCGTTGGCCACGAGGTAACGCCCCGGCTCGCACAGCAGGGCGAGCCCGGCCTGGTTGATCGGCGGCGCCACGGCGTCGGCGAACTCTCGCGGCGTCGGAGCTTTCTCGTTGTGGTAGCGCACGCCCAGCCCGCCGCCGACATCCAGCGCTTCGATCGTGTCGATCCCGGAAGCGCGGAGCACCGTCACCAGCTCGAGGAGTTTGACGGTGCCGCGGTGATATGGCTCGACGTCGGTGATCTGGGACCCGAGGTGCATCGCGAGCCCGCGCAACGTGAAGAGCGGCTCGGCTGCCACACGCTGGGCCACACTCACGACTTCGTCGTACGGCACGCCGAACTTAGCGGTCTTTTCACCCGTCTTCGTGTAGGGGTGCGTCTCGGTCGCGACGTCCGGATTGACGCGGATGCCGAGGTGCGCCCGCTTCTTGAGCTTCCGTACGACCGCGATCACCGCGTCCAGCTCGGCGGGGGACTCGACGTTCAGGAAGCCCACACCAGCGCGGATCGCCTCTTGGAGCTCCGGGGCCGTCTTCCCTACGCCGGAGAACACGATCGCGCTCGCCTCGAAGCCGGCGGCGAGAGCGCGCCGCAGCTCGCCCACGGACACGATGTCCGCGCCCGCGCCCAGTGCCTTGAGCACCTTGAGGACGCCGATGTTGCCGTTGGCCTTCACGGAATAGCAGATGCGGTGCGGCACGTCTTTCAGGGCGTCGTGCAGCGCGTGGTACTGGGCGCGGATCAGGTTGCCGCTGTAGACGTAGGTGGGGGTGCCGACCCGCTCCGCGATGGAGCGGAGCAGCGCCGGATCAAAGCCTAGTACGCCTGTGCCCACACCGCCTCCGCCACGCTGGGCCTCCCGCACCACATACACGTCTTGGGCACCTCGGGCGAGCGGAATTCCGGATCGGGGAGCACCCGCACCGTCGCGCCCGTTTGCTGCTTGATCTCGGCCTCGCATGCGGGCGAGCCGCAGAAGCCGCCGTAGGCGAATCCACCATCGCCTTTCATGAACTCGAGGAACTGCTGCTTGGTGACGCCGCGAATGGAGTGCGCCTCGCGTCGATCCTTCGCCGCCTGGAGCAGCATGGCCTGAATCTCATCGAGCGTCTTCCGGACCACGCCGCCGATCCCGTCCAGCTTGGCGGGCGCCTTGCCGCCGGTGCGGCGCGCCGTCATCACCTGGCCGGCGGTCACGTCCCGCGGGCCGATTTCGAGCCGCAACGGTACCCCCTTGGCCTCCCACTCGAAATACTTGGCGCCGGGCTTCAAGCTGTCGCGCGCATCGAGCTCCACTCGGACGCCGGCTCTCGCGAGCTCTTCCTGCACCTTGCCCCCAACCCCTAACACCTGACGTTTCTCCTCCTCCGACTTCCAGATGGGAACGATGACGACCTGAATCGGCGCAAGCTTGGGGGGGCAGACCAATCCGTTGTCGTCCGAGTGCGTCATCACCAGCCCGCCGATCATGCGCGTGGTGACGCCCCAGGACGTGTTCCACACGTAGTCGAGCCCCCCCGCCGCGGTTTGATACTTGACGTCAAACGCCTTGGCGAAGTTCTGGCCGAGGTTGTGCGACGTCCCCGCCTGCAGCGCCTTGTTGTCCTGCATCAGGGCTTCGACCGCATACGTGCGGAGCGCGCCCGCGAATTTCTCGCTGTCGGTTTTGCGGCCGGTGATGACCGGCATCGCCATCCAGGATTCCTGGAACGTGNACAGGAATTCCGTCGTACGAAGAAACAAGCGCGTCCGGAGCTCCCAGCGCACGATGTTGCACCACTGGTTCATCAGCAACGGCAAATCACGGTAGCTCTGGATCCACTTGGCGAACATCGCGTAGATGATCGTCTCGGAGGTCGGGCGCACCACGAGCGGCTCTTCGAGTGCCGATTCCGGATCTACCATCACCGCCTGCGCGCCCGATTTGCCGGTCGCCTTAAGACGGGTGTGCGTGACCAGGGCGACTTCCTTCGCGAACCCCTCGACGTGCTCGGCCTCCTTCGCGAGGAAGCTCATCGGGATGAAGACCGGAAAGTAGGCGTTCTGGTGGCCCGTCGCCTTGAACATCTCGTCGAGGGCACCCTGCATCAGCTCCCAGATGCGGTAGCCGTGGGGCCGGATGACCATGCAGCCGCGGACCGGCGAATAGTCGGCGAGCTCGGCCTGCATCACGACGTCGTTATACCACTCGCTGTAGTCCTTGGCGCGTGGCGTGATCTTCTGTGCCTGGGCCATTAGTGGAAGAGTCCCGAAAGTTTCGCGATGGGCACCCGCGCTTCGGTGCCGGCCTTCAGGTCCCGCACGACCACCTCCCCGGCCGCTCGCTCGTCGGGCCCGACGATAATCGCCCGGGGTGCGCCCCGTGCCGCCGCGAGCTCGAGCTGCTTGCGGATGGCGGCGGGCCGGAGGCCGTACTCGACCGCGACACCCAGATCGCGCAGCTGGTGCGCGAGCTTCAGCACCGGCGCCATGTCCTCGCCGCTCACGGCGATCAAAAAGGCGTCGAGCTTCGTCGACGCCTGGTCGGCCGGGCCGCGCTCCTTCAATAGCTCTCCGAGCACGACATCTCCCATGCCGAACCCGAGCGCGGGCAGATCGACGCCGCCCAGGGCGTTGAGCAGCCCGTCGTAGCGGCCGCCGCCGCAGATTGCCCGCAGCGATTTCCCCGTGTCGAACAGCTCGAACACGATCCCGGTGTAATAGGCGAGCCCGCGCACGATCGTGAGGTCCACCAAGACGAAGTCCCCGAGCCCCATCGCCTCCAGAGCCCCGACCGCCTGGCGCAGCGGCTCACCCGCCTCTTCCCCACCCTTCACTTTGGCGAGCGCCGCCGCTACCGCGTCGAGCCCCCGGAGCGCCGCTATCTCGAACACGGCATCCGTTTCCCGTTTCCCGATTCCCGTTTCCCGAAGCTTGGCCGCCATGGCGTCTCTCGGGACCCGCTCGCTCTTGTCGATCACCTCGAACGCCGCCGGCAGCTGTGGCTCCGTCAAGCCCCTGCCGAGCAGCAGGGTCCGGAGGACGCGTCGGTCAGAGACCCGGGCTCGAACATCGGCCGGCCCGAGCCCGAACGCACGCATGATGTCGATCGCGGCCGCGATGAGCTCCGCATCGGCCAGGGGGCTCGCCTCACCGATGATGTCCATATTGAGCTGAAAGTGCTCCCGCAGGCGCCCGCGCTGCTGCCGCTCATAGCGGAACAGCTGGGGGATCGAGAACCAGCGGATCGGCTTTTTCAGGGCCTGGGCGTGCGCCCCGACCATGCGGGCGAGCGTGGGGGTCATCTCGGGCCGCAGGGCGACCTTGCGCCCGCCCTTGTCCTCGAACGCGTACAGCTGCTGCACGATCTCCTCGCCGCTCTTGTCGGTATACAGCTCCAGCGGCTCGAGCGGGGGGCCATCGTATTCCTGAAAGCCGTAGCGCCGCGCGACGTCGCGCCAGGTGGCGAAGATGTGGTTCTTGAGAGCCAGTTCGTCGGGGTAAAAATCTCGGAAGCCTGGTAAGGCTTGTCCTTGCATCGCAACAATTTAGCCGACCGGCGCGAAGCCGGGCAAGCGGGCGAGCGCGTCGCCGACGGTGTGAAACGATCCGGTGACGAGTACCGTCGCCGCGTCGTCCTGCACCCGTTGCAACGCGCGCTCGAACTGCGGCTCGAAGTCGTGCGCCACCGCGAGGCCGCCCAGGTCGCGCTCCAACCGGCCGAGATCCCAGCGGCGCCGCTCGGGGGCGCTGTCGGGCAGCGTGAATACGAAGCCGTCGACGGCCGGGGTGAGGCAGTCGATCATGCCGAGGTAGTCCTTGTCGCCGAGCACGCCGACCAGGGCGCGCCGCGGGTGCGGCGGATCGTACTCCCGCAGGGTGTCGGCGAGCACGCGGGCGCCGTCGGGGTTGTGCGCCACGTCGAAGATCCACCGGCCGCGCACGTCGAATCGCCCCGGCAGATAGGCGCGCCCGAAGCTCTCCGGCCACACGTTGCCGACGGGTCCGAAGCGGGGCGCCAGGGCGTTCAGGGCTCCCAGCGCGACCCAGGCGTTGGCGTGCTGGTGGCGTCCCTTCAGGCCGAGCGTCCGGGTTGGCGCGGCCCCGGAGTCCACCGGGATCACCGGGTGGGCGCCGCGCCGCTCGGCCTCCGCGACGAGCACTTGGCGAACCGCCGGATCCATCTCCCCGGTGACGAATGGGACGCCGCGCTTCGCGATTCCCGCCTTCTCGCGGGCGATGGACGCG
>QHUD01000077.1 GCA_003221085.1 Gemmatimonadota bacterium
CCCACGGCTCCGGCCGCCCGGCAGACGGTGCGGGCGGCGCGCCAGCTCAAGCTTCCCGCCGTGCTCTTCACCCACCAGAACGTCGAGCTCCAACTGCCCTGGCTCGGCGGCTGGCGCCGCAACCGCACGTTGCGACGGCTGCGCGGCGCGATCGCCGGGAGCGAGGGGGCAGCGGCGCTGGTGCGTGAGCTGGTCCCGGGCCTCCGGGTCGGCGTGATCCCCCAGCTCGGCGTCCACGTGCCGACCGAGCCCGAGCACGCATATCACGACGGTCTGGCGATCGGATGCGTGGGCCGTTTGGTCCCCGAGAAGGGAATCGATACTTTGTTGCAGGCGTTGGCGGAGAACCGGGCCCATCGCTGGCACCTGACGGTGGTGGGCGACGGCCCCGACCGCGAGCGGCTGGAGCGGTTGGCATCGGACCTGCGGCTCGCGGCGCGCGTGCGCTGGGCCGGCGCCTTGCCGCCCGAGGAGGTGCCGAAGCTCTGGCCCGAGCTGGACGTGCTGGTGCTGCCGGCGCGCCGGCTGTCGACGTGGGCCGAGCCCGCGGCGCACGTGGTGGCGGAGGCGATGGCGCACGAGGTGACGGTGGTGGGAACGAGCGCGGGCGCGACGCCCGAGGTGATCGGTGATGCGGGGCTCGTGGTCCCGGGGGACGACCCGCTGGCGCTCGCGGCGGCGCTGCGCCGCCTCGCCGCCGCCGACCAGCGTCGGCCGCTCGCGCAGGCGGGGCGCGCGCGAGCCATGCGACTCTTTTCAGATGACGCTGTTGCGGAGCGGACGCTCGAATTCTGGAGGGAGATTGTTTCGTGAACTGCGTCACACGTTGCACGTCGCACGTTGCACGTCATGTGAGCGGCGACACGAACCGCGCACCGTGGAACGTGTAACCTGCAACGTGCAACGCCTTCCATGACGCGAGTCCTCCTCGTCCCCGATCTCCCCCTCGAGCGCTGGCCCTCGATGGATCGCTACGCGCACCGGCTGCACGACTGGCTGGAGAGCACCGATCCGGGGTTCGAGGTGCGGCTCGCGGCGTCGATCGGCGACCTGACGCGCGACCGGGGGAACGGCCGCACCTCGGGCGGCTATCCCCGGTGGTGGGCGCAGGACGTGGATCCCATGAAGCTCGTGCTGCCCGGTCAGTTGCACGAGCCGCAGCGCTACGTCGCCCGCTACGTGCTGTATCCCTGGTGGCTGCGCCGCGAGGCGAAGCGCGCCCAGCTGGTACACATCCTCGATCACGGCTACGCCCACATGGTCACTCGGGTGCAGCGCCGCCCGGCGATCGTCACCGTGCACGACCTCATGCCCGTCATCATCCTGCGCTCGCCCACCGATGGCTGGCGCGAAGGGGTGCGGAACCGGTTCCTGCGCGGCACGCTCAAGGCGCTGCGGCTCGCGCGGTCATACATCGTGGGCACCGAGTGGCTGAAGCGCGAGCTCGCGACCTGGCTGGGCGACGACCGGCGCATCAGCGTGGTGCCGTTCGGTGTGGACCGCGCGTTCTTCTCCGAGGCGCCCAACGCGCGCACCCGGGGCCGGGCCGACTGGCGCATCCCCGACGACGCCTTCGTGGTGCTGCACGTGGGGAGCACGGTCGAGCGGAAAAACGTGCCCCTGGTGATCCATACGGTGGCGCGGCTGCGCGCTGAGGCGGATGCGTACCTGCTGCAGGTGGGCGGCCGGTTCTCGAACGATCAGCAGCAGCTGATCGAGCGGCTGGGCCTGCGCCGCTTCGTGCGCACCGCGCCGCTGGCGGACGAGAGCACGCTGCGGCGGGCGTACCGCTCGGCGGATGTGCTGCTGTTCCCTTCCTTGTATGAAGGCTTCGGCTATCCCGTGATCGAAGCCTTCGCGTCAGGCCTCCCGGTCGTCACGTCCGGAGCCGGAGGGCTGAAGGAAGTCGGGGGCGACGCGGTGGTAGTGGTCGAGGGCCGCGATCCGGCGGCGTACGTCGAAGCGCTCGAGAGCCTGTCGGACGACGCGTTGCGTCGCGAAGAACTGATCGAGCGCGGCCGGGCGCGGGCCCGCACTTTCACCTGGCAGCGGACCGCGGAACAGACGGCGGACGTGTATCGAAGCCTGCTGTAGAGCTGCCGAGAGCATAACACACCTGTTGCTTCGCCTCCGCAGGAAGTGTCAGAGCGATGCGCCCGGCCCCATCTCGATAGGACCCCGTTTCAGGCTCGCGAGCCGGTGCGGCCCTTGCAGCGCCGGTTGGGGCGATGAAGACGGCGTACCTTCTCGCGCTGGCGCCGGTCGTCGCCAGCTGCCACTTCGATAAGCTATTCAGCGGTGGCGGGGGCACCCGGTTGTCCCACGACCCGCCCGCTGGCCTCGCCTTCGCGTCCAGTCCCGGCACCGCTCGCGCCGGGCAGCCCCTCGGCCTGGTCCGGGTCGCCGTCGTCGACTCCGCCGGGACGCCTGTGGCGGGGGCCGACACCATCCTCGTGACGATCGCGATCAAGAACAACCCCGGTGGCGGCACACTCACCGGCACCGACACGGCGCATGTGGTGAACGGCGTGGCCACGTTCAGCGACCTGCGGATCGATCAGGCGGGCACCGCCTACACGCCCACGACCGGCGACCTCACCGTCACCACGACCACCGGCGGTACGGGCTCAGATCCCAACGGCTACACGGTCACCGTGGACGCCGCCAGCAAGGCGATCACGGTCAATGGGAGCGTCACCTTCCCCGGGCTCGCCGCCGGCGATCACTCGGTGCAGCTCGGGGGCGTGGCGAGCAACTGCGTGGTGAGCGGGCAGAATCCGCGGACGATCAGCGTGCCAGCGGGCGGCGCCAACCAGACGACCTTCGCGATTACATGCACGGCGCCGGCCAACCAGCCGCCGGCGGCTGCCTTCAGCTCGAGCTGCAACCAGCTGGACTGCGCCTTCACCAGCACGAGCAGCGATCCGGACGGCACGATCACGGCCTATAGCTGGACGTTCGGCGACGGTGGTACCGCGACCACCCAGAATCCGTCGCATACGTACGGCGCGGCCGGGGCCTTCACCGTGACCCTCACGGTCACTGACAACCAGAACGCCACGGCCATCGTGTCGCACACCGTCACGGTCACCGCGCCCCCAGTCTTTAATCAGCCGCCGGTCGTAACCGCCGGACCGGACCAAAACCCGGTGGTCGGCCTGGTCTTCACGCTGAGTGGGGCGTCGTTCAGCGATCCGGACCACGATGGGCCGTGGAACGTGACTATCGACTGGGGCGATGGCTCGCAAACGACATTCGGGACGTCGAGCGAGGGGTCGATCGGCGGCTCGCACTCGTATGCGGGTGTCGCCTTCACCCAGTACACACTCACCGTGACCGTGGTGGACGCGCACGGCAATCGGGGCTCGGCCAGCAAGACGGTCACGGTTACTCTGCTATGAGCCGATGAAGCTGGTCTCTGTTTTGGCGCTCGTGCCCCTCGTCGCGAGCTGCCGCATCGACAAGCTGTTGAACGGGGCGAAGACACCGCCGTCCGAGGCCCCCCCGGCCCGGGTGGCCTTTGCCTCGTCGCTCGGCAGCGCGCGCGCCGGCGAGCCGATCGATCCGCCCGTGCAGGTCACGGTGCAGGACTCGGCCGGTAACGTCACGCTGCGCGACACGCTGGTCATCCTGTCGCTCGGCGCGAACCCGACCGGTGACTCGCTGCGAGGAACGAAGCAGGTGCGCTCGGTCAACGGCGTCGCCACCTTCGTCGGACTCCGCCTGGAAAAGGCGGCCAGCGGGTACCGGCTCACCGCCGCTGCGCCGAAGCTCGGCGCCGACACGAGTGCGGCGTTCAGCGTCATGCCGGCGCCCGCCACCCAGCTCCTGTTCACCGTGCCGCCGAGTAGCGCGATGCAGGACAGCGTGATCAAGCCGCCCATCCAGGTCACCGCGTACGATGCCCTGGGAAACAAGGCCACGAATTTCGCCGGCTCGATCCGGCTGCGGATCGGTAACGACGCGAGCGTCTCCAAGAATGCCGCGATCGCGGGAGCCATCGCGCCGGCCGTTGCCGGCGTGGCCACGTTCCCGGAGGTCAAGATCGATCACGTCGGCGTGGGGTACACCCTCACCGCCGCGCTCGGGAGCGCAACGCCGATCGACACGAGCGTCGCGTTCGACATCACGCCCACGCCGCCGCCGCCCCCGCCGCCGCCGACCCACCTGGGATTCATCCAGCAGCCCCAGACCACCGTAGTCGCCGGCGCGGCGATCGCGCCGCCGGTCCAGGTGGCGGCGCTCGATGCATCCGAGCACGTCGTGCAGGGGTTCACGGGCGCGATCGGCCTGGCGCTGGGTCCGGCTTCCAATGGCGGCACGCTGTCGGGCGGAGCGCCGATCAACCCGGTGAGCGGCGTCGCCACATTCCCCAATCTGCGGATCGACAAACCGGGCACGGGATACACGCTGGGGGCGACGGCGTCACAACTCACGGCCGCGACGAGTCAGACGTTCGCAGTTACGGCGCCGCCGAACCAGTCGCCGACGGCCGGGTTCACGTCGAGCTGCACACAGCTCACCTGCAGCTTCACGAGCACCAGCAGCGATCCGGACGGCACGATCGCGAGCTATGCGTGGACGTTCGGTGATGGTGCGACGGCGACCACCCAGAATCCGTCGCATACGTACACCGCAGGCGGGACCTTCACGGTGACGCTCACGGTGACCGATAACCAAGGCGCCACGGGCAGCGTCTCGCACACCGTGACGGTCACGGCGCCCCCGCCGCCCAATCAACCGCCCGTCGCGGCATTCACGTCGAGCTGCACGCAGCTCACGTGCAGCTTCACGAGCACCAGCAGCGATCCCGACGGCACGATCGCGAGCTACGCGTGGACGTTCGGTGATGGTGCGACGGCGACCACCCAGAATCCGTCGCATACGTACACCGCAGGCGGAACCTTCACCGTGACCCTCACGGTGACCGACAACCAAAGCGCGACGGGGACCGTCTCGCACACCGTGACGGTGACCGCGCCCCCGCCGCCGAATCAACCGCCCGTCGCGGCGTTCACCTCGAGCTGCACGCAGCTCACCTGCAGCTTCACGAGCACCAGCAGCGATCCCGACGGCACGATCGCGAGCTACGCGTGGACGTTCGGTGATGGTGCGACGGCGACCACCCAGAATCCGTCGCATACGTACACCGCGGGTGGGACCTTCACGGTGACGCTCACGGTGACCGATAACCAAGGCGCCACGGGCAGCGTCTCGCACACCGTGACGGTCACGGCGCCCCCGCCGCCCAATCAACCGCCCGTCGCGGCGTTCACCTCGAGCTGCACGCAGCTCACCTGCAGCTTCACGAGCACCAGCAGCGATCCCGACGGCACGATCGCGAGCTACGCGTGGACGTTCGGTGATGGTGCGACGGCGACCACCCAGAATCCGTCGCATACGTACACCGCGGGCGGGACCTTCACGGTGACGCTCACGGTCACCGATAACCAGGGCGCCACGGGCAGCGTCTCGCACACCGTGACGGTGACCGCGCCCCCGCCGCCGAATCAACCGCCCGTCGCGGCGTTCACCTCGAGCTGTACGCTGCTCGTGTGCACCTTTACCAGCACGAGCAGTGATCCGGACGGCTCGATCACCGGCTATCGCTGGACCTTCGGCGACGGTGGAACGGCGGCCGACCAGAACCCGACGCACGTGTACACCGCGCCGGGTAGCTACACCGTCACCCTGACGGTCACCGACAATCAGGGGGCGACCGATAATGTCTCCCACACGGTGACCGTGGCGGCGCCGGCGGCGGCTAACGTAGCTCCGACCGTGAACGCCGGATCGAACGACAACGCGATTACCGGTCTGCTCTACTCCTTCACGTGGAGCTTCAGCGATGGAAACCACAACGGTCCGTGGTCGTACACGATCGATTGGGGCGATGGCTCGACGTCGAGGGGTACCGCTACGAGCGAGGGCTCCCTCAGCTCCGGGCACACCTATATCATCGTCTTGCCACGCAGCTTCACGATCACCGTGACCGTGACGGACGCAAGCGGCGCGTCAGGATCGAGTTCGAAAGTCGTTTCGGTGACCCTGTTGTAAGCGCCGCGCGCGTGTGGGTGGACCGACCCCGGGCCCATGGCCCGGGGTTCCCACCCCGGCACCGCGGTACGTCTTCCCTGAACCCCGGGGCAGCGCCCCGGGGTTGGTCTACCCGTCTTTACCCTCGCGCACCCACTTCCCCTCGAGCTTCGCCATCTCGAGCGCGCGCGCGGCCCGCGCCAGGAGGCTCCGCGCTTCGAGCGCGCCCTGACTCGCCCGCCGGCTGCCGACGGCGTCGTACCCCGCGCGCAGCTCGCCACCGAGGGAGTCCCGCAGCCGCTTCGCGAGCTGCCGCGCCCCGGCCCGGTTCACACCCGCCGCCACGACCGCGAATTCGGCGGGTCCGATGCGGCCGATGGCGTCGGAGCGGCGCCCGCTCGCCTCGAGCAGCCGCGCCACACCACGCAGCCCATCGAGCCCGTCGGACCCTGCTTCGTGGCCGTCACGGGCGGGCGCGACCGCCACGCACGCGACCGAGGTGTTGTGCTGCGCCGCCTGGAGGATCAGCTCGCCGGCGCGGCGCGCCAATCCGTGCGTCGAGTACAATCCGGTTACGTCGTCCACCAGGTCGCGACGCGACACGCCGTCCCGCTCGACCTTGACCAGCACGTAGCGGTCCAGCCTGCCGAGCAGCTCGGCCACGTCCAGCGGCTGGCGCACCAGCTCCCACACGCCTGCCCGCAACGCCGCGAGATGGTCCTCGCGACGGGGACGCCCGGGCACGAGCAGGAGAATCGGTGTGCTGGAACCGATCAACGGGTCGGCGCGCAGCGCGCGACTCACTTCGAGGCTGTACCCGTCGCCCAGCCCCGCGTCGAGCACGATGACATCGGGCCGCGCTGTGCGAGCCCGCTCGAGCACCGAGGCCTCGGCGAACACGCGCAGCACGGAGTACCCGCGTCGCCCGAGCGATCTGACGACGTCCGAGAGGGCGTGGTTCTGATCGCTGGCGATGAGGATCCGCGGCGGACGGGTGAGACGCGGTCGAATCGGCATACGGAGTCGGACGTACAACGTCCAACCTAACGGGATACCCCGGTCGTAGGGCACGGTTGCACCTGGTCGACACGGACCGGCGCACAGGCGTTGCGCGCTTTGAACCCCGGTGCATGGCCCCGGGGTTAACCCACTCGGGCGCGCACGCGGTGGCGATCCGCGCGATTTTGAAGAGACCATGCGGGCAAGCCGACGGGGTGGCAGGTCTGCAGGGCCTCATCACCGGGGTTCCGTCCGACGCCGTCCGGCCATGTGGGTGGGTTAACCCCGGGCCGACGGCCCGGGGCTCACCGTAATGAACCCAACACCCGTCCGGCCGGGCGTAGCACGGAGACTCCGCTGGCGCCGTGCGGACGAATCGGGGAGAGTTTGTGAATCTCTTCTCACACTGGGAACTCCCCCTCCCCACCAGGCGTACGACCACATTCAACAGGAGGTGGCGTATGGAAGCCCGTATCACAGCGCAGTCACAGTCGTTCAAGCTGCGGGAGCGGCTGCAGGAAGCGAAAGTCTCTCATGGCCAGGAGGTCCGGGCCGACCTGCCCAACGTCCGCGTCGCCGTGCTGGCGGCCACCGGGGAGGCGCAGTTGATGTTCTGCAACATGGGCTCGATTCGCGTGCGTGAGCTGGTGCAGCAGGGAGACTCGGGGCCGCTCGCGAGCGACGTCACGTTGCAAGGTCTCGCCGTAGCGTTCCCGGGGAGTTACGACCTCGTGAACGCGCGCGTCTCGGTGAACG
>QHUD01000078.1 GCA_003221085.1 Gemmatimonadota bacterium
TCGCCGGCGCGCGCGACGTGCTGTTCTGGCTCCTGCTCGGCGGGTTCGTGTGGGTGGTGGGCGATTTGTTCCAGCAGTACGCCGCGAAATACGTCGGCATCAGCCGGGGGATTCCGCTGTCCAACACGAACCAGCTGTGGGGCCTCGTGTGGGGGCTGCTGGTGTTCGGGGAGCTGCGCGGCGGTGCGGGGACGACCTACGGACAGGTGATCGGCGGCTCACTCCTGATGGCGCTGGGCGCCGTGGCGATCGCGCTCGCCTCCGCCACGGGCGCCGAGCACCGCCGCTGGCAGGATGCGGCGGCGCGGGAAGGCGCACGCTACGGCATCGACCCGGCGTACGTCCGCGCCGCCCTCGCCGGCGAGAGCTCCAGCGTATCTCCCGGCCGCCGCACCTGGCTCGATTGGGTGCTGGTCGGAGGCGCTACCGCGACGTTCGTCGGGTTCGGGCTCGTGGCCCGCGTGCCCCAATTGACGATCGGCTGGGGATGGGTCGGGGGCCTCACCGCGGCGATGCTCGCGCTGCTTTCCGGCACCAGCTGGCTGCTCTGGCGGACGACGCGGTTCAACTGAGGGGATAGACCGACGCATGAAACCGCGCGGCGCTGTCATCCTGAGCGCGCGCGCGGCACGCGCGCGAGCGAAGGATCTGTTCGAGGAGAGCGGATCCTTCGCGCCTGCGGCGCTCAGGATGCCAGGCTCCCGTCGCTTCGCGGGGAGGGAAAGGGTAGTTTCTTGCCCCATGACTACGCCCCTTCGCCTTCTTGCATCGGCCTCACTCGCCCTGCTCGCCTCCGTTCCCCTCGCCGCGCAGCAATCGACGTTCACCATCGAGCAGGTGATGGGCGCCCCGTTCCCCGACGAGCTCACCACCGCTTCGGCGGGCGGCTCGGTCGCCTGGGTCTTCAACACGCGCGGTGCACGGAACATCTGGGTCGCCGCACCGCCTGACTACGCCGGGCGGGCCGTGACGGCGTACGCCGACGACGACGGGCAGGAGCTGGGCGATCTGCGGTGGACGCCCGACACGCGCGCCATCGTGTTCGTGCGCGGTGGCGGCCCGAACGAGAAGGGGGAGTACCCGAACCCCCATAGTCTGGTCGCGGGTGTCGAGCAGGCGGTGTGGGTCGTACCGGCCGCCGGCGGAAATCCGCGGCGCATCGGCGAGGGACGCGCGCCCGCGATTTCCCCCAAGGGCGACCGCGTGGCGTTCGTGCGGCGCGGCCAGATCTGGTGGGCCTCGCTCGCGGACACGGGGGCCGCCGAGCAGCTGATTCACGCGCGCGGGTCCGCCGGCTCGCTGCGCTGGTCTCCCGACGGGACGCAGCTCGCGTTCGTGAGCGCCCGGGGCGACCACGCGTTCATCGCCGTCTACGACGTCGCGACGAAGCTGCTGCGCTTTCTCGACCCGAGCGTCGACTCGGACGCGGAGCCGGCGTGGTCCCCCGACGGCCGGCGCGTCGCCTTCTTGCGCCTTCCGGCCGGGGCGGACGGACTGCCGTTCACGCCCCAGCGGGCGGGCCAGCCGTGGTCCATCCGCGTCGCCGACGTGGGCAGCGCCACCGGCCGCCACGTGTGGATCGCCGATACGGGCCGCGGCAGCGTGTTCCGGGAGATCGTCGCCGACAATCAGATCCGCTGGGCGGCGGGCAACCGCATCGCCTTCCCCTGGGAGAAGGATGGCTGGACGCATCTGTACTCCGTGCCCGTGGAGGGAGGCCGGGCCACCCTGCTCACGCCGGGAGGTTTCGAGGTCGAGCACGTGGCCATGAGCCCCGACGGGGCGACGATCGTGTTCAGCTCGAATCAGGATGACATCGAGCGGCGTCACATCTGGAAGGTCTCGGTAACGGGGGGCCCGCCGACGGCGCTGACGCGCGGCACCGACCTCGAGTGGACGCCGGTGATCACTGGCGACGGTCGCGGGGTAGCCTTCATCCAGGCCGGCACCCGCGCGCCGCCCCGCCCCGTCATTCTCCTCGGCGGGGGCGCGCCCCGGGAGCTCGCGCCGGGAGCGATTCCGGCCGACTTCCCGGTAGCCGGGCTGGTCGACCCGCAGCCCGTGCTGTTCCAGGCTACCGACGGCATGACCATCCACGGGCAGCTGTTCCTGCCGCGCGGCGTCACGGCGGGGGACCGGCGGCCGGCCGTGATCTTTTTCCACGGCGGCTCGCGGCGTCAAATGCTCCTGGGGTGGCACTACTTCTACTATTACCGCAACGCCTACGCGCTGAACCAGTACCTCGCGAGCCGGGGCTACGTCGTGCTGTCCGTCAATTACCGCAGCGGGATCGCCTACGGGATGGAGTTCCGCGAGGCGTTGCGCTACGGCGCCCAGGGCGCGAGCGAGTTCAACGACGTGCTCGGAGCGGGTCGCTACCTGCGCGGCCGTCCGGAGGTGGATCCCAGGCGGATCGGCCTGTGGGGCGGCTCGTATGGTGGGTTCCTCACGGCCATGGGCCTCGCCCGCGCGTCGGACCTCTTCGCGGCGGGCGTGGATCTGCACGGGGTGCACGATTGGAACATCGAGATCCAGAACTGGGTCCCCACGTATGACCCGGCGAAGCAGTCAGAGGCGGCGAAGCTCGCGTACGAGTCCTCACCGATTGCCTCCGTCAAGACCTGGCGCTCGCCGGTGCTGCTGATCCACGGTGACGACGATCGCAACGTGCAATTCAGCCAGACCGTGCAGCTCGCGACCGCCCTGCGGACGCATGCGGTCGAGGTCGAGCAGCTGATCTTCCCGGACGACATCCACGACTTTCTGACGCACGCGCACTGGGTCGCGGCATACGAGGCGGCGGCGGCGTTCTTCCAGCGGCGGATGGGGGGAGGGAGCAGCGCGACGGGGCGCCGATAGGGACGCCACTTCTTCTCCCACCGAAGCCGCGTGGCGCTGTCATCCTGAGCGAGCGCGCGGCACGCGCGCGCGGGAAGGATCTGTTTATGGAGAGGAACCCGCTACCGCACCCCGCCCATCAACCGCTGGACCGGCTTGAGGAGCACGAACATGACCACCGCGGCGCCCAGCGACACGGCGGCCGTGACACCGAACAGCTGCGCGAGCGGCATCGACCCGAAGAAGCCCGCCGTCCAGCCCGCGAGCAGGTTCCCGAGCCAATTCGATAGGAAGAAAACTCCCATCATGAGACTGACGATGCGCGTGGGCGCGAGCTTTGTCACCGCGCTCAAGCCCACCGGGCTGAGGCACAGCTCTCCGATCTCCTCGATCGTGTACGCCGCCACCAGCCACAGTGGGCTGACTCTGATTCCCGCTCCGCCCTGCGCGATCAGTCCTGCGGGGACGAGGAGCAGAAACGCAAGGCCTGTACACAGCAAGCCGATTGCGAACTTCGCTGGACTCGATGGCTCGCGAGGTCCAAGGCGCACCCACAGCCACGCCAGGACAGGCGCGAGCGTGATCACCATGATCGGTTGTACGGACTGGAGCCAGGAGGATGGAATCTGGTAACCGAGGATGTTGAGATCCGTGTACCGATCAGCGAACAGATTCAAAGTTGACGCTGCCTGTTCGTAAGCACCCCAGAACAGGGCCGCGAATACAAACAGCACGAACACCGCCGCGATACGTTTGCGCTCCTCGCCGGTAAAGCTCCGCACCCAATCCCAGAGCTGCCGCAATCGGGCTCCGATTCCAGGTCTGGCCGAGCTCCCGCCGACGTTGGGTACGTGCGCGCGCCCTGCGACGAGGCGATCCAGCGCGGGCTGCAAGCGCCCTTTTCCGATCACGTACTGGATCAGTCCCAGCGTCATCCCCACGCCGGCGGCGGCAAAGCCAATGTGCCAGTCGACTTTCTGCGCAAGCCATCCGGCCCCGATAATGCCAAGGAAGGCGCCGACGTTGATGCCCATGTAGAAGATCGAGAAGCCTGCATCGCGCCGGGCGTCGCCCTGGTCGTACAAGGAGCCGACCATGGCACTGATGTTCGGCTTGAGCAAACCGGTGCCCAGCACGATTAGGACGAGGCCTGTGAAAAAGCTGGGGAGCGATTTGAAAGCGAGCGTGAAGTGGCCGACCGCGATGATCAGGCCGCCGAGGAGCACGCTGCGATACTGCCCGAGAAAACGATCGGCGAGGAAGCCGCCCAAAATGGGAGTGAGCCAGACGGAACTGGTGTACCATTTGACCACGCTCGCACCATGCTGAACGTCGAACCCCAAGCCCCCGGTCGCGATCGACGCCGTGGCGTACAGGATGAGGAACCCCCGCATCCCGTAATAGCTGAAGCGCTCCCACATCTCGGTAAAGAAGAGCGTGGACAGGCCACGCGGGTGGCCGAACCACGACGAGCCGGGTGGGGGGCTCGTCACTCGAAGAGGTCGTTCTGCTCGCCGGGCTCCGACCGCTGCGGAGCCCGCAGGAGCTCGCCCAGCCGCTGCTCCCATTGCTCGACATCGAGGTGGTGCTCGTTCTGAAGGGTGCGCCGCAGCGCCGGCGAGATCTCGTGGAACGCGGCGAGCAGGTCAGTGACCGCCTCCCGCAGCCCCTGGACCTGGAAGCCGTCGCCGGTCGCGCCCATCTCGTCCAGGATGCTCTGCTCGGTGCGCGAGGCGATGATCGGCTCCGCGCGTCCCTGCACGAAGACGTTCGTCCGCCGCTTGGGACCGCGCTCCTCCTCGATCGGCATCAACCCGATAATGGCGTCGGAGCGCCAGTACTTACCGTAGCCGAGAAAGACCATTCGGTCGCGCTTGATGTCCATGCTGCCTCCGGAGCGCCGCCCGTCCGCGGTGCGTGGCCCGGGCCCGAAGGCGTCACGGAACCAAGACAGCACGCCGCGAATCACGCTCATGGCTTGCGCCGCTTGAGAATGTCGTCCAGCACCACCGTGTCGATCTTGCCGTCCATCCGCACCCGGACGTCGTAGTTCTCCCAATACATGAAGTTCGCGAGCGCCTCAAGGAACCTCCGATTCGCGACGCCCTGGGGGACGGCGAGCCACTTCTCGGGTTGGCCCGCGGGCTCCCGCAGCAGGATCGGCTCGAGCTGCTTCACGACGTCCAGGGTCACCGGAATCAGGTCCTCGGGGCGACTCGTGAAGAAGTACAGCCGGTGCAGTTGGTACAGCCGCTGCAGCTCGCGGATCGGATTCGTATCGTCGTACACGCGGATGTCGATGTAGCGATCGTTCAGGCCCAGGTAGCCGCCGTTCGCGCGGACCACGAGCAGTGCCGCCGACTCCATCCCCCGCTTGTCGCCGCCGCCCGCCTGCCCCGCCACCAGCGCCGCCAT
>QHUD01000206.1 GCA_003221085.1 Gemmatimonadota bacterium
CCGTATCGCGCATATCGCGTGTCCCGGGCCGCGCGGGGATCGGTCGCCGCGCTGGTGCGAGACCCCCGCTCCTCCATGCAGATCTGGAGCCGCCACCAGGGCTATCCCGGTGACGAATCGTACCTCGAGTTCCATAAGATCCGCTGGCCCGGTGGCCTCAAGCTGTGGCGGGTGAGCGGTGCCAATGTCGACCTCGGCGCGAAACGCCCGTACGAGCCGCGCGTGGCGCACGACCGGGCGGCGGGTCACGCGTCGCACTTCGCCCACCTGCTCGAGAGCGTCGCGCAGGAGCAGCCGGGGAATGGCGACGGAGTCATCGTCGCGCCGTTCGATACCGAGCTATTCGGACACTGGTGGTTCGAGGGGGCGGACTTCCTGGCGGCGACCTATCGCGCGCTGCGCGGGAGAAGCGTACGTGCGGTGACGGCATCGCAGCACCTCGAGGCGCACCCCGCCACGACCGGGTTGCAGCTGGCTGAAGGCTCCTGGGGAGCGAACGGCGATCACAGCATGTGGCTGAACGACCGGACGGCGTGGACGTGGAAACGGCTCGCATCTTTGGAGGAGGGGTTCTGGGACGCGGCTCCCGCCGCGCTCGCTTCGACGCCCGCGCGACCGGCGCTGGCCCAGGCGGCGCGGGAGCTGCTGCTGGCGCAATCCTCCGATTGGCAATTCATCATTTCGACCGGGGCGGTGGTCGACTATGCCGAGCGCCGGTTCACGCTGCATTGCGACGACGCCGAGCGCTTGATCAAGGCGCTCGCCGGCGGCGAGCTCGAGGCCGCCGGGCGTTTGGCCGACGAGCTCGCGCGACGCGATGATCTGTTCCCCAATGTGCTCGCCCAGGTGGCGGAGGCGCTCGCCGGTTGAAGCGATCCGTCGTCATCCACGGGCATTTTTACCAACCACCGCGCGACGATCCGTGGACCGGAACCATTCCCGTCGAGGCGAATGCCGCGCCGTTCCATGACTGGAACGAGCGCATCGAGCAGGAAAGCTACGCCCGCGTGGCCCCGTCGCTCGGGTCCATGAGCTTCGATTTCGGGCCGACGCTGCTCGAGTGGATGGAGCGCCACGCCCCGCAGACGTACGCGGCGGTGATCGCCGCCGGCCGCTCGGGCGGTGCGGTCGCCATGCCGTACCATCACCTGATCCTGCCCCTCGCCCCCCGCCGCGACAAAGTGACCGAGGTGCGCTGGGGCATCGCCGACTTTCGGCGCCGCTTCGGTCGGGAGCCCGAAGGCATGTGGCTCCCGGAAACGGCGGCGGACGACGAGACGCTCGACGTGCTGGCCGCCGAGGGCATCCACTTCACGATCCTGGCGCCACACCAGGTGGAGCGCATCCCCGCGGGCGGCCTCCCCGGCTGGTATCGCACCAGCGGCGGGCGCCGCATTGCCGTGTTCACCTACGACGGCGCGATCTCGCACGACGTCGCGTTCGGGCCGCTGGTGCGCGATGCGGACGCGTGGATCGAGCGGCTGACCGCCGGGCCGCACCAGCTGGTGGCGGTCGCGACCGATGGGGAGACCTACGGGCACCATCACAAGGGCGGCGACGTGGTCCTGGCCCGCGTGCTGGAACGCCTCAGGCAGCGTGACGACGTGCGCGTCGAGAACTTCGCCAGCTTCCTCACGCGACAGCCGCCCCAGGAGGACGTGCGGCTCGTCGCTCCCAGCTCGTGGAGCTGCCCCCACGGAGTCGAGCGCTGGCGCGGCGAGTGCGGCTGTCGCGCCGCGCCGGAGCGCGGGCTCCACCAGCGTTGGCGCGCGCCGCTGCGGGCCGCGCTCGACTGGCTCGCCGCGGAGGTGCGCGCCCCGTTCGAGCGCGACGGCCGACCCCTGCCGCCGGAGCTTGAGCGGCACCTGCTGCGGATGTTCACCTCGTGCGGCTGGTTCTTCGACGACATCGCCGGGATCGAGTCGGTGATCGTGCTGCGCTCGGCCGCGCGGGCCATCGAGCTGGCGGGCCCCCCCGCCGAGGCGGCGCGCCTCGAGGCGGGGCTGCTCGAGCGCCTGGCGCTTGCGCCGAGCAACGATCCCGCCGTAGGGTCGGGGCGGGAGCTCTACCTGACGCAGGTGAAGCGGTGAACCCGGTCGGCTTCGTGTTCGGCGTGCACCTGCACCAGCCGGTGGGGAACTTCGACCACGTCTTCGCGGATCACCTGCGGGACGTCTACCGCCCGCTCGTGGAGCGGCTGGCGGAGCGACGCTTCTTCCCGTTCACGCTGCATATCTCCGGCCCACTGCTCGAGTGGCTCGACGCGCATGACGCGGCCTACCTCGACATGATCGGTCGCCTGGCGGCGGACGGCCAGATCGAGCTGCTGCTGGCGGGGTTCTACGAACCGGTGCTCGCGTCGCTCCTCCCGGCCGATCGGGTGGAGCAGGTGGCGTGGATGCGTGAGGCAATCCGGCGTCGCTTCGGCGTCGTGGCGACCGGGCTATGGCTCACCGAGCGCGTGTGGGAGCCCGACCTGGCGGCGCAGCTGGCCGATGCCGGCGTGCGCTACGTCGTGCTCGACGACCGCCACTTCCTGGTGAGCGGCTTCGAGCGGGACCAGCTCCACGCCCCCTTCTGGACCGAGAGTGCCGGCAAGCGAGTCGCGCTGTTCCCCATCGACGAGCGGCTCCGCTATCTCATTCCCTTCAGGCCGCCGGCGGAGATCGGCGCCTACCTCCGCGATCTGAGGACCGCGGGCCGTCCGCTCGCCGTCTTCGTGGACGACGGGGAGAAGTTCGGCGGGTGGCCCGGCACCAAGGATTGGGTGTACACGCGCGGCTGGCTGGCGCAGTTCCTCGACGCGGTCGGAGCGCTCGTCACCGCGGGGGAGGTCCGCCTCACGACGCCCGGCGCCGCGCTCGACACGGTGCGCAGCGGGGGCCTCGCGTATCTCCCAACGGCTTCCTACCGGGAGATGGAAGCGTGGTCGCTGCCGCCGGCGGCCGCCCGCCGCCTGGCGGTGCTCGAGCACGATCTGGGCGAGGCCCGTCTGGCGGGGCCGGAGGGGGCGCTCGTGCGCGGCGCGCACTGGCGCAACTTCCTCGTGAAGTACCCCGAGGCGAATCGCATGCATAAGAAGGCGCTGGCGTTGTCGACCCTGTGCCGCGCACGCGGGGAGGCGATCTGGCGGAACCTGGCGCTCGCCGAGGGCGAGCTGCGCGGCGGGGAGGGGCTCGCCGTCGAGCGGCTCGATCTCGACGGCGACGGAGCCGAGGAGATCTGGATCCACTCGGGCGTCTGCTCTGCGCTCGTGAGCCCTCAGCGCGGCGGCGCGATCGAGGAGTACACGGTATTCGAGCGGGGAGTTAACTATGCGGACGTGCTGACCCGGCAGCGCGAGTCGTATCACGAGCCGGCTCCCGCTGGCGCGGGCCACGCGGAGGCGACCGCCACGGCCGACGGCACGCCGAGTATCCACGACCTCGAGCAAATGGTCCGCCTGGAACGCCTGCCGCCGATCGACCATTGCGACCGCGCGCTGTTCGTCGATCGCGTCCTCAGGGGCGACGTGACGCTCGATGGTTATGCGGGTGGAGCCTTCGAGTCAGTCGCCTGCTGGGCGCGCAGCGTGTTGAACGCGAGCGTGGAGCAGTCTTCGAAGGCGGTAGAGATGGTCCTCCGCCCGATGCCGAAGGCGTCGCCGGCAGGGCTGGTCGAGAAGCGCATCAGGGTCGATCACGACGGGGAGCTCACGGTGCGCTACCGCTGGGATCCTGCGGCGTTCCCGGCGGATGCGTTGTTCTGCCCCGAGATCTCGGTCTCGTCCGAGGTGGAGCTCGACCTCACCCCGGCGAGCGACGTGTGGAGATTTCCCGTCGCGACCGTGTCCCGCTCCGAGCGTGGCTTCGAGGAAACCGAGCAGGGCTACTCGTACACGCCGCGCTGGCCGATACGAGCCGGGGAAGGCCAGGTCACGGTGCGGGTGCGCCCGTAGGCAATGTCGTGGATCCGCGAGTCCGCGGCTGAAGCCGCGACTCGGCGGTACCGGTAAACCGGAGTGATGCGCGGGGCGGGGTCCGCCCGTTTACGGGCAAATGCCGAGCCGCGGGTTTACCCGCGCACCGACACGGGCACCATCCTGATCATCTGCCCTAATCGGCGGCGCATTTCGGCTGGTTCGCAATTTTTTGGTACGCGTCGCGAGCATCTGGTCCTTTCGTCGCGCCGTCCCCACGTATCGTTGAGGCGTGTCAGCCTACGAAGATTTGGACGCATTCAAGGCCCGCCATCAACTCACTTTGGCCGTGCATCGGGTCGCGGAGAAACTGGAAGAGCGGGACGCGACGCTCGGCGAGCATCTGTGGGCCGCCGCTGTGTGCGCCTCGAGTCGCATCGCGCGTGGGTCGGGGTTCCGGAATCGCCGCATGTTCGCGGCGTGCGTGGATCGTACGCTCGCGGCCCTATCCGAGATCTCCTGTTACCTCGAGGTGGGATATGCGATGGGCCTGATCTCCCAGGAAGACCGTCAGGAGCTCGAAAGTCTCAGCGGGCGCGCCTTGTTTGACTCCATGAAGCTGGTCATGTCGCTCGCGGGCGGGAGTCCGAACGAAACGGGGCCCCCATAGTGTCCCGACGGCTTATCCGGCTCCTTGGTCTACGAGTTCCAAGCGAGCGATGACCGTATGGGGAGCGAGCACGGTGCCCGGTGAGAGGACCGCATTGGCACCGATCCGGCTGTGATCCCCGATCAGGGCACCAAAGTTGGCGACGCCGGTCCGGAGACTCTGTCCGCCAAGGCGGACCGTGATCTCTTGTTCTGGACGCTCGTTGAAATGATTCGCGACCACGACGCCCGCCTCGAGGTTTACGTCGGACCCGAGGACTGAGTCGCCGACAAAGCAGAGGTGCGCGAGCCTCGAGGAGTCAAGCACGATCGTCGACTTGACCTCGCAGGCAGGCCCGATGGTCACCCCGCGATCGAGCAACACTCCTCCCCGCAGGTACGCCGTCGAAGCCACAAAGCACGCCGCCGAGATTATGGCGGGCGACTTGATGATCGCGCCCGGCTCGATCGTCGCCTCGTGGTGGACCAGGACGCCTGCCGACGCGCGAAACGCCGAGGGCTCGAGCGAGGCAGCGAACCGCTCGATGAGGCGTGAGAGATCCGACGTGAGCTTCCACGGCTCGATCATCGGATCGAGAAACGGACAGCGCTCACGAAACGCGGCGACGTAATCGTGGATTCGCAAAGGCATGGATCGCGCCTAAGCTGCGTGGCGAGCACAGGTGGGGCAAGGAGCCGAGACGGCCGTCGTGCCGAACGCGAATAAGGATGCTACCTTGTCGGCGTGAGACACCCTCGCTCCTCGGGGCTTGGCGAATGACTAGACGATTTCTCAGGGTGGGATTCCAAGCGGTCGGTGCGCTCGTCGTGACGCTTGGCGCCTGTGCGCCGTCTCAACGGCTCTCCCCCACCGTCCAGGCTCTCACAGTGGCGTCGGACCCCTCTGCGCCGCTCCCCCGGCCCGCCCTTCCACCGCCGGCGGACACCAACGACGCCAGGGCCTACTACGCGCGCGCCGTCTCTCTCATCCAGGCCGGCTTCAGCCTGGACACCGCGGACATGGCGTTGTATTGGGCCTCGCGGCTCGATCCCGACTGGGCGAATCCGCTGTATGCCCGCGCCATGGTGATCCTTCGCGCCCTGCGTGCGGACCTGCTCTGGGCCCTGTTCCGTTACCGCTCAACGCAGAGGTTGAGTCTCACGCCGCGACAGGCTCAGCTCGTGGACTCGCTCGTGCGGCTGGCCTGGGCTCACAATCCCCTACTGTTCACGGACCTCGATTTGTTCGTCATGCCGCCCATGCTCCCGGGCGGTCATCTTGACCCCGGACTGGACGGGTGGCGGGCGTACAAGGTCGGCGACTTCACACGCGCCGAGAGCCTCTTGGCTATTGCGTTGCGCCGTCATCCGGAACAAGTCGAGCTCCGGATCTCTCGGGCCCAGTCGCTGGCCCTCTTGGGTCGCTACGATAGCGCGGCCGCGGAATTCGGCGCCGCGCGGGATACCATCCGGGCGCGGCAGGTCAGCCACGCGTCGCCGGTGCTGCCATCGCTCGAGATGTTCGACTACGCGATCGGGATCGTGCGCGTGAACCAGGGCAACTTCACGGCCGCCCGCGAGGCATTCGGGCGCGCGTTGACCGAAAACCTAGCCTTCTATTGGGCCCACGCACGACTCGCCGGGGTCGACCTGGCGCTCGACGATACCGCGGCCGCCCTCACCGAGCTGGCTCTGGCGGTCGAGCTCGAGCAGCACGACCCCGCCCTCCGGCTCTACAACGGGTACGTATTGCGCGTGGCGCGGCGCTACGCCGAGGCGGCCGGCGAATTGCAGGCGGCGATCCAGCTCGATCCGTACTACGCGCAGCCCCACGTGCAGCTCGCGCTGATTGCCCAGGCGGAGGGGAACAGGACGGCTGCTGTGGACCACTACCGGCGGTTTCTTGAGCTCGCCGCACGCCGCGATCCCGATCGTGCCGCGGTGGTGCGCGCACTCGCGGCCCTCACGGCGTCGCCGGATTCACGCTGACGCGCGCCGCGGCTCCGCGGCTGCGATCCGTGGAATATATTTCCCCTCATGCGAATCGGCGCGCTGGTAGCGCTGCTCTGCGTGGCGGCGTGCCGCACCCGGCCGCTCGTCAGAACGGCGCAGCAAGGCGACTCGGTGGATATCGCGCAGCTCGTGCCGCGCGACTCGACGGACGGCGCGTTGCTCGTCCCACGCGTCGTCGCGGCGCCGAGCGTGGTGCTGTTTTGGCTGCACGCGGCCGACACACTTGCCGCCGACGACCGCGCCGACACCTTCGACGACCTGAAGTATTACACGGAACAGATCGCGCCCGCGTTGGAGGCAGGCGGGATCAAGCTGCTCGCCACTAAGGCCGACACCGTGTACGTCGCGCTCCCCAACCACACGCGCCGCGCCATCCTCTTGTCGGGCCTCGACTATCCCTACGGGTACCTGCTGATCGATCCGGGCGGACCGGAGCGCATCCTCACGGGCGTGTACGCGGACGACGACCTCCTGGAAGAGCTCCGGGTCTACTTCGACCTGCCGGACGATACCACCACCGCCCAGCCGCGCATCGCGACCTGAGGCCGTGCCGCCCCTCCAGAAGACGCCCGACCTGCTTCTCGCCGGCGGCGATGTGCTGTTGCACGACGGCGCGTGGCGGGTGGAGCGGACGGATGTGACGGTCCGTGCCGGGAGAATTCATGCGGTCGGGCGGACGGACCGAGGGGCGGACCGAGAGGCCACGCCGCTGTCGGTGCGCGATTGCAGCGGCTGTCTGATCATGCCCGGCCTGATCCAGGCCCACGTCCACCTCTGCCAGACGCTGTTCCGCGGGCTCGCCGACGACCTGCGGCTCGAGGACTGGCTGGTACGCCGCGTCTGGCCGCTCGAGGCCGCCCACACCGAAGAGACCGTCTACTGGTCCGCCCTGCTCGGCGCCGCGGAGCTCCTGCTCGGCGGCACCACGGCCATCCTCGACATGGAGACCGTGCGCTACACCGGTGCGGCGTTCCAGGCGCTCGAGCGGATCGGCATCCGGGCGACGGTGGGGAAGTGCCTCATGGACGCGCATCCCGAGGGTGCGCCGTTGGAGCTCGCGGAGTCGACCGACAACGCTCTCGCCGAAGCCGAGGCGCTGGCCAAGCGCTGGCACAAGGGCGCCGGTGACCGCCTGCGAGTGTGCTTCGCCCCGCGCTTCGTCCCGAGCTGCTCGGGGCCGCTGCTCCGGGCCGCGAGTGACCTGGCTGAGCGGTTCGACGCCCAGCTCCACACCCACGCCGCGGAGACAATCGTGGAGCGGGAGACCGTCCTGCGGACCACGGGACTCGAAGAGATCGCCTACCTCGACTCGGTCGGCATCGCGGGCCCGCGCGCCGCACTGGCCCACTGCGTGTGGGTCGACACCCACGAGACCGCACGCCTCGCCCGCCAGGGGACCACGGTGGTGCACTGCCCCTCATCGAACCTCAAGCTCGGGAGCGGCATCGCGAAGGTCCCCGAGCTCCTGGCCGCCGGCTGCCGCGTCGCGATCGGCGCCGACGGCGCACCGTGCAACAACCGGCTGGATGTGTTCGCCGAGATGCGCCTCGCCGCCTTGATCCAGAAACCGCGGCTCGGCGCGGACGCGCTCCCCGCCGGTCGAGTGCTCGAGCTGGCCACGCTCGGCGGCGCCCGCGCGCTGGGGCTCGAAGCCGAGCTCGGCTCGATCAGCCCCGGCAAGCGCGCCGACCTGGTGGTGCTCGACCTGCGGGAGCCGCATCTCCACCCCGCCATCGGCGATCCCGTGTCGCTCGTGGTGTACGCGGCCTGCGCCAGCGATGTACGCGATGTGTTCGTGGATGGCCAGGCGGTCGTGCTCGGCCACGAGCTGCTCACCGCGCCGATCGAAGAAATCGTGCGGGAGGCGGATCGCTGCGCAGTCGAGCTGCACGCTGCCGCCCAGTGGGTGAACCAAGCTGGAGCGCCCGACGTTAGGTCACCATAACCCTCGTAAGGAAGGACGACACCCATGCTGACGCTGCGCGTGAACGGGGTCGAGCGGACCTACGGCGGCGACCCCGCGATGCCGCTGTTGTGGTACCTGCGCGACGAGCTCGGACTGACGGGCACCAAGTTCGGCTGCGGGATGGCGCTGTGCGGCGCCTGTACGGTTCACCTGGACGCCGGGGCCATCCGGTCCTGCGTGACGCCCATGGCCGCCGCCGCGGGCAAGAGCGTCACGACCATTGAAGGGTTGAGCGCCGACGGCAATCACCCGGTGCAGCGGGCGTGGCGCGAGCACAACGTACCGCAGTGCGGCTACTGCCAGAGCGGCCAGATCATGCAGGCCGCCGCGCTCGTCGCCAAGACTTCCAAGGCATCCGACAGTGAGATCGACGCCGCCATGGCCGGCAATATCTGCCGCTGCGGCACGTACGCGCGGATCCGCGCAGCGGTGCGCGCGGCCGCCGGAAAGGGGGCCTGACATGCGCGCCACCATCACGAACGTCAGCCGGCGGGAGTTCCTGCACGAGGTGACCGCCGGAGGTGGGTTCGCGCTCGCGGTGACGCTCCCTGGCGCTACGCGCGTCGCCGAGGCGTTGATGACCGGGACCGCGGCCGCATCCCCCACCGACCCGTTCAACCCCAATGTCTACTTGCAGATCGACGCCGACGGGACCGTGACCATCGTCGCGCACCGCTCCGAAATGGGGCAGGGCGTCCGCACCGGCCTTCCGATGGCTTTGGCCGACGAGCTCGAAGCGGATTGGTCGAAAGTACGCATTGAGCAGGCGATTGGGGACGAAGCGAGGTTCAAGACCGGCACGTACGTTGACGAGCCGGGCACTCAGAACACGGACGGATCTCGCAGTCTGCGCCACTTCCTGCGACCGCTGCGCGAGGCAGGGGCCACGGCCCGAGCGATGCTCGAGGCGGCGGCGGCGCAGCGATGGAGCGTCTCCGTGACGGAGGTCGAGGCCCGTTTCCACCAGGTTCTCCACCGGCCATCGGGACGCACGGTCGCGTACGGTGATCTGGTCGCAATCGCGCGCGATCTGCCTGTGCCCCCCAAGGAGCAGGTCCGACTCAAGCAGTCGTCGGCCTTCCGCTACATCGGCAAAGAGATCCCGATCGTCGACCTGTTCGACATGACGACTGGCAGGGCGAAGTACGGGATCGATCAGGTACAGCCGGGCATGAAATACGCGGTGGTGGCCCGCCCACCGGTCTACGGCGGACGCGTCACGTCCGTGGATTCGAGCGCGGCCGAAGCGGTCGCAGGCGTGGAGCGGGTGGTACGACTCGAGGGGACGCCGCCTCCCTCGGGCTTTCTCCCGCTCGGCGGCGTGGCCGTAGTTGCGCGGAACACCTGGGCGGCGATGCAGGGGCGCTCCAAGCTCAAGATCACCTGGGACGACGGCCCGAACGGCGCCTACGACTCGACGGCGTATCGCGCGCAGCTCGAGGCGGCCGCGATGCGACCGGGCAAGGTGGTCCGCAACGAAGGGGACGTGGACACCGCGCTCGCGGGGGCGGCGCGGCGGGTGACGGCGGATTACTACGTGCCGCACCTAGCGCACGCGACCATGGAGCCGCCGGCGGCGCTCGCCGTCGTGGCCGACGGTCGCTGCGAAGTGTGGGCCCCGACCCAGAATCCTCAAGGGACCCGCGACACGGTCGCCAAGGTGCTCGGCATCCCAAGCGATCGGGTGCGCGTGAACGTCTCCCTGCTTGGCGGGGGCTTCGGCCGCAAGTCGAAGCCCGATTTCATCGCGGAGGCGGCGCTCCTGTCACGCGAAGTCGGGGCGCCGGTGAAAGTCCTGTGGACGCGCGACGACGACATGCATCACGGCTACTATCACACCGTCGCGGCGCAACACCTGGAAGCGGGGCTCGACGCCCGTGGCCGCACCGTCGCCTGGCTGCACCGCAGCGTGTTTCCGAGCATCCCGTCGACCTTCGCCCCCGGGGTCACGCACGCCAGCGATGGCGAGCTGAGCTTGGGGTGCGTCGATTTGCCGTACGACATTCCCAACATCCGATGTGAGAACCCGGAAGCCGAGTCGCATGTGCGCATCGGGTGGTACCGCTCCGTTGCGAACATCCAGCACGCGTTCGCCGTGAATTCGTTCGCGAGCGAGCTGGCGCATGCCGCGGGGCGGGACCCGAAAGACTACCTGCTCGAGCTGATCGGCCCGCCGCGGCACATCGACCTGACGCGCGGCGGCGTGAAATACATGAACTACGGCGATCCGATCGACCTCTATCCGGTCGACACGGGCCGGTTGCGGAAAGTCGTGGAGCTCGTGGCCGAGCGGGCGGGGTGGGGGCGCAAGCTGGTCGCCGGTCGCGGGCTCGGGATCGGCGTGCACCGGAGTTTCGTCACCTACGTCGCCACCGTCGTCGAAGTCCAGGTCGGCAAAGCGGGCGAGATCTCGGTGCCGCGGGTGGACGTGGCGGTGGATTGCGGCTTTGTGGTCAACCCGGATCGTGTGCGCTCGCAAATGGAGGGCGCGTGCATCATGGGGCTGTCGAACAGCCTGTACGGGCAAGTGACGTTCCGCGACGGCCGGGCGCAACAGAGCAACTTCAACGATTACCCGGTGGTCCGGATCAACGCCGCGCCCCGTGAGACCCGCATCCACATCGTGCCGAGTGCGGATCCGCCCGGGGGCGTGGGGGAGCCGGGCGTGCCGCCGCTCGGGCCCGCGCTGTGCAATGCGATCTTCGCCGCGACGGGCAAGCGGATCCGCAACCTCCCGATCGGAGGTCAGCTTGGCGCGTAAGCAGGATTCGCTCCGGGAAGAGAACGACTGACGCATGTCGCTCTTCCCAGCTGTGGCGTTGGTCTTGGGCATCCATACGCCCCCCGACTCGGGCGCCGCCCTGTTCCAGGAGTGGTGCAAGTCCTGCCACGGAGCTGACGGCCGCGGCACCCCTGCCGCGAGCACGCGGCTCGAGGTGCCGCCGGCGGACCTGCAAGACTGCAAAGGGAGCACAGCCGAGCCGGAGGAGCGCTGGGTCGAGATCGTGTCGCAGGGCGGGGCCGCGTTCGGCCTGTCGCTCGACATGCCGGCGTTCGGCGAGGCGGCCACACCCTCGCAAATTCGCGCCGTGGTGCGCTACGCCCGCTCGCTGTGCGGTGAGCTCGGCTGGCCGCCCGGCGAGCTCAACTTCCCCCGTGCGTTCCTGGTCGAGAAGGCCTATCCGGAGGACGAGTGGGTGCTCAGCGCCGCGGGCCGCGAGCAGGACCTCATCTACGAGCGGCGCGTTGGGAAGCGTCTGCAGCTCGAGGGTGTGGCGCGGACGGTGTTCGATTCGGCGGACCGGCCGTTCGGCGGCGTAACGCTGGCGGCGAAATACAACCTGTGGCACAGCCTGCCCCGCCGGGCGCTCGCCAGCTTCGGGCTCGAGGCGACGCCGCCGCTCGGTCGGCAGGACCGGTGGGAGGTCGAGCCGTTCGTCGCGTTCGGCGCGTCGCCCGCGGCGGGATTCATCGTCCAGGGCGAGATCACGAGCACGTGGGAGGAGACCCAGGGGATCAGCGCGTTCTCATATCGGCTGGGCGTAGGGCGGGAGATGGGAAGAAGCCGGCTCGTACCGATGGTCGAGGCCGGCTGGACGGTGCCCGTGGATGGAGGGGGGCAGCGCGCGCTGTCACTCTACCCGCAGGTCTGGGTGCGGCTCTCCCGCTTGGGGCACGTCGCGGCGTCGCTCGGCGCCGAGCTTCCGGCGGTGGGGCCCGAGCCGCGGCACCCCCGGCTGATCGCCTTCGTCTTGTGGGACTTCGGGGACGCGCCGCTACTTCGTGGGTGGTAGCGGCGCGCGTCCCGGTTCAAGTCTTCAGGTGCGCCTTGACCGCCCCTTCGGCGTGCGCTTCGACGAACCACAGCCACTTGTCGGTGCCGCGCGAGATCTCGGTGCAGATGTCCGACGAGCCGATGTCGTCCAGGTCCGCGGTTTGATCGATGGCCCGCCGCACGCGCTCCCCGAACCCGGACAGCGCCGAGGACAAGGCCCACACGTGCTCCTCGCCGGTCGAGATCGTGAGCGGATACTCCGGCAGCTCGGACCGCTCGGCGACGACCCGCGCCGTTCCCTCGGCGATCCCACCGAGCTGAACGACCCGCTCGGCCAGCAGGTCGACATACTCCTCCACCGCTTCGTCGATCTCGTCGAACAGCTTGTGCAGGGCAATGAATTGCGGGCCCTTGACGTTCCAGTGTGCCTGCTTCGTCTGCGTCTGGAGATCGATCGCGTCGGCGAGGAGGTTGTTGAGCAGATCGCTCACCTGGCTGCGCACATTCTCGGGGAGGTCGTTCATGGTGTCGTGAGGGATGGGAGACATGGGTGTAACTCCTGTGATAAGACGGTTCGTTCTAACGTTGCTTGATGAAGGTGCCGTCCTGCAGCTCGGCGTAGGCGCGCCGCAGCTCGTCCGGCGTGTTCATGACGATCGGGCCATACCACGCTACCGGCTCCTCGATGGGCTTCCCCGAAACGAGGAGGAACCGAATACCGGCGTCGCCCGCCTGGACCGTCACCGCGTCGCCGCTGTCGAACACCACCAGCGACCGGTTCTGCGCCTCTCCCCGGGCGCCGCTCTCCCCGGCTACGACGGGTCCCACCCGCTCGGTGAGGACGGCGCCCGGCTGCGACGCGTCGCGGAAGGTGCCACTGCCCTCGAACACATAGGCGAACGCGTGCCCGGAGGTCTCGACCGGCAGCGACTTGCGCTTGCCAGGCGGGACCCACACGTCCAGGTAGCGCGGGTCCGCCGCCACGCCCTCGACCGGACCTGCCTTTCCCCAGAAGCTGCCGCAGATGACGCGCACCCGCGTGCCGTCGTCGTCGATGACCTCCGGGATGGCGGCGGCCGAGATGTCCTGGTAGCGCGGCCGGGTCATCTTCAGGGAGGACGGCAAATTCGCCCAGAGCTGAAACCCGTGCATGCGACCATGCGGATCCCCTTTTGGCATCTCCTGGTGGAGGATCCCGCTACCCGCGGTCATCCACTGCACGTCGCCCGCCCCGAGCGCGCCCTTATTTCCCAGGCTGTCGCCGTGGTTGACCGTCCCCGCGAGGACGTAGGTGATGGTTTCGATCCCCCGATGGGGGTGCCAGGGGAACCCCGCGAGGTAATCGTCGGGGTTTTCGTTGCGGAAGTCGTCGAACAAAAGGAAGGGATCGAACTCCTTGGTGTCGCCAAAGCCGAACGCGCGGCGCAACCGCACGCCCGCGCCCTCCATGGTGGGCTGCGCCTGCAGAATTCGCTTGACCGGTCGAATAGACATGTTTGCTCCTCGGAGTCCAGGTTCGGCACTATTCCCCATAACTCCGGCGGCGGCCCTGGGGTTCCGGTCACCCTTTCCCGTTCACGTTGAACCGTTGAATCGTCTCGGTGAGTTTGGCCGCGGCCACCGAAAGGTGCTGCGAGGTCGTCGTAAGCTCGCCCAGCGATGCGATCTGCTCTTCCGTCGCGGCCGAGGTCTGCTCGGCGCCCTGGGCCGCGGTCTCCGCGATCCCCGCCACTTCTTCCATCCGACGCACCACTTCGCGGATCCGCTGCGTCTGCCCCTCAGTCTCGCCCGCAAACGCGCTGGCGAACTTCACGGTGGCGTTCAGGTCTCCGAAGATGGCGTCCAGGGCCTGCCGGACCGCCGCGGACACGGCGCCCACGCCCTGGGCCGTGCGCCGGCCCTCGTCCATCGCCGCGATCACCTGCCCGATCTGGTCCTGCGTCTGCCGCACGCGGGCTCGTACCTCCTCCGCTGAGCGGGAGCTCTGCTCGGCGAGCTTGCGCACTTCGTCGGCCACCACGCGGAATCCCAGGCCGTGCTGGCCTGCCCGCGCCGCTTCGATCGCCGCGTTCAGGGCGAGGAGGTCGGTCTGACTGGCGATCCGCGTAATGGCATCGACGAGCTTGCCGATTTCCCGGGAGCCCTGCTCCAGCGTGCCGGCCGCGCGGGACACCTGGTCGAGGTGGTCGACGAGGGTGACGAGCAGTTCGCTCGCGCGCGCGATCTCCTGGCCGTGACGCTGGGCCTGCTGGGCCACACCGGCGATCTGGCGCTCGGCCTCCTGCGCCCTCGCGTGCAGCTGCGCCGCGACGTCCGCCGCGGCCTCCGAGTCGTCGCGGCCGTGGCCGATGAGCTGCCGCTGGCGCGACGTGCCCTCGGTCAGCCGCTCCGCCGCGGCGGAGATCTCCTGGGATGCGGCGTGCAGCTCCTGTGCGGAAGCGGCGAGCTGCTCGGCCATGGCCGCGAGGTCCTGAGACTGGTGCTGGACCTGACGCACCACCGCGGCGATCGCGCCGGTGGTCCGGTTCACGCTCGCGCCGAGGTAGCCGACCTCGTCCGGCTCCTCGTCCTGGACCTTCACCGTGAGGTCGCCGCTCTCCAGCTGGGCCAGCGTGCTGCGCGCGGCCTGCAGCCGGGTGACGAATCGCGTCAGCGTCGGTACCAGGACCGCGCTCACGAGCCCGAGCACCAGCGCCTCCTGCCCGAACCCGCTCCACGCCCAGCCCGGCGTGCCCTGACTGACCCGGACAGCGGTGGCGAGTCCGAATCCCGTAAAGTTGATCAGGAGCGCCTGCCAGGCTTCCGTCTGCCCGAGGTAGAGCGCGGCCTGGAGGGGCGCGATCAGATACACGACGTACAACAAGTGTCCGGTCGGACCCGCGGCGTAGAGGATCGCGGAAATCATTGCCGCGGTTACCCCGATGTCGGCGTGCGCGTGCCAGGCGCGGAATTCATCGCCCCGCGCCAGGCGCAGCATCGCGTAGCCGATGGCGGCGAACATCCCAGCGAAACCCAGGATGTAGAGCCACGAGACGGGAGCGACCCGCGCAACGCGCAGGATCGCGAGCAGGCCTGACCCCAGGGCGACGAACCGCCAGCGCGCACGGGTGTTCGCGAGCACGTAGCGGCGCTGTTTGGCGCGGTCTTCGTCGGCGAGTTGTCGGGTCAGGTCGGCCGCGTCGGGCATGGAAGAGAACATGGCCCGGCGCGGAAGGGAGGGGTAGAGGGGCTACATGCGGAAGAGGTAGCTCAGCTTGAGAAAGAACCCGTCCGCCGTGCGCCTCAGGTCGCGGAACCGGAAGGCGTCCGCTTCGGTGAGCGACGCACCGTAGCCCAGGAAGACAACGGTCCCCGGCGTCGGCTTGTAGGAAAACAGGACGTCGTTGCGGAAGGCGTTCGTGACGATCGCTCGCGCGGTGTCGCCGTTCACGAGGAGCGGCTGCCCGGTGCGCGGATCGCGCAGCGCGGCTTGGTCCTCCGCGAAGTACTGCCCGATGTAGCGCACGAAGATCGCGCGCCTCAACTGGTACTCGAGCTTCAGCCGCGGGATGTTCGCGGTCAGGAAGCGGGTGCCGTCGCGCGCGCGGGTGTAGCGCTGATGCACCCAGCGCGCCTCGAGCCGCAGCGCGGGGGTGGGGCGCGCGGCGGCGACGGTGGTCAGGGCGACCTGCCGGCCCTCGGAGGCTTCGGGGAAGATGGGCGCGGCCGAATAGCCGACCACCATGCTCCCCGACAGCGCCCGGTTCGGCGTGTTGAGGATGAACGCCGCGCCGGGGAGGTGATACAAGTCGTGGGGCACGGCGAAGGGCGTGGTTCCGACCGTGTATCCCGCGTAGTCCGCCGACTCGAAGCCGAAGTGATTCAGGGTGAGCGTGACTTGCGCCTGCCACCCGCCGCGCAGGGTTGCGATCCAGAAGGTCTGCAGGGTGTCTTCGATGGTGCGGTTCAGGCGCCCAAAATCGCGGTAACGCCAGATCGGGGCGAATCCGAGGATCGCCGTCAGCTGCTCGACCAGCGCGCCCGGCCGGCCGTACCAGCTGAACCGGTTATAGGTCCGGCCGGCGACGAAGTCCGTGCGATTCACGAAGCCGCTCGTGTCCTGGAAACTCTTCTCCACGCCCAGCAGCTCGAAGTGGTTGCCGTAGGCGCGACCGGTGCGGTCGCCGAAGGTCACGGTCCACAGTTTGCCCGCGCGACCCCCACCCGGCCCCCGAGTCCACGCCCCGGCGACCTGCACCTCCGAGAACCAGATCTTGCGCCACACCACGTGCGCGTCAATGCCCAGCACGCGGTTGTAGTCGTCGCCGTCGATCCGGTCGGTGTAGGCCAATCCGAGCGTGGACGTCGGCCCCAGGTCGCGCCGCAGGCGGAGCATGTTGTAGACCGGGTGCGCGCCCGTGGCCGACTGGTCGCTGTTGTCGACCGCGCCGAGATACGCGATCCCGGTCCCTCCGACCTTGCCGGCGAGCTTCGCGCCGAATACGGGCTGCACGATACGCCGCGTATAGATGAGACTGTTGGGCGTGTCGAACTGCTCGAGCCCCTCGAGGAAGAACGGCCGCTTCTCCGGGTAGAACAGGGCGAACCGCTGGTTGAGCGTCACCTGGCCGATGTCGGCCTCGACCTGCGAGAAGTCGGGGTGCGCCGTCGCCGTCAGGCCGAGATTCTGCGTGACCCCCCAGCGCAGGTTGCCCGCGACCTCGGGCGTGCCACGATAGTCGTAGCCCGGCGTGGACGGCGCACCGTCCACCTTAGTGGTGAACTCGGGTGTGAGGTCGAGCACCAGGCCGCGCCGCAGCGCGCCGAGACCGACCAGGCGGCCCGACTGAATGAGGAAGCTCGCGTTGGCGCGGACCGCAGGGGTCCAGGTTTCCTCATAACCCGAGTGCTGCACCACCCGGACGATCTGGAGGCCCCAATCCTGGGGGTCGGCGCTCTGATAGCGCAGGCTTTTGAAGGGGATCCGCACCTCCACCTCGTACCCCCAGTCGGTCACGCGGCCGCGCGATTCGTAGACGTAGTCGGGGTTCAAGTCGATCGTCGCGTCGAACCGGCCGCCCGCGCTCGGCCCCCCGGCCGCGCCGGCCGCGACGCCGTCGCTCCAGACGCCGTCCTCCTGCACGCCCAGCGGATTCACGGCGAACATGGTGGCGCGGCGATGGTCGAGGTAGGTGTCGAGCAGGATGGCGACGTGATCGTCCGCGTCGATGTTGTCGCGGTCGGCCAACGTGGCGCGTACGGCTCCGCCGTGCGGCTCGAATGCGCGGATGCCGAAGTAGATCGCGTCGGGGGCGTACCAGACGAGCACCGCGGTCGAATCCTGGGCGGGGCGGCCGTCCACCGGCCGGTATTGCGAGAACCCCGTGAGCGTCGCCGCTCGACTCCACACGGGCTCGTCGAGCACGCCGTCGATCTTCGCCTCGGCCTCGAAGCGCGGGATGCGCACGTCGAGCTGCTTCGCCAGACCGGAGTAGATCGGGCCGGGCGTCGCGGCGCCCGTCTGGAGAACCAAGAAGAGGGCGAGCATGGGGAGAAAATATGCGTGGTGCGTGGCGCGTGGTACTATCCGGAACTTGCGAGGCTTGCGGTGTGGAGGGCGGCCTACGAACCGTCGGCGACCACATACCACCTACCACGCACCGCGCCGTGAAGCCGACTATTCGTAACGCAGCGCGTCGATCGGATCGAGACTCGCGGCCCGGCGCGCCGGCCAAATGCCGAAGAACAACCCGACCGCGGCGCTGAACACGAACGCCAGCAGAATCGCGAGCGGCGAAATGAGGGTGTTCCAGTGCGCCAGCTTGGACAGGACCACCGCGCCGAGCGAGCCGAGCACCACGCCGATCAGACCGCCCACGAGGCACAGCACCAACGCCTCCACCAGAAACTGAATCATGATATTGACCTGCGTGGCCCCGAGTGCCTTGCGCACCCCGATCTCGCGGGTGCGCTCGGTGACCGACACCAGCATGATGTTCATGATCCCGATGCCTCCGACGAGCAGGCTCACGGCGGCGATGCCGGCGAGCAGGTACTTGAAGGTCTCGGTCGTCTGCTGCAGCGTGCTCAGGATGTCGGTCTGATTGCGGATCTGGAAGTCGTTGTCCTGGCCGGGGCGGATCTTGTGCTGGCGCCGCATGACCCGCTCGATCTCGAGGGTGGCCAGGTTCATCGAGTTCAGGTCGGCGGCCTGTACCGTGATCGAGCGCAGCCGATCCGTGCCGATGACGCGGTACCGGGCCGTCTCGAGGGGGATGAGAATCTGCTCGTCGGGGTTGGAGAACGACCCCTGGGAACCCTTCTCCGACAGCACGCCGATGACCTCGAACGCGATCCCGCGGATCATGATCTCCTGGCCGATGATCGCGTCCCGGTTTGCATTCACCATGTTGGGGATGGAGGACCCGAGCACCGCGACCCGGCGCCGCGCCGCGTCGTCCCCGGCGGTGAACGCGCGACCGGCGGTGAGTGTGT
>QHUD01000079.1 GCA_003221085.1 Gemmatimonadota bacterium
CGAGCGCGGGGCGCCGCACGATCGTGCGGTTGTGCTCCACGACGACGGCGCGCGGGTCGAGCGCCAGCGATTCGAGCAGCTCGAGCAGCGTGGCGCCCCGCGCCACCGCGCGAGGCTCCCCGTTCACCACGACGTCGACCGTGTCGTTCATCCGTTCAGCTCCTCGAGCATCCGGCGCGCGGCGTCCGTCGGATCGGCCGCGTGCCACAGCGCCCGGATCGCCGCCACGCCATGGACGGCCGCCACGGCCAAGAGCTCAGGAATGCGCTCGGCCGTCACCCCGCCGATGGCGATGACAGGCAACCCGAGAGCGGCGATTTCCCTCAGGCGTGCCCACTCCATCGGAGCCCGGTCGGGATGGGTGGCGGTCGCAAACACCGGCCCTACTAAAAGATAGTCGGCACCGGCCGCGTGCGCGGCTTCGGCCTCGCGCAAGTCGTGGACCGACCGGCCAATCCACCAGCGGGGGCTCAAGCAACGTGCGTCCTCGGGCGCGAGGCTGCCCTGTCCCAGCTGGACGCCTGCCGCGCCGACCGCGAGCGCCACATCGAGGCGGTCGTTCACGAACAGGCGGACGGGCGGACAGTTGGACAGGCGGACGGCGAGCTCGTAGTGCTCCAGCCCCGACAACGCGCGCCCGCGGGCGTGGAAAGCGAGGTCCTCGCGGCCGCCAGCGGCGAGTTGTTGCGCCACGCGGTCCAGGTCCGGCCAGCGGGCGATCCGCTCGTCGGTGATGGCGTGCAGCCGCGGCAGGGTCCGGACCGACTTCACCCGAAGCGCTGGCCCACCTGCGCACCGCGCCCGCGCACCCAGGCCGCGGCGGTCATGCGCGCTTTGCCGGCGGGCTGGACCTCCTCCACCTCCACCGCCCCCTGGCCCGTCGTGATGCGTAGTCCGTCGTCCGTCGCGCGAACTTCCCCGGGGGCGCCGTTGTCCTCCACGACGCGGGCGCCGAACAGCTTTACTTCGCGACCGTCGAGTTGGGTCCAGGCGCCGGGCGTGGGGTCGAGCGCGCGGATCAGCCGCGCGACCCGCTCGGCCGGATCGGTCCAGCGGATGTGCGCCGTATCGCGTGTGAGCTTGGGCGCGTAGGTCGCGCGCGCGTGCTCCTGGGGGTGCGGCTCGAGGCCGTTGGTCTGGAGCAGCGCCAGCGCCTCGACCAGCGCCTGGGCGCCCATCTCGGACAGGTGCTCCGACAGCTCGCCGCCCGTGACTGCGGGATCGATGTCGTGCGGGATCTGCAGCAAAATCGGACCCGAGTCTAGGCCCGCTTCCATCCGTATGATCGTGACGCCCGTCTGCTCGAGGCCGTTCAGGATCGCCCATTCCACCGGCGCGGCGCCCCGTAGCTCGGGGAGGAGCGAGGGGTGGAGGTTGATCATCCCCTGGCGCGGGAGCGCAAGCAGGTCGGGCTTGAGAATGTGGCCGTATGCGACCACGACACCCACGTCCGGCGCGAGCGCCCGCAAGCGTTCCATGAAGTCGGGATCGCTGGGTCGCTCGGGCTGCAGTACCGGCACGTCTTCCGCTTCGGCCGCCGTCTTCACGGGCGGCGGAACCGCGGACGAGCGGGAGCGCCCCTGGGGCTTGTCCGGCTGCGTGACGGCGGCGACGACGTCGAACCCTTCGCCGAGCAGCGCTTCGAGGGATGGGACGGCGAACTCGGGCGTCCCGAAGAACACGACGCGCACTTAGAGCTCGCCCGCCGGCTCCGGCGTCACGTCTTTGACGTATCCGGACTGTCCCTTCCGCGACTTCTTCCACTTGGCGAGGAGCAGCCCACGTTTCACGGCGCTCAGATGGTCGAGGAAGAGGACGCCGTCCAGGTGATCGATCTCGTGCTGCGCCGCCCGTGCCTTGAAACCGGAGAGCTCGACCTTGTAGGGGTGGCCGTCGCGATCGAGCGCTTCGACGCTGATGCCGACGTGTCGCTCCACCTCGCCGTAGATCTCGGGGATCGAGAGGCAGCCTTCTTCGGCGGTTTCCACGACGTCGCTGGCCTGAACGATCCTCGGATTGATCAGCACCAACGGCGGCGGGCCGTCCGCACCCACGTCGACGACGGCTACGCGTCGGGCGATGCCGACCTGATTCGCCGCGAGCCCCACGCCCTTGGCGGCATGCATCGTCTCGAACAGGTCGTCCACCAGCCGCTGCACGGCGTCGTCCACCGTGGCCACCGGGGTGGAGCGCTGCCGCAGGACGGGCGAGCCGAGCAGGTGGAGTTGGCGGACGGTCACTGGGGCTTGGCGGCCTCGATGGAGCGATTGAGGATGGTCGCGATGTTGGAGCGCTGGACGATCAAGCGTGACTCACCGCTCTTCACCGTGACTTCATCGTCCTTCAAATGCACGACTTCGCCGATGATGCCGCCCGAGGTGACGATGCGGTCGCCGCGTTGCAGCGACTCGAGCAGCTGGCGGTGCCGCTCCTGCTGCCGGCGCTGCGGGCGGATCAGCATGAAGTAGAAGATCGCGATCAGGGCGCCGATCTGGATGAGGAAGATGGGCAGCCCGGCGCCGGCGTTCTGGCCGGAGGGCGCGAACAGCAGGGCGAACAGTCCGTGCGCGGTCATGCGGATCCCGAGTGCAGGTAGCGGCGGCGCCACTCGAGGGCCCAGGGGCCGAAGGCGTTCCGCCGGATCGCGTCCCGCATCTCACCCGCGAGGCGGATCAGGTAACGAACGTTGTGCAACGACAACAGCCGGAGCCCCAGCAGCTCCTCGGCCATGAACAGGTGGCGGAGATAGCCGCGCGAAAACGTGGTGCAGGTCTCGCAGTCGCAGCTCGCGTCGAGCGGCCGCACATCGTCGCGGTGCTCCGCGTTGCGGATGTTCACGGGTCCGTCGGGTGTGAAGGCCGAGCCGTTCCGGCCGTTGCGCGTCGGCGCGACGCAGTCGAACAGGTCCACCCCACGCTCCACCGCCGCGACCAGATCCTCCGGGAACCCCACGCCCATAAGATAACGCGGGAGGGCGGGGAGCTTCGGCTCGAGGTGCTCGAGCATGGCGTACATGACCGGCTTTGGCTCGCCCACCGAGAGACCGCCGATCGCGAGGCCGGTCCACGGGCCGAGGTCCAGGATACGCCGCAGGCCCTCAATGCGAAGCTCGAGATGGGTGCCGCCTTGTAGGATCGGCCAGAGAGTCTGCCGGACGGGCGGGCTGGCGGACCGGCGGTCAGAGACTGCGGCTCCGTCCGCCCGTCCGTCGGTCCGCCCGTCCGTCAGCTCCGCGTGCCTTTTCCGGCACCGCTCCAACCACCGCAACGTCCTTTCCATGGCGTCGCGGGCAGTCGCCTCATCCGCTCCCCCCGGCACCACGTGATCGAACGCCATCGCGATGTCGGCGCCGAGGACCCACTGGATCTCCGTGGCGCGTTCGGGGCTGAGGGTGCGGCGACTGCCGTCGACGTGACTCTGAAACTCCACCCCGTCCTCGTCCAGGCGGCGCGACCCCTCGAGCGAGAAGACCTGAAAGCCGCCGGAATCGGTGAGGAGCGGACGATCCCAGCCCATGAAACGGTGCAAGGCACCGAGCTTCTCCACTACCTGTTCGCCAGGTCGCACGTGCAGGTGGTAGGTGTTCGCAAGCACGAGCGTCGCGCCGGCAGTGCGGAGGTCGTTGGGCGAGAGCGCCCGCACGGTCCCTTGAGTCCCGACCGGCATGAACACGGGGGTCTCGACCGCGCCGTGGGGGAGGATAAGGGTGCCGACGCGGGCGGGGCCGCTGGTGGCGTCGATCGTGAACTCGAACACGGGACCTCAGTGCGGAGTGCGGAGTGCGGAATGCGGCGTAGACGCTCGCGCTTCGATTCCGCACTCCCCACTCCGCATTCCGCACTCAGACAAGTGCCATCGCATCGCCATAGGAATAGAACCTGTATTTCTCCCGCACCGCTTCACCGTATGCTCGCATGACGTTCTCGTAGCCCCCAAACGCGCACACCAACATTAGCAGCGTCGAGCGGGGGAGGTGGAAGTTGGTGAGCAGGCGATCCACAGCTTGGAACGCAAACGGCGGATGGATGAACAGGTGAGTTTGCCCGGCTCCCGGGATGATGATCCCGCGCGTGCCGGCGCAGGTCTCCAACGTACGTGCGACCGTGGTCCCGATCGCCCAGACGCGCCCTCCTGCCTGCCGCCTCTCATTGATGGCCGTCGCTGCTGCGTCGCTCACGTTGAAGTCTTCAGAGTCCATGCGGTGGTTCGCAACGTCGCTCTCCTGCACCGGCTTGAACGTTCCAGGGCCGACGTGAAGATCGAGTTCCGCCACGGCGACACCCTTGGCCCGGATGCGGGCGAGCAGCTCTGACGTGAAGTGCAGCCCGGCGGTGGGCGCGGCGACACTGCCATCATGTGCCGCGTAGACGGTCTGGTAGCGCTCCCGATCCTCGGCGCGCGGCGGCCGCCGGATGTAGGGGGGGAGCGGCACTTCCCCGTATTTGGCGAGCGTTGCACGCGCATCGAGCGCACCCACGAAACGCACACGCCTGAGGCCCCCGCCCAGGCGTTCCCGGATCTCGACCGCGCTGTCGTCGCCGAAGGTCACGCGCCGTCCCGCCTTGAGCTTGCCGCCCGGATGTCCCATGGCGAGCCAGTCGCCGTTGGGCAACTCACGGACGAGCAGCAGCTCTGCGACTCTTCCTATTTCTCGTTTTCCGTGCAGTCTCGCGGGTATGACGCGTGACACGTTGAGGACGAGCACGTCCTCCGGCGCTACTAGGTCTACGAAATCCGGGAAGCGCGCGTGCCGAACGCCGCCGCGCGCTCGGTCCAACACCAACAGCCGGCTCGCGGCGCGGTCGGGGAGAGGATCTTGCGCGATGAGCGAGGGGGGAAGCGAGTAATCGAAATCTGCGGTGCGATGCATGGAGTGCGGAATGTGGAGTGCGGAGTGCGGAATGGAAGGGCGAACTACGACGCGGGATGCGCTCGTCAACTCCGCACTTCGCATTCCCCACTCCGCACTAGCTGTCAAACATCGTGGGCTGTTCGGCGCTCTTGGGTGGACTGAAGCCAAAATGCTTGTACGCCCCCGCGGTGGCACAGCGGCCACGCGGCGTGCGGGCCAGGAAGCCCTGTTGCATCAGAAACGGCTCGTAGACCTCCTCGA
>QHUD01000080.1 GCA_003221085.1 Gemmatimonadota bacterium
GGTGGACGATCTGTTCGCGGGGCGGAACATCACGAGCGAGCACACCGCGACTAACGCGGACGCCTACCGCATGATCGAGCGCGCCCTGGACGACATGACGGCGGGGTTCATCTTCGTGAACGTGATCGAATTCGACCAGAGCTGGGGGCACAGGAACGACGTCCCGGGGTTTCATGAGGGTCTGAAACAGCTCGACGCTTGGATTCCCCGGCTCGAGTCCCGCACCAAGGGAGACGACCTGATCCTTCTCACCGCGGACCACGGGAACGACCCGACCACGCCATCGACGGACCATTCGCGTGAAGCGGTGCCGATCCTGGCGCTGGGCCCGCGGGTGCGGCCGGCGGCGCTCGGGGAGCGGAGCACCTTTGCGGACCTGGGCGCGACCGTCGCCGAGTACTTCGGCGTGGCGCCGCCGCTCGCGGCGGGGACGTCGTTCCTGTCGGGAGTCTGGGCGTGAGCGCCGAGCTGGTGCGCCGCGCGCGCGAGGTGCAGAAGAACGCCTATTGCCCCTACAGCAAGTTCCGGGTCGGCGCGGCGCTCGAGGCGGCCGACGGCCGCGTATTCGTTGGGGCGAACGTCGAAAGCGCCTCCTACGGGCTCACCATCTGCGCTGAACGAATGGCGATCGGCGCCGCGATCGCCGACGGGGCGCGGGGGTTCAGCCGCATCGTCGTGGCGACGGACGTGGACCCACCGGCGTCGCCGTGCGGCGCGTGCCGCCAACTGCTCGCCGAGTTCGGGCTCGACCTCCAGGTGATCGCCGTGGGGCCGAAGACCGAACGGCGCTGGGTGCTGCGCGACCTGCTGCCCGACGCGTTCGCGAAAGCGACGCTCGCCAAGTGACGCGGCGCCGGCTCGCGCTGGTCGGCGCCGTGCTGCTCGTCGCGGCCTGCGTGGAGCGGCTCACGGCGCCGGGCCAGTGCCCGGACTTCTGCCCCTCGGGCCAGATCACCATCGTCGATACGCTGCTCACGAGCAGCATCGGCCCGGACTCGTCGTTCCGCGGCTACGTGCTCGCCTACGAATCCCCCCTGATGCTCGGGGCGCATGTCCCTGGCGCGACGGACACGCTGGACAGCCGGCCGATCTTCCGGGTCAACGGCGTCGGCGGTCGCTTCATCCTGTCCGCGACCGATACGGGCGCGATCCTGGGCGCTGACTCCGCGCGGCTGCAGCTGTACGTCGTCCGGCGCGACACCGCGATGCGCAACCTTCGGCTGCAGCTCTACCGGTTACCCATCGGGATAGATACCGGTACCACGTTCGGCTCCGTGGCGGGACCGTTCACCGATTCGCTCGTCCGCACCGTGAACATCGACACGCTGCTCGCGCGGCCGGGCGGGAAGGACGCGGTGACAGGGGACAGCATCGTGGTGGACACGACCAACCACCGCCTGGTGCTGTCGCTCAAGCTCGATACGGCGGCGGCGCGCTACGTGGTGACGGATTCCGGCACGGTGGCCTACGGCATTCGCCTCGCCGCCGACAACTTCGCCAGCATCGCGTTGGGCAAAGGCGCCGTTGGTCCCGTACTCCAGTGGTACCTCCGCGTCGACTCGCTGGGAACCACCGTGCCGCGCAGGCCGAGTATCCTCAGCGCGCCGTTCGCGAGCTTCGTGTTCGCTCCGTCACCCGCCCCGCTCGACTCCACGCTCGCCGTGGGCGGCGTGCCGTCGGCGCATAGCCTGTTGCGGGTCGCGTTTCCGAAGTTCATCAGGGATTCGTCGCAGATCATCCGCGCCACGCTCTCTCTTGTACCGGCCGTCGCGGCCCGGGGGGCACCCGCCGACTCGTTTGCGATCGAGGCGCGCACCGTGTTCGCCGACTTCGGGGGCAAGTCCCCGATCGACCCGCGACTCGGCAACACGACAGTCATTCATCCCGGATCGACGGACACCGTGAAGATCGAGGTGACGAATCTGCTCCAGCTGTGGGCTGCGGACTCGACCCACCCGACCACACTCGTCTTGCGGCCCCAGGCGGAAGCCCAGTTCCTCGGCGAGATCCGTTTCTATCCCTCCGTCGCCGCGGCGGTCCGACCGACGTTACAGGTGACGTTCGTGCGGCGATTCCCGTTCGGGGTGCCATGAGACGGCCGGACAGTTGGACGGGTGGACGGGCGGCCGGGACGGCGGTGGTCCTCGCCGCGGTGGTCCTGTCCGCCAGTCCGCTGGACCGCCTGTCCGCCCAAGACTCTCAGTTCGGGATCCGCGGCCTCGGCACGCCCGGCCGGTGGGAATCGGTGCGCTCGCGCTCCACCGGCGGCGCGTTCGGTCCCTTTGACCCGTTGTCGCCGCTGACCGACGCGCCGCTCGCTGACATCGGCCAGCTCACGGCGACCGCCGCGGGTGGCACGTCGAATCGCGATGCCACGATCGTCGGTACGACCACGAGGCTCCGCGCCACCCGGTTCCCCGTGATGGGCGTGGCCGGCCCCGTGGGGCCGCGCGTCGCGGTCGCGGCCGGGTTCACGACCTACCTCGACAAGTCGTGGGACGTGACGTTGCGCGACTCCTTGCTGTTGCGGGGCACACTGCAACGCTACACCGACGAGGTTGTGAGCGACGGGAGCGTGGCGGACGTGCGATTCGCGGTGGCGGCCCGGCTGTCGCGCCGCATCGCGATCGGTGCCGGAGTGCATGTGCTCGCGGGTTCGACCCGCGAGACGGCCGAGCGACGGTTCGACGACTCGACGTTCCACACGGTGCAGCAGTCCGCCGACGTGCGCTATGACGGGCTCGGCGTGTCGGGGAGCGTCCTCCTCGGCATCGCTCCGGGTTTGAGCATCGTGGCATGGGCGCGGAGCGACAACCGCCTGCGGGCCCAGGTGGCCGACACGACGAGTGACGTGACCGACCTGCCGCTCATGGCGGGTGGCGGCCTGTTGTTCGCGCCCAGCCCGAGCGCCCGGTTCGCGGCATCGGCGGCGTGGCGATCTTGGTCGAAGGCGGGCGCGGGCGCGTTCGACACGTGGAACTGGTCCGCAGGGGCGGAGTTCGGCTCCCGCCGGATGCCGATCCGCTTTGGCGCGCGTGGGGGGCAGTTTCCGTTCGGCCCGGGGACCAAGGCGCCGACCGAGGCCGCGGCATCGGTAGGAACCGGCCGCGCGTTTGCGCAGGGCCGGGCAGTCATCGATCTGGGCCTCGAGCGGCTGGAGCGTCGCAGCGCAGGGCTAACTGAGCGCGTGTGGACCATGCTCGTCGGGATCACCGTGCGGCCGTGAACGTCTACTTCCACACCTTCGGTTGCAGGGCCAACCAGTACGACACCGCGCTGGTGCGCCAGGCGTTCGCGGAGCAGGGAGTCGTGGCGGTGGACGACCCGGCCGCCGCGGACCTCGCGATCGTGAATTCGTGTACGGTGACCCAGGAAAGCGAGGCGAAGCTGAGGCGTCTGATACGCCGGCTTGCGCGACGGGGGGGCGTCGAGACCGTGGTGATGGGCTGCGCCGCGGCGCGCGATGGCGGCGCGATCGCTGCACTGCCGAGCGTCCGCGCGGTGGTGGGTGGCTCAGACCCAGGGCGGGTGCTCGGGGCTGCCGGGGTGACCACCTCCCTCAAGGTAGGGGCGCAGCATGCTGCGCCCCTACGCCCGCAGGCGGCGAGGTCGCGCGGTCTGCTCAAGATCCAGGATGGCTGCGACGAGCACTGCACCTTCTGTGCGACCACCATCGCGCGCGGGGCGAATCGGTCGAGGGGGATTCCCGAGCTGGTGGAGGAAGCACGGGCACTCGGGGCGCACCACGCGGAGATTGTGCTGACGGGGATTCACATCGGGACGTATGGGCAAGACCGCTCCCGGTGGACCGACCCCGGGGCCGTGCCCCGGGGTTCAAACCAGGGTCCCGGTCCCGATAGCCCCGGGGCGCGGCCCCGGGGTTGGTCTACCCTGGGCGACCTCCTCGAAGCCCTGATCTCCGCTGTTCCCTCAGTCCGTTTTCGGCTCTCCTCGATCGAAGCGACCGAAGTCGACGACACGATCGCTCGCCTTCTGATCCGGGCCCCCGCCCACCTCGCGGCTCATCTCCACGCGCCGCTCCAGTCCGGGTCGAATCGGATCCTCAAGCGCATGGGCCGTCATTGGTACACCGCCGAATCGTACCGCGCCCGGCTGGAGTGGCTCGCGGAGCGGCTGCCCGTGTTCGGACTTGGCGCGGACATCATCGCGGGCTTCCCCGGCGAAGGCGCTAGCGACCACCGCGAGACGGTCGCGCTGGTGGACGCGCTGCCGTTCACCTACCTGCACGTGTTTCCCTACAGCGAGCGTCCCGGTGCGGCGTCGGAGCGACTGGGCGGGCGCGTACCCCCCGGCGCGATCCGCGACCGCGCGCGCGAGCTGCGCGAGCGCGGTGACGCGAAGGCCCGGGCCTACCGGGCGCACCGACGCGGGCAACGAGCCGATGGCGTGCTGTGTGGTCGGGGCGACGGGAAGATCGAGGTCCTGACGGAGGACTACCTTTCGGTCTATCTTCCCACGCATGAGTGGAACGGTCGCCCCCGATTCGAGGTGACGGTTCGCTGACCATGCCGCGCATCTACATCGAGACCTACGGCTGCCAGATGAACGTCTCCGACTCCGAGCTGATGCTCGGCGTGTTGGAGCACGACGGGTACGTGCGTACCGACGATCCCGTGCAGGCCGACGTCGTGCTGGTGAACACGTGCGCCGTCCGCGACCATGCCGAGCAGAAGGTGCTGTCACGCCTGGGCGAGCTGAAGCGCCTCAAGCGCCAGGGTGGGGTGCTGGGGGTGGTGGGGTGCATGGCGCAGCGACTCGGGCCCCGGTTGCTCGAACGCGTGCCGCAGGTCGACCTCGTCGTCGGTCCGGACGGCTACCGTGGACTGCCCGAGCTGATCGCCCGGGCGCGCGCGGGGGAGCGGACGGCGGACATCGTGTTCAAGCGATGGGAGCACTACGAGGACATGCCGCCGGTACGGGGCGACGCCGTGTCGGCATTCGTCACCGTGCAGCGTGGCTGCGATTATCGGTGCACCTTCTGCATCGTTCCGATGACGCGGGGGCCGGAGCGGAGCCGCAAGTTGGAGGACGTGGTGCGCGAGGTGACCGATCTCGCCCGCGCCGGCACCACCGAGGTGACGCTCCTTGGCCAGACCGTCAACAGCTACGACGACGGCACGCACGACTTCGCCGACCTGCTGCGCGCGGTCGGGGGAATCCCCGGCGTGCGACGCCTGCGATTCACGTCGCCCTATCCTACGGATTTCACCGAGCGCGCCGTGGCGGCGGTGGCACAGACCCCCGCGGTGTGCGAGCACGTGCACCTCCCGGTGCAGAGCGGCTCGTCGCGTGTCCTCAAGCGCATGCTGCGGCGCTACGATCGGGAACACTATCTCGACGTGGTCGCCGCGCTGCGCGCCGCGGTGCGCGAGATCGCCCTCACCACCGACATCATTGTCGGATTCCCGGGCGAGACCGAAGCCGACTTCGAGGAAACGCTGTCCCTCGTCGAGCTGGTGGGGTTCGACGACGCGTACACCTTCAAGTACTCGCCGCGCGAAGGGACGCCCGCCACCCGGCTCAAGGATGCCGTGCCCGACACCGTGGCGGGGGAGCGCCTCGAGCGCCTGGTCGCCGCGGTGCGTGGCATCGCCCGCCGCCGGAACGTCGCGCTGGTCGGCAGCACCCACGAGGTGCTGGTCGAGGGGCGGGCCAAGCGAGGCGACCTGCTGCAGGGCCGCACCCGCACGAACAAGGTGGCGCTCTTCGCGGGCCCCGACGCCTGGATCGGCGGTTACCGCGATGTGCGCTTCACCGGCACCACGGGCTCGACTTTCACGGCCCTGCCGCTCGGCTGGGTGCAGGGGGGGCAGGGGGGCCAGGGGGGGGAGCTCGCCGTCGTGGGGTGACGAACGTGACGTTCGAGGTGGTGCAGCGGGAGTATGCAAAGTTGCGTCCCCAGCTGCCCCGGTTCTGCGGCTGCGAGACATGCCGGGGAGATGTGCTCGTGTTCGCGCTCAATCGCCTCGCGCCGAGCTATGTCTCCACGCCCCAGGGCGAAGTGCTGGTCGAGCTGCGACTCGACAGCGACCAGGAAAAGGCCAAGCTGGACGTGGCGCTGCTCGAGGGGTTCCGCAAGGTAGGGCTCGCGCCGCGCTGCGGGGCGACGCCTGTACAGCTGATGTAGTCCGCTAGGCGGCCCGAGATGCGGCCGCCCATTCTCTTTCTCACTGTAGCGTTCGCGGCCGGGTTGTATGCCGGCCTCGATCTGTTTGTGGCGCGTGCTGCGTGGTATGTGGTTCTCCCCGTTGTGGGGGCCGCCCTCCTGCTCGCGCGACCGGCGCCGCTCGGCGCGGCGGTCGGGATCATGGCGGTCGCGGGAATGCTCTGGGGCAAGGCGGCGGTCCAGGAAAGGGAAGCGACGTGCGCGGGGGCGTGGGGCCGGGAAACGGGAAACGGGAAACGGGAAACGGTGGCCGCAGCGGTCCGCCTGCTCGACCCGGTCTCGTCCCCAGGCGGCGTGGTCGACGCGGAAGTTCTCCCCGGCACATGCGGCGGGGCGCTGCGATTGCGCTGGCCAGAGGACAGGCCTGCCCGTGGTGGGACGAACTGGGCGGTGGCGGGGAGGTGGAGCAGTGAAGGGGGCCCCGGCCTGCTGGTGGTGCGACGGGTGCGCGCGCTCGATCCGGTGCCGCGCGGGCGGGGAGCGCTGCGCGATGCACTCGCCGCGAGGAGCACTGAGCTGTTCGGCGCGCGTGCGGCGATCGTGAACGCGCTCGTGTTCGCTCCCAATGCGAGACTCGATTCCGACATCCGCGAGCGTTACGTGCGCTCGGGCCTCGCGCACCTCCTGTCCATCTCCGGACTGCACGTCGGGTTCATCGCCGCCTGGCTCGCGCTCATCCTCAGGAAGCTGCCCCTCGCGGCGCGCGCTCGCTTCGCCGCGACGGCGGTCCTGCTGCTCGGCTATCTCTGGCTGCTCGGCTTCCCGGCGCCTGCCGTGAGAGCGGGTGCGATGCTGACCCTGGCGGAGGTCGGGCGCCTGCGCGAGCGCGTCGTCGCGCCGCGCGGCGTCGTGGCGCTCGCGGCTCTGGGTGTCCTGCTGCAGGACCCGTGGGCGCTCGAGTCCGTGGGTGCGTGGCTCTCGGTGGCGGGTGTGGGCGCGGTGATCTGGGCAGGCCGTGCGTTCGCCCGGGCGCCGCGGCTCGCGCGGCTCGCCGCGCCCGCGCTCGCCGCCACGCTCGTTACCGCGCCGATCAGCGCGCTGGCCTTCGGGACCGTGGCACCGATCGGCGTGCTCGCGAATCTCATCGCGATTCCGCTTGCCAGGGTCGCGGTGCCGGGTCTGGTCCTCGCGCTGGCGCTGTCCTGGCTCGCATCGGGGCTGGCGCACCCGATCGCCGCCGGCGCGGGACTGGGCCTGGCGCTGCTCGATCTCGTGGCACAGGGCGCCGCCCTCGTGCCGGGCGGCCACGTCGTGATGGTCGCG
>QHUD01000081.1:0-3004 GCA_003221085.1 Gemmatimonadota bacterium
GGCAGCTCGCGAGGTGACGGTAGGCGCGGACGAAGCTCTCGGCCACCGCATCCGCGGCGGCGTCCCGGCTGCCGAGCATCCGGGACGCAAACCGCAGCAGACCCGCCTCATAGCGACGAATCACAATGCCGAATGCTTCGGTATCGCCGGCGAGCACGAGCGCCACCACCTCCGCGTCGGGGGGGCTCCCCGTCACATCCATGAGACCTGCACGGAGATTAGGGCGTCACGCTGCAGGCGGGTTGATGAGATGGGATGTTGCGGACCGGAACCGAATTAGCGGTCCCGCAAAAGCTCTTGCACGGCGGCGAGGTAGCTCGACGCCCGCAGCCCTTCGCCGCCGATGGCGCCTGCGAAGGCCTCGAACGTGACCTCCGCACGCCGCCGATAGCGTACGTCCCCCGTGATACGGGCGAGCCGCAGGAGCACGCGCCCTGCCCATCCGTTTCCGCCGGGGAGCAGGTCGTCCAGCACGGGTTTCGTCCGCTCGGCGAGAGCCGGCGCCGTCGGGTCCGTCGCCGCGGCATCGAAGTAGCCGGCGGACCCCGAGTCGGCGAAATCGCGCTCCAAGGTCCGCACGAGGTCTTCCGCGATTTCGCGGTAGCGTGCCTCGCCCGTAGCTTCGCGAGCCGCGAGACACGCCCAGGCGACCTGCACCTGATCCTCGAGCAGCGCGCGCACCGGCGATCCCGAGCCCGCAACGTGGCGCACGGCGCGCCCCCGCGCGTACACACGCCGGAGCAGCGTGTCGAGCGCCGCTCGGGCGCGAGAGACGGGCCCCGGGTCACCCACCGTCACCGCGCCGTCCAGGATCGATCCGATCACATATGCGTCGCGGTCGGCGAACACCGTCCGGTCGGCCGTCCGACCAACGTCACCGACGAGCCGTCGGGCCAGGTCGCGCGCTCCGTCGCGATAGCGCGATTCCCCGGTGACCGACCACGCGGACACGAGATCCCGCAGCAGCCCGGCGCGCACCAGCTCCGGCGGATCGTCGCGCGCGCTCGCGGCCAGGCCGGCGTCCCCCGAATCGACCAGGAAGTCCAGGACGGCGCGCGCCGGACCGAGGTACGTGGAGTCGCGGGTGCGCGCGTAGACCGCGAGGAGCAGGTCGACGGCCTGCGTGAACCGGAAGCTGGCCACGTCCGTTCGGGTCCGAGCGGCCGCCGCGGTCAGGCTGCGCACCGCCTCGGCCTCGTGCTGCACGACGGCGGGCTTGAGCCCGCCGCGCGCGCGACCGCGGCGCCCCAGGGAGCGCTCCCGCACCAGCGCAGCGCGCCGCAGGATCGACGTGCGCCGCTCGCGGTAGCTCCTGGCCACGTCGGGCAGCAGCTGCTTGAGCCCGCGTCCGGTGATCGGATCGTCGAGCGGAAAGTACGTCCCGCCGAAGAACGCCGACCCGTCCGGGGTGAGGAACACGGTGATCGGATAGCCGCGCAGGCCGGCGAGGAGCTGCACGGCCGTCGCATAGCGTTGCGCGACGTCGGGACGCTCGTCGCGGTCGACGCGGACGGGCACGAACAGCGAATCGATCATGGCGCCGAGGCCCGGGTCGCCGTACACCTCGCGGTCCATGACGCCGCACCAGCGACAATCGTCCGCTCCCACATAAAGAAGGATGGGCCGGTCGAGACGGGCGGCGAGGGCGAACGCATCACGCCCCCACGGCTGCCAGCTCACCGGCTGGCGGGCTGCCCGGGCCAGATAGGGCGTGGTCGACTGCGCCATGCGGTTCGTGAGCGGCCCGTGCTCCGAAACGCAGCCAAGCAGGGCAACGAGCGATAGTGGGAGAGAGAAAGACGCGAGAGCTCTCATACAAGCGCGTGGAAGATACCCTGTCCATCGCGCCACCGTTCCCACGAGGGCTGCGGTGCGCTGTGAACGCAAAACGGCCTGGACGATGCCGCCGGCGAGGTGGGCGTGCGGTCCCTCCCTCTGACCCGAAGCGGCCTCGGAGCCAGGCCGAACCGTGCAGTTTGCGCAGTATGGCGCTGGACGTCAAGAAGACGCCCCGGTTATTGTTGGACCATGGACGCTACCCGGATCACCCCCAAGCCCAACGGGCCCCTCGTTGTCGAGGGCCCGGTCAAGATCGTGACCCCGGACGGCCGGGAGCTGCCGGTCCCCCCCCGGAAGGACGGCCGACCGGCGGAAGTCGTTGTCCTGTGCCGTTGTGGAGGGTCTGCCACCAAACCGTTTTGTGACGGAAGTCACAAGCGGAACGGCTTTTCGGACGCCCCTACCGCAGGCCTCGCTCCCACGATTTGAGCACGGGGTATTATGTTGTCTCCGTCCCGGGAGGGGGCGAACCGGGGGAGCCGCCCCTGACCGCAAACCGGTGCACCCCGCCCCCCCGCCGTGCCCCCGAATGGAGGAACGCAATGGCGAAGGGTGGAAAGGCCCCGATGGCAGCCGATGAGGGCTACTGTGTGAAGTGCAAGGCCAAGCGCAAGATTTCGAACCCCCAGCAGGTGAAAATGGCGAACGGCCGGCCAGCGATGAAGGGCGTGTGCCCGGTGTGCGGCACAGGCATGTTCAAGATTCTGCCGCCGAAGTAAGGGCGCCAACCAAACCGATAACGCGAGCCCCCGGTCGAGCAAGGCCGGGGGCTCTTCGCTTAGGGGCAGGGGCTACTCGGCGGGTGCCATCCCCCTGGTAGATGTACCGGAAGGTGAGGCACGCCGTACCCACGTCCCGACAGTAGTAGGCGAGCAGCTCGATCTTCGCATACCGCCCAGCCGCCGTGCGGACCCCATAAACATGGCGCTTTGACGTGAGCAGGTGGCTGAGCATGCTGTAGGCGTACCACTTCCCCACGCCGGGGTTGGTCGTGTCCGACGCATTCGTGTTCGGGAGGTACCCCTCGGCCGGCAGCTCGCCCACCGAATCGAACGGCACCGGGCCAAGGTCGACAATGCCGCCGCCGGGGGCCGTGATCACGTGGAAACGCCGGAAGGCGACGTCCCAGCCTCCCGACTCCACCACGGCGCTACGCCGGAAGTCG
>QHUD01000081.1:3075-4590 GCA_003221085.1 Gemmatimonadota bacterium
CGTGTAGGGAGGGAACTCCGGCGTGGTAAGCGACCCGATCACGAGGGAAGCGATGAGCAGCGCGAACGCGCCAGCCAGCACGAGCACCAGGATAGGCGGGCGGGCGCCCCCGCCCTGGGGGTTCACGCCTCGGCCATGTACGGGTAGCTGAAGCTGCGTGGCGGGACGAAGTTCTCCTTCACGGCGCGCGGGCTCGCCCAGCGGATCAAGTTGAGCAGGCTCCCCGCCTTGTCGTTCGTGCCGCTCGCGCGCGCCCCGCCGAAGGGCTGTTGTCCCACGACCGCACCGGTGGGCTTGTCATTGACGTAGAAGTTGCCGGCGGCGTACCGGAGCGCATTCTTGGCCTCCTCGACGGCACGGCGATCTTGCGCGAAAATCGCGCCGGTGAGCGCATAGGGCGACGTTTCGTCCACTAGGCGCAGCGTCTCGGTCCAGCGGGCCGCCGGGTAGACGTGGACGGACAGGACCGGCCCGAAGATCTCCTCACACATCGTGCGATAGGACGGGTCCTGGACTTCGAGGAGGGTGGGCTCGATGAAGTAGCCGTCCGTGTCGCGGGCGGCTCCGCCGAACGCGACTTTCACGCCCGGCGCCCGCTTCGCTGCGTCGATGTAGTCCTTGATCTTGTCGAACGCCTTCCGGTCGATCACCGCCCCCATGAAGTTCCGGAAGTCCGCCGGGTCTCCCACCTTCACCTCGGCCAGCATTTCGAGCAGGCGATCCCGGACCTGGGGCCAGAGGGCGTCGGGGACGTAGGCGCGCGACGCGGCGCTGCACTTTTGCCCCTGATACTCGAACGCGCCGCGCAGCATCCCGGTCGCGAGCACGTCCGGGTCTGCGCTCCGGTGCGCGAGGATGAAGTCCTTACCGCCCGTCTCGCCCACCAGGCGCGGGTAGGCGGCGTAGGATGTGAGATTCCCCGCCGCCTGCTTCCACAGCGCCTGGAACACCTCCGTCGAGCCGGTGAAGTGAATCCCCGCGAATGCGCGATCGGCCAGCAGGCGCTCCGACACCTGCACGGACGGGCCTGGGACGAAGTTGATCACGCCCGGAGGCAGACCCGCTTCCGCGAGCAGCCGCATAATGAAGTAGTTCGAGAGCACGGCGGTCGCCGCGGGTTTCCACACGACGGTGTTGCCCATGATGGCCGGGGCCGTCGGCAGGTTGCCCCCGATCGACGTGAAGTTGAAGGGGGTGATGGCGTAGACGAACCCCTCCAGGGGGCGATAGTCGAGGTAGTTCCACACGCCGGAGACGGATAACGGCTGCTCGGCGTAGATACGCTCCGCGTAGTGCACGTTGAAGCGGAAGAAGTCGATCAGCTCGCAGGCCGCGTCGATCTCCGCCTGATGCGCGGTCTTCGACTGGCCCAGCATCGTCGCACCGTTGACGATCGGCCGGTACCGCGTCGCCAGGAGGTCGGCGGCCTTCAGAAACACCGCGGCCCGACGCTCGAACCCCCACGCCGACCAGTCGCGCCACGCCTCCTGCGCCGCCGCGATCGCGGCCTGCACC
>QHUD01000081.1:4613-12952 GCA_003221085.1 Gemmatimonadota bacterium
CAGGTCCTTGAGGGTGCGCTTCAGGTCCGCCCGTTCCGGGGTCCCGGGTGCATAGCTCAGAACCGGCTCGTTGACGGGCGTCGGAACTTTGGGGGTAGCGTTCATGAGAGAAAAATACAGTTGAGAGTCGCCGGACGTCAGTGAAGTTGACAGACGCCAAGCCGCAAGCCCTGGTCAGCGCTAAGTCACAAGGGATTGCAGGATTTGCCTCGGACCACTGCGAACCGCTTGCGGCTTGGCGTCTTGCAACTGCACTGTGAACTGGCGCCCGGGAACTGGCGACGGTTTATAAACAGGATGAGCATTCACCCGCAAACCCGCATCGGCCACGTCCACCTCACGGTGTCGGACCTGAATCGTGCCCTCTCGTTCTACCGCGACGTCCTCGGCTTCGAGGTAACGAGTCGCTATGGGAGGGACGCCGTGTTCCTCTCGGCAGGTGGCTATCATCACCACATCGGGCTCAACACGTGGGCGGGCCGTGGCGCGCCAGCGCCCGCCCGGGGAACCACGGGTCTGTATCACTTCGCGATTCTGTACCCGGACCGAAAGACGCTCGCCGGCGCCGTACGCCGCGTGCTCCAGGCCGGCGTACCGCTCGAAGGAGCGGCCGACCACGGCGTCAGCGAAGCGATCTACCTGCGGGACCCCGACGGCAACGGCGTCGAGCTGTATCGCGACCGGCCGGAGCGCGAATGGCCGCGCGGGCCCGACGGCAGCGTCGCTATGCAGACCCGGGCGTTGGATCTCGATACACTGCTGGCCGAAGCCGATTAACGCGACGCTAGTTCGATCCTTTGGCTTTCACGATCAAACTGTCGCTGACTTTCACCGCCTGCACCGGCGTCGGTTCCGTCCGGTTGCCCCGTGGAATCACCCCCGAGAGGTTCGCGAGCTCATAGGCCGAAACCGCCATGACGGCGGACGCCTGCATCAGGTCCGCCGCGACGGCCATGTCGTAGGTGTCGGACTGAGAGTGGTGCGTGTGGCCATAGCCCCGCTCGAGCTGGTTGAAGTTGAACCCGGGCACGCCATACGGGAGGAACGAGAGGTGGTCGGTCCCCGTCTTGTTCCGGTCGACTACCGAATCGACGCCGAGGCGCGCCACCGGCGCGAGAACGGCGCGCCAGAGACCTTCCAGGTCCGTCCGCCCCTGCAGCGCCTGCCCTGTGATCGCGCCGGTGCCGTTGTCGAGCACGATGACCGCCTGGATCGAGTCGGCCTCCGCGGCGTGCGCCTCCGCGTACTTGCGCGACCCGATCAAGCCCTGCTCCTCCCCCGTGAAGAGCACGAACCGGATGGTGCGCTTCGGCAGCAAGCCCGACCGGGCGATGATGCGGGCCGCCTCGAGGGTGCACATCGCGCCGGTGCCGTTGTCCGTGGTCCCGGTCCCGAGGTCCCAGGAGTCGAGGTGCGCGCCGACGATGACCACCTGACCCGGATGCTCGCTGCCGCGGATCTCGGCGACGGTGTTCCATTGAGGCACTGAATCACGAGTGATCGTGTTCGAGATGCTTACCGCGAGCTGCGGCGGCGTACCCGCCTGGAGCAGGCGATCGAACAGGGCATAGTCCTCATGTGCGACGGCGATCTGGGGAAGCGGCAGGATGCGGTTGGGGGAGCCGCTCATGTTGAGGAGCGCATGCTCCTTGCTCGCGTCCTGGAGAATGCCGAGCGCGCCGGCGCGGCGCAGCAGATAGGGCAGATCGTTGGCGAACTGCTGCATGCGTGCCCGAGTGGTCGAATCGAGGTCGCGGAAGGGCGTGAAGACGGTACGGAAAAAGTCGCGCTGCCGCTGCGAGTCGGCCGCGGTCATCGACGGCCCGTCGGTGTTCCACACGAGCGATGGCGACCGTGTCATCACCCAGGCCTTCTTCACTCGACCGCGATACAGGACGAAGCTGTCGGGCGTCGCGGCGTCGATCCGCACCACTGGTCCCGTGACGGTGGCGCCGCCAGTGCCCGGCGCCCAGGCCCAGCTCGCCGCGATGACGTCGTGCGCGCGCGGCGCGGTCATGCGCGCCCGCATCGGTCCCCGCGTCCACGTGCCGCCGAACTTCCAGGGCTCGAGGTGCGCCTCCAGGCCATAGGCCTTGAATCGCTCGAGCGTCCAGTCGTTCGCCTGGCGCGCGGCGGACGATCCCGTGAGCCGCGGGCCGATGACGTCGCTCAGGTACTGGAGGTTCTGCATCACTTCGGAACGGTTGAGCGCCTCGTCGATCAGGACGCCGGCTCCGGTCGTGTCGACGACGAGATCCTGCCCGAACACGGGACGCACGGAACACACGGCGAACACAGCGGTCGCCGCCAGGACATGAAGACGCACCATGGATCCTCCGTCAGGACGCCGGGGCCTCGGACCGTGAATCGACGCCGCGTTGCGCGGGAATGGGGAGCGTGACGGTGACGGTGGTGCCGCTCCCGACGGTCGAGTCGACCGCGACGCTGCCGGCGAACATGTTGCGGACCACGCTCTGCACGACGACGAGCCCCATCCCGCTCCCTTCACCGAACGCCTTCGTGGTGAACCCGGGCTCGAAGATCCGCTCCAGGTCCTGGGGACGAATGCCCGAACCTTCGTCCCGCACGGTCAACCGGAGGCCGCTCCCCACCTGGGTCAAGCCGACCCGAATCGGCGCGGGTGCGGCGGCGCTCGCGTCCGCGGCGTTGCGGATCAGGTTGACCAGCAAGTCGTAGAGCGCGTTGGGGTCGCCCTTGAGGTACACCACCTCGAGGGTGGAGTCGAACTCGAGGGGGATCTTCTTTTCCTTGAGGACGCGGCTCTCGAGCGTGCAGCAGGAACGAACCACGCGCACGGCGTCGAACCGCTCCGACCGCGCCAGCGCCCCGCGCGCGCGGTCCTTCACGGCGCGGAGGAAGCTCGCCGAGCGGTCGATATCCTCCACCACCTGGCCGAGCTCGTCGAGCAGCTCCAGTCGCCGACCGGCCGCGACCTCGGTCCAGCGTCCGAGCGACTCCATCGCGAGCTGCAGCCCGGCGCGCGCGGCGGTCAGGGGATTCGACAGCTCGTGCGCGATGATCCCCGGGAGCGTGGTGATGTCGTGCAGCGGATCCGACCGGGCGGCCGGGGCGTGCCCGGCGGTCGGCTCGCGCCGGTCGAGCAGCCCGAGGCACAGGCCGGCGAGCTCGAGGGTGAGGCGTTCGCGACTGCGGCGCTCCCGGCCGTCGGGGGGCGGCGCCGGCGGCCGCGTGCGCACCGGGGCGACGACCCACGGACCGTCGGCCGCGCCGCGGCACCCGACCCAGCGGCTGCCTTGCACGATGGCGATGTTCCAGCGCCGCAACGTGGCGTCGACGTCCAGGTTGGTCGCGTGATGGGTAGACGCTCGCCTGGCGGAGGATTTCGCGCCTGCCTGCGACAAATGTCTCCGGTTGCGTCACCCGAGGCTCCCACGCGCACCCCGACGAGACCGGGCGGCCAGACGAGCCGCCGATCACAAGGGCATCCGTTGGTACAAGGGGGCGCGCACTACATATGCGACAAACCGCACCAACCGTCAAGCTGAGGCAGCACGCGGTTTTGCCCCGCGCCGCGGCCGGGCTTATTGTTCCCGCAATGGACGTTCGTCCCCGGCGAAAGGAACTTCCAAGATGCCCCAGAAAGCCTCCTCCCCACCCCGCGTCGCGCGTGCCCCGCGAGGCCCCATCGAGGGCCGCCGCGATCGCGAGCGGATCCGGACCGTTGTGGTCCCGGATCATGACGACCTCGCCCTGCGCCTTGCCGACCGCATCGTGGAGATCATCGCCCGCGAAACGGCCGCCAAAGGCCGCTGCGTGCTCGGCCTCGCGACGGGGAGCACGCCGCTCGGGATCTACCGGGAGCTGATCCGCCGCCACCAGGCGGGGGAGGTCGATTTCTCGCGGGTGGTGACGTTCAACCTCGACGAGTACTACCCGATGCCGTCCGACAGCCCGCACAGCTACCGCCGCTACATGTGGGAGAACCTGTTCGCGCACGTCAACATCCGGCCCGAGCACGTGCACATCCCGGATGGCGGCGTGCCGCGCGAGACCCTCGGCGAGCACTGCGCCGCCTACGAGCGGGCGATCGTCGAGGCCGGCGGGATCGACTTCCAGATGCTGGGGATCGGGAAGAGCGGGCACATCGGCTTCAACGAGCCGGGCTCATCGCCGGACGAGCGGACCCGGCTGGTGACGCTCGACACGGTGACCCGGAAGGACGCGTCCGCGGACTTTTTCGGCGAGGACAACGTGCCACGAGAGGCGATCACGATGGGGATCGCCACCATCCTCGAGGCACGGGACATCGCGTTGATCGCCACCGGCGAGCACAAAGCCGAGATTGTCGCACGCGCCGTCGAGGGCGACGTGTCCCAGGACGTGGCCGCCACCTTCCTGCAGCGCCATGCGAATGCCACCGCTTACCTCGATCTCGCAGCCGCCGCCGAGCTGACCCGCATCAAGACGCCCTGGGTGCTCGGCCCGGTGGACTGGACGCCGGAGCTCACTGAGCGAGCGGTCGTCTGGCTTGCCGAGCGGACCGGCAAGGCGATCCTCAAGCTGACGGAGCGCGACTACACGGAGCATCACCTCAGCCCGCTGCTCGCCAAGCACGGCGCGGCCGGCCCCATCAACGGCGCGATCTTCAACAGCCTGCGGGACAAGATCCGCGGGCGCCGCAAGCTGCCCACCCGCAAGTCCGTCCTCGTCTTCTCGCCGCACCCCGACGACGACGTGATCTCGATGGGGGGGCTGTTGCGCAAGCTGTGGGAGAACGAGAACGCGATCGTCGTGGCCTACATGACCAGCGGCAACATCGCGGTCTTCGACCACGACGTGCGGCGGCACCTCGACTTTGTGGAGCGCGCGGCGCCCACGCTCGGGCTCGAGCGCGCGGCCGCCCAGCGGGTGCGCGGGGAGGTGGAGGCGAGCTTCGAGCGCAAAGCGCCCGGCGACGTGGACCTGCCGGCGGTGCAGGAGCTGAAGCGGGTGATCCGCGAGTCGGAGGCGGTCGCGGCGCTCGAGTCGGTGGGCCTGCCGCCCACCGCGGCGCGCTTTCTGAACCTGCCCTTCTACCGTACCGGTCAGGTCCGCAAACTGCCCATTGGTCCGGAGGACATAGCGATCGTGCGGGCCCTGCTCGTCGAGACGCGCCCCGATCTGGTCTTCGTCGCGGGCGACCTGTCCGACCCGCACGGCACCCATCGGATGTGCCGGGCGGCCGTGGCGGGCGCGCTCGACCAGTACGACGTGGCCCCGCCCGAGGTGTGGCTGTACCGGGGCGCGTGGCAGGAATGGCCCCTCACCGAGGCCGACGTGCTGGTGCCGCTCTCCCAGGACGAGCTGCGCGCCAAGATCCTGGCGATCTTCAAGCACCAGTCCCAGAAGGACACGGCGCCCTTTCCGGGCGGACACGACGACCGCGAGTTCTGGCAGCGCGTCGAGGCGCGAAATCTGGAAACCGCGGCTCGGGCCGACCGGCTCGGCCTGCCCGAGTACTTCGCGATGGAAGCCTACCGCATTCTCACACCAAAGGAGGCAGAGCGATGAACGCGATGACCGCCCGAGGGCTGAGCATGGCGGCGGTGGTGGCCGTCTGGGTCGCAATTTCGGAGATGGCGAGGGTGAATTTGTCGTTGTGGCCGGTCATTGTCGCTCTGGGGTGTTCGCTGGCCGCGGGCGGCGGGATTCCCGGGTTGCAGAAAACGGTGGCCGCCACGATCTCGGGCGTCGTCTGGGCGCTGCTCGCCCACGCCGTATCGCGGGCCTTGGGGGGGCAGGACATCGTCCAGGCGCTCGTGCTGGGCGCCGCGGCGTTCGGGATGGTGCTCCAGGCACAGGTCCCGCTCCTGTCCTACACGGCGGGTGCGTTCGCCGGGGCGGGCGTCGCGATGGGCCTCCGGGCCGTCAACATCCAAGGCGGCATTCGCGTGGCGATCGCGCTCGCCCTCGGGGCGGCGCTGGGATTCGCCGCCGAGCGGATCGAGCGCGCGCTGCCGCCGGGCCGCCGGTGACCGAGGTTCGGGACGCCGAGGCGCGCGCCGCTTCGCGGCGACTGCTCGCGACCAGTGAGCGCGAGCTGCAGCGTATCGTGCTCGACATGCACGACGGGCCGGTTCAGGACATCTTCGCCGCCCTGTCGCAGCTTCAGGTGCTCGAGCGCGCGCTGGCCGCGGACCCGACTGCCGCGCAGCGCGCCGCGCAGGCGGTGCGGCTGCTCGAGCGCGCGCTCGGCGAGATCCGCAACTTCATCGGCGCGTTCCGCCCGCCCGGGTTCGAGCGACGCGAGCTGGGCCAGATCATCGAGGGCCTTGCGGTCCAGCACGAGACACTGACGGAGCAGGCGGTAGAGCTCGAGTTGCCCGGGGAGCTCGGCGACTGCGCCCTGCCCACGAAGATCGCGATCTACCGCATCCTGCAGGAGGCGCTCGCGAACGGCCACCGCCACTCGGGCGCCACGCGGCAGCGCGTGAGCGTCGAGCGGCGGGGTCTCGCGATCGCGCTGACCGTCTCGGATGATGGCCGCGGCTTCGAGCCGCGGCGCGTGCTGGCCCGTGAGGAAGATGTGGGCGTGGAGGGAGGGCACTTCGGGCTGCGCGGCATTCAGGATCGCGTGGAGATGCTGGGCGGCACGTTCACCCTGGAGAGCGCGCCCGGCCGGGGAACGTCGCTGACCGTCGAGCTGCCGGCGGAATGAGGCACGGCCCATGATCCGCGTGCTGCTCGCCGACGATCACGCGATCGTGATCGAAGGGTTGCGCGCGCTGCTCGACGGCGAACCCGACATCAAGGTCGCGGCCTGGACCACCGACGGTACGGACGTCGTCAGACTCGTCGAGCAGCACAAGCCGGACGTCGTGGTGCTGGATCTCGAGCTCACGAACATCAAGGGGACGGAGGTGATCGCCGCGTTGCGGGAGCGGACCGCGCCGCCGAGAGTCCTGGTGCTCACCGCGTACAACGACGGCGAGTCGCTCCGCTCCGCGCTCGACGCCGGGGCCGAAGGCCTCGCGCTGAAGACCGAGTCGCCCCAACAGACGCTGACGGCGATCCGACAGGTGCACGCGGGCCAGCTGGTGTTTCCGCAGGCCGCACGCCGCTGGATCGAGGGCCGGGCGGGGGGCGGCGCGCCGGGCGACTTGACGCCGCGCGAGCGCGAGGTCTGGGCCCTGGTCGCCGGCGGGCTCACCAACCCGCAGATCGCCGAGCGGCTCGGCCTGTCCGACAACACCGTCAAGTTCCACGTGCAGCATCTCTTCTCGAAGCTCGGGGTGAAGAACCGCACCGAAGCGGCGCTCAAGTACGCCCACGGCCGGTAGCCGTCGCCCGGGCTTGACAGGCCCGGCGGGCATCCCTACCGTGGGGCGGCTTCAGGCGCACCCGAATCTTCTCGCTTGACCCGTTGCAGGCGTCGGGAAGAGGCTGGATGCCACATATGCTGGTCCGGGCGGTTCGCTGGAACGGCTCGCACGCCACACTCCTCGAGTGGGCGCGGGAGCCGTTTTCGCTTTCGTCCTTCAATAAGGGGAGGCGGCAACGTATGAACATGCTGATGGCATTGGCAGTCAGCATCGGGGTGTTCATCGCCCTGTGGGTGAAGTTCGGCGCGATGGTCGCCCCCGGTCTGGCAATCGCTGTACCCGCGGGGATCATTGCGTGGGCGTGCTTCTACGCGGCCGGCGGTAAGATGCAAGGACTCCAGAAAGCGATCGCGTCCAACGTCTCGGGCGTCGTGTGGGTGCTGCTCGCGAACCTGATCATTGCGGCAGCCGGCCTGCAGAGCATGGCGTGGATCGTGATCGGCGTAGTCGCGTTCTGCATCGTCATGCAATCGAAGGTCGCCGCGCTGTCGTTCATCCCGGGAGGGTTCGCCGGGGCTGCAGTGACAGCCGCAAGCGGGGCAGGCGGAGACATCAAGGCCAACGTGATGGTGGCCATTGCTCTGATTGCGGGCGCCTTGCTGGGCTACATCTCGGAGATGGGCGCGGGGATGATCGCGAGGAAGGCCTGACGCCCACGAGGCGCCCCGACAGAGTCGTGTCAGGGCGCCTCGTGTTGTCTAGCTCTACCGCCGCCGCTCAGGCGCGCGCGGTCCCGACCTCCTCCGGCTTCCACATGCTGATCTTACGCGTCTCCGGCATTAGGAACAGGCTGAGCAGGAACGCCACCGCCGGTACGATGATGGGATAGAGGAGCGCATTGCCCAGACTGTGCGTGTTGAGATACGCCGCAGTCGTGATAATCGGCACCAACCCACCGCCCCAGCCGTTGCCGATATGATACGGCACCGACACCGACGTATACCGGATCCGTGCCGGGAAGTACTCGGCGAGGAACGCCCCGATCGGGCCGTAGAC
>QHUD01000082.1 GCA_003221085.1 Gemmatimonadota bacterium
GCTCGATCGACTTTCGCATGGACGAGTGGAAGGTGGACCTGGCGATCACCGGGTCACAAAAGGGACTGATGCTTCCTGCCGGGCTGGGGATCGTATGCGCGAGCCCCAAGGCGCTCGCCGTGCGCGAGCAGGCCAAGTGCCCGCGCGCGTTCTTCGACTTCGCGGACATGATCCGGGCCAACGCCACCGGATACTTCCCGTACACACCTTCCATCCCGATGCTGTACGGCCTGCGCGAAGCGCTCGCCATCATTGCCGAGGAAGGGCTCGCCAACATCTTCGCGCGCCATCAGCGACTCGCAGAGGGAGTGCGCGCCGCCGTACGGGCGTGGGGCCTGAAGCTGTGCGCGAAGGCGCCGAAATGGTACTCGAACACCGTGAGTGCGATCATGACGCCGGAGGGGACGAACGCCGGAGACGTCATCGATGTGGCGTTCCGGCGCTACAACCTCGCGCTCGGCGCGGGTCTCGCCCGCATGGCGGGCAAGCTGTTCCGGATCGGTCACCTCGGTGACCTGAACGAGCTCATGCTGCTCGGCGCAATCGCCGGCGCGGAGATGGCGATGCGCGACGTGGGCCTCCAGGTGACGCCCGGTATCGGCGTCGCCGCCGCGTCCGAGCACTACCGCAGCACCGCCGCCCCGCTCGCGGCCGCCGGGCAATCGCCCGACGCGCCGCTACCGCCCGGCGCGAAACCCTCACCGCCCTCGCCACCACCGCGGACTGCCGTGCGGGCATGAGCCTCACCCGCTTCGAGCCGGCGCACCCGCGGCTCCAGCGCAGCGAGCTCGCGGTCCCCGGCTCGCAGCCGGTGCTGTTCCAGAAAGCGCTCGACGGCGAGGCGGACTATGTCTTTCTCGACCTCGAGGACGCAGTCGCGCCTGCCGACAAGGAGCCGGCCCGCAAGACCGTGATCTCGGGACTCCTCGACCACGACTGGAAGGCTCGCGGCAAGACGATCGCGGTGCGCGTCAACGGCATCGACACGCATTACATGTATCGCGACGTGGTGGACGTGGTGGAGCAGGCGGGCCACCGGTTGGACACCGTCCTGGTCCCGAAAGTCGGCGTCCCGGCGGACGTCTATCTCGTCGACGCCCTGCTCACCCAGATCGAGACCGCCCGACGCATCCCGCATCGCATCGGGATCGAGGTGCTGATCGAGACGGCGTTGGGGATGGCGAACGTCGAAGCGATCGCCCAGGCGAGCCGGCGCCTCGAGGCGATGCACTTCGGCGTCGCCGACTTTGCCGCGAGCCTGCACGCCCGCACCGTGAGCATCGGGGGTCTGAACCCCGACTACCCTGGCGACCAATGGCACGGCGCGCTGGTCCGCATGGTGACGGCATGTCGTGCGTATGGGCTGCGCGCGATCGACGGCCCCTACGGCGACTTCAAAGACCCCGACGGATTTCGCGCCGCGGCCCGTCGCGCGGCGGCGCTCGGCTACGAAGGCAAGTGGGCCATCCATCCGTCGCAGGTTCCGCTCGCCAACGAGGTGTTCACGCCCCCGGCCGCGGAGGTGGAGCGCGCGCGCCGTATCCTGCTCGCGCTCGACGAGGCGGCCCGCGCCGGCCGCGGGGCCGCGCAGCTGGACGGTCGCATGATCGACGCCGCGTCTGCCCGCATGGCCCAGAACATCGTTGCGATCGCCGCCGCCATCGCCGCCCGCACCGCGGGCACGCCGGCGCTGGCCACGACGCGGGCGTAGCCATGGACATCCACGAGTACCAGGCCAAAGAGCTGCTCTCGGGGTTCGGCGTCCCCGTCCCGAGGGGCGGCGTCGCGTACAGCGCCGAGCAGGCGGTCTATCGGGCGAGCGAAGTGGGCGGCACGCGCTGGGTCGTGAAGGCGCAGATTCACTCCGGGGCCCGCGGCAAGGCGGGTGGCGTGAAGCTGTGCACCACCGATGCGGATGTGCGCCAGGCCGCGAAGGACCTGCTGGGCAAAACGTTGGTGACGGTCCAGACCGGCGCCGAGGGTCTCCCGGTCCATCGCTTGCTGGTCGAGCAGGCGCTCCCGATTGCGCGGGAGCTGTATGTCGGACTGGTGCTCGACCGCAAGCGCGAGCGGATCGTGGTGGTGGCGCATCCGCACGGCGGGATGGAGATCGAAGAAATCGCACAGCGGGAGCCGGCGGCGATCCTGCGCGAGGAGGTGGAGCCCGCCGTCGGGATGCAGGGGTTCCAGGCGCGGGAACTGGCCTTCGGGCTGGGCCTCGAGCCCCCCCAGGTGAGTCAGGCCGTGACGGCGATCCTCGGGGCCTACCGCGCGTTCCGCGAGCTCGATGCCACGATGGTCGAGATCAACCCGCTCGTCGTCACCCAGGACGGGCATGTGCTCGCACTGGACGTGAAGATGAGCTTCGATGACAACGCGATGTTCCGACGCCCCAACGTCGCCGAGCTGCGCGACTACGCCCAGGAGGATCCGCGTGAAGCGGAGGCCGCGGAGCACGGGCTCAACTACGTGGCGCTGGACGGGGACATCGGCTGCATCATCAATGGTGCCGGTCTCGCGATGGCCACCATGGACATGATCAAGCATGCCGGCGGGGAGCCCGCGAACTTCCTGGACATCGGGGGCGGGGCGAGCCCCGATCGCGTCGCGGCCGCGTTCCGCCTGGTCCTCTCCGACAAGAAGGTCCGCGCCATTCTCGTGAACGTGTTCGCAGGCATCAATCGCTGCGACTGGGTGGCGCAGGGTGTGATCCAGGCGGTCCGCGAGGTGCACGTACCGGTCCCGCTGGTCGTGCGGCTGGCGGGAACCAACGTCACGGAGGGCCGCCGCATCCTCGCGGACAGCGGTCTGCCGATCCTCACGGCCGACACGCTCGCGGAAGCCGCCGCGCGCGTGGTCGCAGCCCGCGACCGGGCCGGGGCGGGGGCGGGTGTCGCATGAGCATCCTGCTCGACGAGACGACGCGTGTCATCGTCCAGGGCTTCACGGGCGACAAGGGCACCTTCCACGCCCGGGAGATGATCGCCTACGGCACGAACGTCGTGGGCGGCGTCACGCCCGGCAAGGGCGGCACCACGCATCTGGACCGTCCGGTGTTCAACACGGTCAAGGAGGCGGTAGCGAACACGGGCGCGGCGGCGAGTCTCATTCTGGTTCCCGCGCCGTTCTGTGCCGATGCGATCATGGAGGCGGCCGATGCCGGCATCCGCCTCGTCGTGACCATCACGGACGGCGTGCCTGCCCAGGACATGATCCGCGTGAAACGCTACCTGTGGCGCTACTCCAAAGAGCGCCGCACGACGCTCATCGGCCCGAACTGCGCCGGGATCATCAGCGCCGGCCGGGCCATGATGGGAATCATGCCGGGACACATCTACACGCGCGGGTCGGTCGGCGTCGTGACCCGCTCCGGCACGCTGGGCTACGAGGCCGCGGCCCAGATGCAGCAGCTTGGTATCGGGATCACGACCAGCGCCGGGATCGGGGGCGACCCGATCAACGGCAGCTCGTTCGTCGACATGCTGGCGCTGTTCGAGCAGGACCCCGAGACCGAGGTGGTGATGATGATCGGCGAGATCGGGGGTCCTCAGGAGGCGGATGCGGCGCTGTTCGTGAAACAGCAGATGGCGAAACCCGTCGTCGGGTACGTGGCGGGCCTCACGGCGCCCAAGGGTCGCCGCATGGGCCACGCCGGGGCGATCATCTCGGCGTTCGGCGACACGGCCGCCGAAAAGGCCGAGATCATGCGCTCGGCGGGGCTGGTCGTGGCGCCCAGCCCTGCCGAGCTCGGGGCGACCGTGGCTCGAGCGCTCGCCCGACAACCGGCTGGGCCGGTGATGGTCGAGCGGTGAGCGCAGCGCGCTCCGGCCGCCCGACCGTGGTCGTCACCCGTCGGCTACCGGCGCCGGTCGAAGAGCAGTTGGCCCGGGAGTTCGACGCCCAGCTGAATCCGGCCGACCGGCCGCTGAGCGCCGAAGAGCTCACGGACGCGCTGCGCGGGGCTGACGCGCTCCTCCCGACCGTGACCGACCGACTCACGGCGCAGGTGCTCGCCGCCGAGCCGCTGCGCGCCCGCATCATCGCCAACTACGGCGTCGGCTTCAACCACATCGACACGACCAGCGCCAAGGCGCGCGGGCTCGTCGTCACGAACACACCCGACGTGCTCACCGACGACACCGCGGACGACGCGCTCATGCTGATGCTCATGGTGGCACGCCGGGGCGGGGAAGGGGAGCGTCACGTGCGCGCCGGAGCGTGGACCGGGTGGCGGCCGACCCACATGCTCGGCACGCGCGTCAGCGGCAAGACACTGGGCCTCATCGGGTTGGGACGGATCGGCCGGGCGGTGGCGCACCGCGCCCGCCATGGCTGCGGCATGCGGGTGCTCTTCCACGATCCCTATCCACCCCCGGCGGCCGTCGTGGCCGAACTGGGCGCGGAGCCGCGGGGCAGCGTGGACGACGTGCTGCGCGAGGCGGACTTCGTGTCGCTGCACTCGCCGGCGACGCCGGAGACGCGCCATCTGATCGACGCCCGCCGGCTGGCCCTCATGAAGCGCGGCGCGTTCCTGATCAACAACGCGCGGGGCGACATCGTGGACGAAGCGGCCCTGGTCGCCGCGCTCAAGCAGGGGACGATCGCGGGGGCGGGACTCGACGTGTTCGAGCGGGAGCCGGCGGTCACCCCCGACCTCCTGACGATGGAGAACGTCGTGCTCCTTCCTCATCTGGGCAGCGCGACCCACGAGACGCGGACCGCCATGGGCCTCCGCGCGCTCGACAACCTCCGGGCGTTCTTCACCGGCGCGGCCCCCCGCGACCGGGTGGCGTGAGCACCGACGCAGGGTACTTGAGCCGCACGGCCGGACTGCTGCACGAGTGCCTGCGGGACGTCATCCGGACGCATCAGCCGGAGATCGAGCGCGTCCTGGCGGGAGAGCCGCTCGACCCGCAGGCGCCGCCCGAGCTGGTCGCCCGGGCGATTCAGGCGCAGGGCATGTGGTTTCAATTGTTGTCCATCGCCGAGCAGAACGCGGCGATGCGGCAGCGCCGCCAGCGCGAGGTCGAGCGAGGACACGACCAGCTGCGCGGTACGTTCGCCCAGGTCGTCAGCGCCG
>QHUD01000114.1 GCA_003221085.1 Gemmatimonadota bacterium
TCCGCGTTCGCCTTGTGGTCGGTCAGCGTGCCGTTCCGCCAGTAGCCGTCCATCGTGATCAGCAGGCGGCTGCCCGAATCCTGAATGCGCGAGCCGCACGCCTGACCGCTGAAGCCGCCGAACACCTGCGAGTGGACCACACCGAGTCGCGCACATGCCAGCATCGTGATCGGCAGCTCCGGGACCATGGGCATGTGCAGGGTGACGCGGTCACCCGCCGTGAGTCCCAACCCTCGGAGCAGCGCGGCCACTTCGTTGACGCGGGTGTGCAGCTCCTGATACGTGATCACGACGTCCCGCTCGCCTTCCGGCTCAGGCACGAAAATGAACGCCGCTTTACTCGCGTATTTGGCGAGATTGCGGTCCACGCAGTTGTATGACGCGTTGATCTTGCCGCCGACGAACCATTTCCAGAACGGCGCGTTGCTGGTGTCGAGGACCGTGTGATACGGCTCGAACCACGTCAGCATGTCCGCATAGGTCTTGAAGCAGTCGGGGAACTTATCGAGCCCGAATTTCTCGAAGATGCGCGGGTCGCGCAGGTTCGCCTGCGCTTTAAACTGCTCGGACGGTTGATAGTACTCCTCTTCCTTCCAGTGGACGGCGATCTGCGCTTCACTGACCTCCGTGAGCTCGTTCGTTTTGACCGACTTTTTGACCGTCTTTGCCATGTGCCCTTGCCTTTGGTCCAAACCAGCCAGATCTCGTGTGTTCAGGGGGGGAGGCTAAGGTATGCCCCCGGAATGGACGGCGGTCAAGGCGGCCCTTGCAAACTGCCCGCGGGCGTTCCGTCTGCGGCAGCCGAGCGGGTGAGACGCCTCACCCCGCTTTGACAACCGGTTGACGGCCCGCAGGTTAGCTGTATGGCACTGGAGTCGCATACGCCTCGGTCGGTGAACTACTGGAGCCGACTGTGGAGGAGCTGGTGACAATGTCCATGCGTCCGAGCGAGAAGGTGCTGGCCGCTCCCGAGGAGCTGGGGCTCGACTCACGCACGACGTTCCGTCGTGCGGCCACGGAGCTGCTGGAACAGCTGGGGGAGGGTGCCGGTCGCCTGGTCATTGACCTCGCCGGCACGCGCCAGATCGACAGCGCGGGCCTCGGTGCCCTGATGTTGATCCAGCGAAAGGCCGCGGAGCGCCGGCTGACGGTGTGTCTGCGCGGCGCCAACGAGGAGCTGCGTTTCCTGCTGGTCCTGACCAAGCTCGACGACCTGTTCGAGCTGGAGGGCAGTCCGAGCTGAGCCGCCCGTAGACGGCGGGGGGGACCCGCATATATTGGCCCACCATGGGTTCCCCCACCCTCGGCCCGCGGCGCAAAGTGCTGTTCGTCGAGGACGAGTCGACGCTGCGGCGAACCTACAAGCGATTCTTCGCCGCACGCTACCATCTGGCCTTCGCCGCGAGCGGAACCGAGGCGCGCCGCCAGATGGAAGAGTTCCACCCCGAAGTCCTGGTGCTCGATCTGCGCCTGCCCGACACCGACGGCGTCACCCTGCTGCAGGAGATCCGACAGTCGCAGCCTTCCCTCCCGGTGATCGTCACGACCTCGTACGTGAGCATGGAGCCGCTCATCAACGTGCTCGATCTCGGCCACTCGGGGTACCTCGTCAAGCCGTTCGATCTGGAAGATCTCGCCGCCCGCATCGATGCTGTCGGCTGAGGGACTGCGGCACACTTTCGGCGAGGGCAGGGGACAGGTGGTGGCGCTCGACGACGTGTCCTTCACCCTCACGTCGGGACAGACGCTTGCGATCTTCGGGCCGAACGGCGCCGGCAAGACCACGCTGCTCAAGGTGCTCGCGGGCCTGATTCGGCCGCAGGCGGGGTCGGTGCGGATCGCGGGCGGCCGGCGCGCGATCGGGTGGATCGGGCACGAAACCCACCTCTACGAGCACCTCACCGTACGCGAGAACCTTCTCTTCTGGGCGTCGCTCTACGGCATGCCCGCCCCGCGCCGCGGTCCCCGCGCGGCCGAAGTGCTGGGGCGCCTCGGCCTGGGCGATCGGGCGGATCGACCGGTGTGGTCGCTCTCCCGAGGTCTGGCGCAGCGCGCGTCGATCGCCAAGGCCCTGATCCACGATCCGTCCGTGCTGCTGCTCGACGAGCCATTCACGGGGCTCGATCTCGCCGCGGCGGCCGAGCTGCGGGTGCTGCTCGGCGAACTGCGCGGTCGCGGCGCGGGAGGGGGGGGCCGCGTCCTCGTGCTGGCGACGCACAACGTGGACGAGGGAGTCGAGCTCGCGACCGACGTCGCGTTCCAGCGACGCGGTCGGTTCGTGCACCTCGCGCCGCTGGGTGGGCGAGGCCCCTCGGAGATCGCGGAGGCGTATCGGCGCGCGGTGGAGCAGCGGACCGGGGGGGTCACCGATGGGTGAGGTGCTCGCGCAGGCGTGGGCCGTGGCGCGCAAGGACCTGGTGCTCGAGTTCCGCACGCGAACGGCGCTCGTCTCGGCCGTGGTGTTCGCTGCGCTCGTCCTCACGGTGTTCAACTTCGGACGCGACCCCACCGCCGTCCCCACGATCGATCTCGCCCCGACCATCCTGTGGGTCACGTTCACGTTCGCCGCGATGCTCGCCATGAACCGCGCCTTCCAGCTCGAGCTCGAAAACCAGGCGCTCGAGGGGCTGCTGGCGTCGCCGCTGAGCCGCACCGGCCTCTACTGGGGGAAACTCGTCGCGAACCTGGTGTTCGTGGCGGTGGTGGAAGCCGTCGGTCTGCCGCTGTTCGTACTGTTCTTCGACGTGCCTGTGGGTCGCGTGTTAGCCCCCCTCGTCGGCGTGATCGCGCTCGCGACGCTCGGGTTCGTCGCCGTGGGCACGCTCTTCAGCGCTCTGGTGATGCGCACTCGGTTCGCGGAGCTGCTCCTGGTCGTGATTCTCTTGCCGTTCCTCGTCCCGCCGCTCATCGGAGCCGTCCAGGTCACGGCGCGGCTATTCGGTGGGCGTCCCTTGAGCGAGTCGGTGGGGTACCTTAAGTTGCTCGCCGCGTACGACATCGTGTTCGTGTCGCTCGCGAGCTTCCTGTTTCGCTTCACGGTGGACGAATGAGCCTGGCGCACAAAGGTCGTTGGATCACGATGGTCGGTCTGGTGTGCCTCGCCGGCGTGTACGTTCGGGCCCTGGCGTTCACGCCGGTGGAGCGATTGCAGGGACCCGCCCAAAAGATCTTCTATTTGCACGTACCTGCCGCGCTGTGGACGGAAGCGGCGATGATCCTCGTAGGTCTGGCCGGGATCTTCTACCTGTTCCTGAAGGATCCACGGCTGGATCGGTTCGCCGCGGCGTCGGCGGAGGTGGGTACGGTGTTCGCGATCATCGTGCTCACGACCGGCCCGATCTGGGGCAAGCCCATTTGGGGGACGTGGTGGACCTGGGATGCCCGGCTGACGTCCACGCTGTTCCTCTTCTTTCTGTACGTGGGCTATCTGCTGGTACGGGGGGCCGTGCGGGATCCGGGGGTACGCGCCCGCTACGCCGCCGTGCTCGGCATCTGCGGACTGTGTCTCGTGCCCTTCATCCACCTGAGCGTGTTCCTGTTCCGCACGCTGCATCCCCAGCCCATCATCGTGAAGCCGAGCGCGCCATCGCTGCCGGGCAGCATGCTGGCGACGTGGCTCTTTTCCCTCGTGGCGTTCTCGCTCTTGTACGTGGGGTTCGTGACCCAGCGCTACGCTGTGGGGGACACGGACCATGCCTGACGTGCCCCAGAACGCCGGCTACATGGCGGCGGCGTACATCGTCACGGCCGTCATCCTGCTCGGCTACGCCATTTCGCTGTACCGCCGCACCGCTAAGCCTTAGCCGTCGCGCTTCTGGGGAAACAACTCGGCGCGCGCCTCGGACAGGCGCGTCAGCCCGTCGGGCACCTGTGTGGCCCAGAGGTGCAACGCTTCGTCGGCGGCGCGCTCGTCGCCGGCCTGGAACAGCGCCTGCGCGTTGAGCCACAGCGCTTCGGCACCGCCGCCGGCCGCGTACGCGCGGGCGAACCGCGCCGCCGCTTCGGCGTGGCGACCGGCGCGGCGATACAGATCGCCCGCTGCGAGCGCGGCATCGGGACGCTCCTCGAGCGCGAGCACCTGCTCGTACGCCACGAGCGCATCCTGCTGGCGGAACACCATCTGCCAGGCTTCCCCCAGCAGCATCCAGGCATCGGGATTTTCGGGGAAGCGCTGCGCGGCTTCCTGCGCCGCCGCCACCGCACCCCAGCGGTCCTCGATGGCACGCCGCAGTCGCACCAGCGCCGGATGGGATTCCGCGAACGTCGGGGCGAGCGCGCAGGCGAATCGCAGCCAGAAGTCGGCGCGTTTGGGCGCTTCGCGTTGAGAGGCCGCCGCCCGCCGCACGGCGAAGCGGACGAGCGCGGAGCGCAGGGAGCGGAGCATTGTAGATTGCACCAATCTATGTCACACGCGTCGCGCCCGCCGGGTCCCGCGCGCCCTCACCCCCTCGCGGGCCGGCGCATCGCGGTCACGCGGGCGCGCGAGCAGGCCAACCAGCTGGTGCGCGAGCTGGAGGCGCTCGGCGCCGAGGTCGTCGCCGCCCCGACGATTCGCATCGCGCGGCTCGCCGATCTCGCGGCGCTCCGCGCCGCACTCACCCGAGTCCCGCCCTACGACTGGATCGTGTTCACCAGCCAGAATGCCGTGCACGTGGTGTGCGATCGGCTGCCGGAGTGGGAGCTCGCGCCGCGCGACGTGGCACGCGCCGCCGTCGCCGCCATCGGACCCGCGACCGCGGAGGCGCTCGTGCGCCGCGGACTCGTCCCAGACCTCGTCCCGGACCGGTTCGTCGCCGAGGCGGTCGTGACCTCGCTCGCCGCACAGGGCGATGTGCGCGGCAAGACGATCCTGCTGCCCCGCGCGCGGGAGGCTCGCGACGAGCTCCCCGACGGGCTGCGCGCGTTGGGTGCAGTGGTCGATGTGATCCCGGTTTACGAGACCATTCGTGAGACGGGAAACGGGAGCGGCCTGGCGGCGGAGATCCTCGCCGGGAGGATCGACCTCGTCACGTCCGGCCGCGGCGTCTGGCCGGTTCGCGGCGGCGGTGATTGGCCCAGTCACGGCCGGGACGGCGCGCGAGCTCGGGATCACGGTCGCCATCGAGGCCCGGGAGTACACGGTGCCCGGACTCGTGGAAGCGATCGTGCGGTATTACGAGCGGGAAGCGGGACGCGGGATGCGGAGTACGTGACCGGCCCCCTCAGGCTCGGGACCCGCGGGAGCAGGCTCGCCGTGTGGCAGGCCGAGTGGGTGCAGGCCGCCCTCGCGCGGTCCGGCGTTCCCGCCGAGCTCGTGATCATCAAGACGCGCGGCGATGCCGAGGTCGATCGACCGCTGCACGAGCTCGAGGGGAAAGGCTTCTTCACGAAGGAGATCGAGGAGGCGCTGCACGACGGCCGCATCGACGTGGCGGTGCACTCGCTCAAGGATCTGCCCACCGCTCTGCCGCCCGGTCTGGTGTTGGCGGCGGTGCCCGAGCGCGCCGATCCGGCCGAGGTGTTGGTGACCCGCGACGCAGGTGTCACATCGATCGCCGGCCTTGCGGCGGGCGCCCGGCTCGGCACGTCCAGCCTGCGGCGGGTGGCGCAGATCCGCCATCTCCGGGCCGACCTGGAGATCGTGCCGCTGCGCGGCAACGTGCCGACGCGGGTGCAGAAGGTGAAGGAAGGGCGCGACGGCCTCGACGCGGCACTCCTCGCCGGAGCGGGGCTCGAGCGGCTCGATCTCGGGGGACAGATCGCGGCCCGGCTCGATCCACTGGACGTGATGCCGGCGCCGGGTCAGGGAGCACTCGGGCTCGAGGTCCGCGCCGACGACCGCAAGGCGCGCGACGCACTCGCGCCGCTCGAGGATCCGCCGAGCGCGCGCCAGGTCGCGGCCGAGCGGAGTCTCCTCTCCTCGCTCGACGGCGGCTGTCAGGCGCCGGTGGCCGCGTGGGTCGGGAGGCGGGACGTGGGAGGGGGGATGCGCCTGTTCGGGCGCGTGACCGCGGCAGACGGCTCCGTGCAGGTGACCGCTTCAGCCGACATCGACGAAAGCGATCCGGCGGCCGCGGGCGTCGCGGTCGCGGGCTTGCTCAAGGCGCAGGGCGCGTCGAGATTGCTCGGCCGATGAGCCAATTCCCGATCCGCCGCATGCGCCGGCTGCGCCGCACTGCCGCGTTGCGCCGCCTGGTGCAGGAGACGCACCTCGTCCCCTCGCAGCTCGTGTGGCCGCTGTTCGCCTGCCACGGGGCAGGCGTCCGGCGGGAAGTCGCCGCGTTGCCCGGCGTCTACCAGACTTCGGTGGACGAACTGGTGAAGGACGCGGAGCGAGCGCGACGGCTCGGGCTCGGGGGCATCATGCTGTTCGGTCTGCCCGCGGCGAAGGACGCGACCGGGTCCGAGGCGTACGACGAGCAAGGGATCGTGCAACAGGCGGCGCGGGCCGTGAAGCGGGCCGCGCCGGATCTGCTCGTGATCGGAGACGTCTGCCTGTGCGAGTATACCGACCACGGGCACTGCGGCGTCGTACAGGACGGCGAGGTCGACAACGACGCGTCGGTGTATCTGCTCGGCAAGGTCGCAGTGACGCAAGCGCGCGCCGGCATCGACATCATCGCGCCCAGCGATATGATGGATGGCCGTGTAGCGGGGATCCGCAAGGCGCTCGACGCCGCGGGCTGCTCGCGTGTCCCGATCATGTCGTATGCCGCGAAAATGGCGTCGGCGTTCTATGGCCCGTTCCGTGAAGCGGCCGGCTCGACCCCCCAGTTCGGCGACCGCCAGTCCTACCAGATGCAGGGGACCAACGCCGACGAGGCGATGCGCGAGATCGGGCTGGATGTCGACGAGGGCGCGGACATCGTTATGGTGAAACCCGCGCTCCCCTGTCTCGACCTGATCCGCCGGGCCAAACAGGAGTTCGGCTCGCCGCTCGCCGCCTACCAGGTGAGCGGGGAGTACGCGATGATCAAGGCAGCGGCGGCCCGCGGCATGCTGGACGAGGCGCGCGCCATGTGGGAGACGCTGTACGCGATCCGACGGGCGGGGGCGGACATCATCCTCAGCTACTTCGCGCCGACCGTCGCCGAGGCCCTCTAGCTGCGCGGCAGCAGCACCACCCGCCATAGCGCCGCGGCCACGCCCGCTCCGATCACCGGGCCGATCCAGTACACCGCATGGGCGTCCCATTGCCCCGCGACGAGCGCCGGTCCGATTGCGCGGGCGGGATTCATTACCGCTCCGGTGAAGCTTCCGCCCACCAACACGTCCACGAAGATCGCGAGGCCGATGCCGAAGCCGGCGATCTTCGGGGCCTCCGAAGAAACGGCGGTTCCGAACACGGCACTGACCAGAAAGAACGTCAGGGCCGCCTCGATCCAGACCCCCTGCATGAACCCCACCTCGGTCGCGAGCCGTGGCGCGCCTCCCAGCGCCAGACGCACGGCGCCGGGCGGCAACACGGCCTTCACGAGCGCCGCGCCGACCACCGCGCCCAGGATCTGAGCCAGGACATACTGCCACACCCGGCGGCCGGCGAACCGGTTGCCGAGCCACAGGCCCAGCGTGACGGCGGGATTTATGTGACCGCCGGAGATGCTCATCGTCATGGAGACGATGATCGCCATCCCGACACCGTGCGCGAGGGCCACGCCGAGCGGGCCGATGCCGCCGGTCGTGGCACCAGTGGCGACGGACGCGACGACGCTGCCCGCGCCCAGGAATACGAACAGCAGTGTGCCAACGAACTCGGCCGTGAGCGGCCGCAGAAGCTTGGACATGACGGGGTCCTCGAGTTTGTGGGCCGCGGCATTCTACCCGAACCGGCCCAATCTGCGCGGCGTGCTACGCGCGGCGCAACACCAGGGCGGCGTTGATTCCGCCGAATCCGAACGAGTTGGTGAGCACCACGTCCGGTGCCGCGGTGCGGCCATGCCCGGGCAGGCAGTCCAGGTCACAGGCGGGATCGGGACGCTCGAGATTGATGGTGGGGGGAAGCCAGCGCCGCTCCATCGCGAGCGCGCAGATCGCCGCCTCGATCGCGCCGCTCGCGCCGAGTGCGTGGCCATAGTAGCCCTTCGTGCCGCTGACGCTGAGCCGGTAGGCATGGTCGCCGAAGACTTGCTTGATCGCGTGAGTCTCGGTGGAGTCGTTGAGCGGCGTGGACGACCCGTGGGCGTTGATGTAGCCGACCTCGACGGGCGCCACGCGGGCGTCGGCAAGGGCGAGGTGCATCGCCCGGGCCGCCTGGCGGCCGTCGGGACGCGGGGCGGTCATGTGGTAGGCGTCGTTGGTGAAGGCGTAGCCCGCGAGCTCGGCGTAGATCTTGGCGCCCCGCGCGATGGCTCGCTCCCGCTCCTCGAGCACCAGCACGGCCGCTCCTTCTCCCATCACGAACCCGTCGCGGTCCTCGTCGAACGGGCGCGAGGCGTGGGCCGGATCGTCGTTGCGGGTGCTCATGGCGCGGATCACGCTGAACGCGGCGTACGTCATGGGGGCGAGCGGCGCTTCGGCGCCACCGGCGATCATCACGTCGGCGCGTGCCTCCCGGATCGTGTGGAACGCTTCGCCCACCGCGATGGTGCCGGACGCGCAGCTCATGGCGTTGGTCGAGTTCGGGCCCGTGAAACCGAACTCGATCGCGATGTTGCAGCTCGCGGCTCCCGGGAACACGGCGAGCGCGAGCGCCGGGTCGAGGCCGCGCGGGCCCTCCGCGCGAAACCGCTCGATCTGCGACTCGGCGAATGCCACGCCGCCGAGCGCCGATCCGATCATCGCCCCAATCTGATCGCGGTCCTCACGGGTCGGGTCGAGTTCGGCATCCCGGAGTGCGAACCGCGCGCTCGTCACCGCCAGCTGCGAGAAGCGGTCCAGTCGCTTGGTCCGCTTTGCGTCGAGGTGGTCCTGCGGGCGGAAATCGGGGATCTCGGCGGCGATCCGGCTCCTGAACGGGGCCGGGTCGAAACGCGTGAGCTCTCGGACGGCCGATGTCCGCGCCGCGAGCCCGGCCCACAGGCCGTCCGCGCCCGTGCCGATGGGCGTGACCGCTCCCACCCCGGTGATCACGACGCGGCGCCCGTTCTTCACAATCCCACCCCGCCCTGCCTCATACTCCAGCCTCCGCGAACCGCTTGATCCCCGCCAACGTGAGGCTCGCGATCCCATGGATGAAGACTGGCCCGATGACGAGCCGCGCGGCCAGCGGACCGATGAGCGGCCATGCCGGGCCCCGCCACTCGTGCACGATCGTGACGGCCACGCCGCCCGGCTCTTCCACCAGGCGCCAGACGACGTCCATCCGCCGCGTGATACCCCGGATGTGCCGGTAACGGATTTCCTGCGCACCGCGGTCCGCGAGCATCTCCGACACCCACCACGTCGGATAGCGAAAAACGCCGAAGGGACGCGCCGCCGCCATTTCCACCGTGCCACCGCCATTCCGGCGATCGAGGAAGCGAACCCACCGATAGTGCGAGAGGATCCGCGGCCAGCGCTCCACGTCCGCTGCTAAATGGAACACCCGATCGAGGGGCGCCCGGATCACTACTCGGTCGACGGTGACCATGCGGCTACGATTCGAGCCCCCCGCCTGTACCGCGCTGCCGTTCGCACGCCGGCCTCCTGGAGCATCTCGTCCAGCTCGCGCTTCGTGTACCCTCGCTTGAGCGACACCACGGCATCGTGCCGAGTCACGTGGCCCATGGCGAGGGCGAACGACGCCGCCCACATACCGAGCATGGCCACGCGGGACCGACGCAGGTCCGCGAGCACCACGGCGCGCCGGGCCACGCGGTCGAACGCGGCGATCCAGCGGACCGCCACGGCCCGCGGCAGATGGTGCAGCACCTGGCTCGCGACGATCACGTCTACCGAGCGTGGCCCGACTGGCAGCGCGTTTCCGTCCCCGACGATCGTCGGCACGCCGGCGGCGCTCGCCATCCTCGCCGCGCTGGGGTTCAGCTCGAGGCCGATCGCCTGGAGATCGATGCCGCGCCGCCGGGCCGCCGCCCTCGCTGCCAACGCGATATCCCCGGAGCCGGTTCCTACGTCGAGGAGCGTCCAAGTCACGTTGCAGGTTGCACGTCGCACGTTGCCCGAGCGCTGGAAGAAGGGCTCAAGGGCTTCCAGCACGGCCCGCGTGCCGCCGAACAGCGCGTTCAGACGGGC
>QHUD01000115.1 GCA_003221085.1 Gemmatimonadota bacterium
ATTCCGCGGGCCGGGACGCGGAGCCGGCCACGGCGACGCTGCGCCCGCCGCGGTAAATCCCGATGTCGCGCCACTTGAGCGCCGCGAACACCGTGGAGTCGAAAGCTTGAGCGGGCGCGGAGCGCGCAGGGAAGAGGAGCAGCGTGACGGCGGCGAGGGACAACGAGCGAACGGACACGGGGGTCGGCCTCCTGGCAGCGGGTGAAAGAGTCACCCACGTAAGCACGGAAAGGCCGAACCCCGCAAGGGCGCTCCTCAGTGCCTGGGCATCGGCATCGCCGGCATCTCGAGCGGCGTCTCGGTAATGGACGATTTCGCGTCCGCGCCGCGGCCCGTCAGCGCCAGGTCGCCCTGCTTGCCGTGCGTCTTCACGAGTCCGAAGGGGACGTCTCGTGACGCCCACACTTCGCCGCCATCATCGGTCGTCATATGCAGCGCGCGGAACGTGCCGGCGGGGACGGCCACCGACTCCCAACCTACCACGTGGGCGCCGCTGCACTTTCCGGCCCAGTCGAAGGCGGAGGCGTTTTGCCTCCCCTGCTTCCCCATCATCCCGGCCATCTCACCGGAGAGCTTCATGGCCGGCTGCGGTCCCACCTTGAAGATGAGCGCGCGCGGCGACTCTAGTCCGGACGCGAGGCTGGTCGTGAGAATTTGCACGACGCCGCTCTTGCCGGGATCCTTGCCCGTGAAGGTCACCTCGAACCAGTATAGGGTCGAGTCTCCCGACCGCTCCGCGCCGACGACCGCCAGCCGGAGCTTCCCCACACCCGCGCTGCCCGTACCGTCGAAGGAGGCCCACTGACCGGGCTTCGCGTCGCCGAGGACCTTGCAGACGTCCGTCAGCTCGGAGGGGCTCTGAGCGGGGAGCGGGAGCGCGGCGAGGGCGCTAAGCGTGAGCGCGGCGATCAGTATGCCAAATCGGTGTATCAAAGCATCCTCCAGGAACTGGTGAGTGCGAGCCATGAATTATATGGTTCTTTTTGAGAGATGAAACGCATCGCTCTCGCGACCAGCGCCACGCTCCCGATGCTGAACGACGACGATCGCCTGCTCGTCCCGGCGCTCGCCGAGCTCGGCGTGGCGGCCGTACCCGCCGTATGGGACGCCCCCGATGTCCGCTGGGACGAGTTTCGGGGGGGAGGGGGGGCCGTGCTGGTGCGCTCCTGCTGGGACTACCACCACCGGCTGGATGAGTTCCTTGCCTGGCTGACCCGGCTCGAGCGCGCCGGCGTGCCGGTGTGGAATCCGCCGGCGCTGCTGCGATGGAACAGTCACAAGGGCTACCTGCGCGACCTGGCCGCGCGCGGTGTTCCCATCGCACCGACCCGGTGGCTCGCGCGCGGCAGGACGGTCGCGCTCGCGCAGCTGCTGCACGACGAGCGCTGGAGCGACGCGGTCGTGAAGCCCGCCGTCTCGGCGAGCGCCCACGGCACCTGGCGCACGTCCTTCGAGAAAGCCAACGCGCATCAATCGCAGCTCGACGAGCTGCTCCGTGCCGGAGACGTGATGGTGCAGCCATTCGTGAGCGAAGTGGCTGACGCCGGTGAGTGGTCCATTCTGTTTCTCGACGGGCGGCTCAGTCACGCGGTCCTGAAGCGCCCGGCGGCGGGCGATTACCGCGTGCAATGGGAGTTCGGCGGCACAGCGGAGTCCAAGGTACCGCCCGCCAACCTGGTCGCGGATGCCGAGGCGGTCCTGGCGGCAGTGCCGGGCAATCCGGTATATGCCCGCGTGGACGGGGTGGAGCGGGACGGACGTCTGATGCTGATGGAGCTGGAACTGATCGAGCCGCATCTGTTTCTTGGGTGGGACAACGGGGCGGCTGGGCGGCTTGCCGGAGGGCTCCGCGCTGCGCTCGCTCGGTCTTGAGTCGGTAAGGCGCGATCTCCTCAGGCGGTGTGGCGGTCCTCCTGTGCCGATTGGCCGAGGAGGGCGCTCGCGGCCGCTGGCTCCAGCGACTTCGAGAACAGGTAGCCCTGCCCGAGCTCGCACCCGAACGCAATGAGCCGCTCGCGCTGCACGACGATGACATCGCTGCCGGGTTTTGGTAGAGGAAGGACAGGGTGGATTCCCTCTCCTTCTCGGCTACGGCGCGACCCTGTCATCCTGAGCGCCGAAGGCGCGAAGGATCTGCTTTTAAGGTTTCGTTAGGGTAAAGGCCACCACGTAGTCGCCCCTTCCCCACGCCCCGCCACCCCCCACCGCGATCACCACGAACTGCGGGCCCGAGGCGAGGCGGTAACTCATGGGCGTGGCCTTGCCGCTCTCGGGCAGCGGGCCGCGCCACAGCTCGCGGCCCGTCTCGATGTCATAGGCGTGGAGCCAGCGGTCCAGCGCCCCGCCGATGAACACCACGCCGCCCGCCGTGACGATCGGCCCGCCCAGACTGGGCGAGCCCCACTCGGCCGGGATCTTCGCGGCCTGCTCCGGGGGCAGCAGTCGGGCGGGGGAGCCAAGCGGCACGTCCCAGAGGCGGCCGCCCGTCTTCAGGTCGATGGCGACGAGCGTACCAAACGGCGGTGGCGTGCACGGCAGTCCGGAGGGGCTCAGAATCATGCGCCGCCGCATGACGTACGGCGTCCCCCACATGCCGTTGTACTCGTACTCACGGCCGAGCCGTCTGTCGTCCGCCATGGCCGCCGCATGGTCGAAGCCCTCGCGCGGGATCAGCTGCACCACCGCTCCGATCCGGTTCACCGGCACCACCGCGATCGCTCGTATCGGGTCCACGGCGACGCCGCCCCAGTGCGCGCCGCCGATGTTCGAGGGCAACACGAACGTCCCGCGCACGCTCGGCGGCGTGAAGATCCCCTCGTTCCGGAGTCCGTCGATGGCGGCGTGACAGGCGGCGCGGTCCGCTTCGGTGCTGCCCCAAACGCTGTCCTTGGTGAATCGATGGGGGCTGAGCGGAGGAGTCAACGCGGTGAACGGCTGAGTGGGAGACGGTTCCTCTCCGGGAATGTCGCTCGCCGGGACCGACCGCTCTTCCACCGGGAAGATCGGCTGACCGGTCTCGCGATTGAGCACGAACAGCATGCCTGTCTTCGTCGCCTGGAGGACGGCAGGGACTGATACGCCGTCGTGCGTGAGGGTCACCAGCGCCGGCGGCGAGGCGTTGTCGTAGTCCCAGAGGTCGTGGTGTACGGTCTGGAACGCCCAGACCACCTTGCCGCTCGAGGCGCGGAGGGCCACGAGCGAATTAGCGTAGCGGTTGCGACCGAGGCGCAGGGCGCCGTAGTAGTCGGGGGCCGCGCTCCCCGTGGGAATGAGGACCAAGTCCCGCTCCGGGTCCGCCGAGAGGATCGACCACGCGTTGGCTGCGCCGCTCTTCTGCGCCATCGCGCCGCGCCACTCGCTAAAGGCGGGGTCCTGTGGATCCTGCGGAATCGGGTCCCAGCTCCATTTGAGAGCCCCCGTGCGGGCATCGTAGGCGCGCACCTCGCCGCTCGCCGGGTTGGGCCGGCTGTTGTCTGCGATCGAGGATCCGGTGATCACCAGGCCGTTCACGACGACCGGTGGCGATGTCATGGAATAGGCACCCGGCTCGAACGGCGGAATCCGGAGGCCGGCCTTGAGATCCACCATCCCATTGCGACCGAACGTGGCGCAGGGACGGCCGTCCCGGGCGTCGAGGGCGAATAGCTGGGACTGGGCCGTGGCGACGAAAATGCGCCGCCGGCACACGGCGCCGGCCGGGGCGGACTCATCGCGCCACGTGGAGACGCCGCGGCTCGCGAAGTCTCCGTACTCCACGTCCCGCTTGATCTTGGGGTCGAAGACCCAGCGCTCCCGCCCCGTCGCCGGGTCGAGGGCGATCACCCGTCCCAGCGGAGTGCCGACGTACATCGTCCCGTCCACGACGAGGGGCGTCGCCTCGAAGGCGGTCGCTTTCTCGGTCTTGAAACGCGGGTCGGTCTCTCCCGTGCGGTACGTCCATGCCACTTCCAGGCGGCTGACGTTTTTACGCGTGATCTCCGACGCGGGGCTGTAGCGGGTGCCCTGGGGGTCGCGCCCGTTGGCGCTCCAGTCGACCGCCTGCGCATCGAGCGCAGCAGGAGCCATCCCGAGCAGCAGCGCCGTCACCAGTACACGCATGACCTCACCTCCTCGAACGGCAGTATAATGATGTATGAGTGCTACTCATGGTGCCGAGCAGCAAGCATGATCCTCGAAACCCGACATCTCCGCCTCGTTGCCGCCGTCGCCGAGCACGGCACCCTCGCCCAGGCCGGCCGGGTGCTCCATCTCACGCAGTCGGGTCTGTCGCGCCAGCTGCTCGATCTCGAGACGAGGCTCGGGTTGCCGCTGTTTCACCGGCTCGGCAAACGCATGGTGCCCACGCCCGCGGGCGAGCGCCTGCTCGCGGCGGCGCGCCGGGCGTTGCCCCAGCTCACCGACGTCGAAGAGGAGCTGCGGCGGCTCGCGCGTGGCCAGGCGGCGATCCTGCGCGTGAGCACCGAATGTTACACCTGCTATCACTGGCTGCCGGGCGTGCTGCCGCGATTCGCGCGCCGCTTCCCGCAGGTGGACGTCCAGATCGTGGCGGAAGCGACCCATCACCCCGTCCCGGCCTTGCTCGATGGCCGCATCGACCTCGCGATCGTCTCGAACGACGATCACGACGACCGGCTTGCCTACGTCCCCCTCTTCACCGACGAGCTGGTGGCGCTGCTCCCGCCCGACCATCCGCTCAGCCACGAGCCGTTCCTCACCGCGGCCGACTTCGCCGATCAGCACCTGTTCGTGTACCTGCTGCCGCCGGGGGAGAACGACGTCTTCACCAAGCTGAGGCGATCGTCGAGCTGGTGAAGAGCGGCGCGGGGATCGCGGTCCTCGCCCGCTGGGCGGTAGCGCCCCACCTGAAGACGGGCGAGCTCAGGGCGGTGCGGCTCACCCGCCGGGGACTGGAGCGGCGGTGGCGCGCGGCGATGCTGCGGCAAAGCCCGCTGCCGCTCCACCTGCGTGAGTTCGCGGGACTGCTCGCGGCGGGGCCGAACGGGCTCGCGCGGAGGGCGGTGCGGGCGCGTGCCTAGTATGCGCTGCGCGCATCGGCGTCGCTAACGGCGCATTTGACCCGACGCAGGCATCCCCGGGACATTGAAGGCGACCCCCACTCGGAGCCCAGCCGTGAGCGCGACCGCCACCCACTCCTTCGTCCTCGAGCACGCCCCGGCCGAGCCCGCGGCGGCCGAGCGGTACTTCCTTGCGAAGCTCGCGTTCGAGACCGATCCCGCGGACGTCCACCTCGACCTGGAGCGAGGGCACCTGGGCATCGTGGTGGTGGACACTCGCAGCCCGGATGCCTTCGCGCGGTGTCACGTGCCGGGGGCCATCAACCTGCCGACCCGAAGCATCAGCCCGGAGACGACGGCGTCCCTGCCCCGCGGCCACGTGATCGTGACGTACTGCTGGGGACCGGGATGCAACGGCTCCACCAGGGCCGCGGCGAAGCTCGCCGCCCTCGGCTTCCGCGTGAAGGACATGATCGGCGGGATCGGCTACTGGAGAAAGGAAGGGCTGCCGGTCGAAGGGTCGTCCCCCGCCGACGCTCCGCTCTACGCCTGACGATGCGTCGCAGCATCCGTGGCGCTCGGGAGGGCGTCGGCGCGGCGCAACACGCCGCTGTTCCAGCACGCGGCGGGTCAGCCGTTCCCCGATTTTGAGGCCCGCGCACGCGCGCGGCGTTTGCAGCGAGCAGCGTCCAGAGCCTCCCGATTATGGCGCGAGCGATCGAGCACTCTCCGCGGGCATGGGCCCGTCTGCGCGTCGACGTGAACTGCGCACTGCGTCGGGGGGCGTGGTACCGCGCCGTGCGGCTCACGCGAGACAACGTCACGGTGGACGTGCGCCGCGAGCGGGTGCCTGTCCCGCGCCGGCTCGTGCAGACGATATTCGCCCGGCCGGCCCGGTGGTCGGTCGTCCCCCGCCCGTCCGACGCCGTCAACCTGCCGGGTGACTGGGGCGCGCGCTACCTGGTGTGCCCCGCCTGCCAGGGTCGCGCCCCGTTCAGCGGCTTTCCGCGCGAGTTGCCCTGCCCGCACTGTCGCGGGGTGTTCACCGTCGCATGGGAGGAGCACTACTTGAAGCGGGAGTGAAGGTGGCCCACATTAGATTCCGCTACTTCGCGACCGTGGCGGAACTGGTAGACGCGCAGGACTTAGGATCCTGTGGGGCAACCCGTGGGGGTTCGAGTCCCTCCGGTCGCATCGCTCACAATACCGCAGACGCTTCGGGGCGACCCTGCGGCCCCGGCCACCGCGCAGATTAGCGGTCTAGGAACCTGAAGCCGTGAGGCGGTGTGCGACGTTCCACTCTCGCGCGCCGTGGGCCGCCAGATCGGGGATCCATGCCCCTGCGCCGCTCGACGTGAACCGCGATCACGACACGCCGCCGGTCGCGAGTCATGCGGCGGCCGAGGTCTCGCCGCCGGTCCCAACCGCGTCGCCGGGGCTGCTCCCGCTGCGTAGTCTCGGTGCTCATGTC
>QHUD01000116.1 GCA_003221085.1 Gemmatimonadota bacterium
CGAAGAACACGCGGTGGAGCACCCGGCTGACGTTGGTATCTACGGCTGGCACGGGCTTCTCGTATGCGAACGAGGCGACTGCGCCGGCGGTGTACGGTCCGATGCCGGGGAGCTTGACCAGCTCTGCGGGATCATCCGGCACCTGGCACCCGACACCTGACACCTCCTTGGCGAGCCGATGGAGGTTGCGCGCGCGCGCATAATAGCCCAAGCCCTCCCACGCCTCGCGCACGGCGCGCGCGGGCGCACGGGCTAGAGTATCGAGATCGGGAAAGCGCTCCAGGAACCTCGGATAGTACTCCGCCACGCGGCTCACTTGTGTCTGCTGCAGCATGAACTCGGAGACGAGCACGCGGTACGGATCGCGGGTGCGACGCCATGGCAAGTCGCGCGCGGCGCGGGCCCACCAGGCGAGCAGCTTGCGCGTAAACGCCTGTGCATGTGGTGGCTTACGCACGCGGGGGGTAGACGTACGGCCCATGCGTACCCAAGATACAGCCCATGAGCAACGGTGCGGCGCTCACGCTGGACCCCCTGCGGCTGGTCGCCCGCTGGAGCCTCCGCACGGCGGATCACGTCGGTCGCTTCTCCTTCCTCATCGCGGACATGTTCCGCGGCCTCGCGGAATGGCGCATTTGGGTCCCCCGCACGCTCGAGCAGGCCACCGCCGTGGGCTACGGGTCGCTCTTCATCGTGCTGCTGGTCGCCGGGTTCGCGGGCGCCGTGACCAGCCTGCAGACCGGCTACCAGTTCACGGGCACCCTGCCGCTCTACTACGCCGGCGCCGTCATCTCCGAATCGATGATCCTCGAGCTGGGTCCCGTGCTCACGGCGCTGATCCTCGCCGGCCGCATCGGCGCCCGCTACGCCGCCGAGCTCGGCACCATGCGCGTCACCGAGCAGATCGACGCGCTCGAGAGCCTGGGCCGCTCGCCCGTATCCCACCTGCTCATTCCGCGCGTGATCGCGGGGCTGCTGGTGATCCCGGCGCTCACGATGTTCGCGAACGCCACGGGTATCATCGTGGGCTATCTCACCGCCAAGGGCTCGCTCGGCCTCACCTACGCCGACTTCGAGTACGGTGCCCGCTACTTCTTCCGGCCGCTCGACCTCTGGTACTCGGCCATCAAGAGCGTCTGCTTCGCGGGGGCGCTCACGACCATCCCCTGCTACCTGGGCTTCAACACCCAGCAGGGGGCCGAAGGGGTGGGGCGCGCCACCACGACCGCGGTGGTGTCGGCGTCGGTCGCGATCCTGATGCTCGACGCCTTGACCACGAAGCTGCTGCTGGTGGCGAAATGATCGAGCTGCTCGACGTCCACAAGCGGTTCGTCGAGAACGTGGTGCTCGACGGCGTGTCGCTCGAGGTGAAGGACGGCGAAACCCTGGCGTTGCTCGGGCCCTCGGGGGTGGGGAAGAGCGTCACCCTGAAGATGATCAACGGCCTGCTGCGTCCCGACGCAGGCGACGTGATCGTGGACGGGCTGCACGTGCCGCAGCTCGGGCGGAAAGAGCTGGCCACGCTGCGCTCCAGGATCGGCTACGTGTTCCAGTACGGCGCACTGTTCGACTCGATGAGCGTGGCCGAGAACATCCGGCTCGGCATCACCGACGAGACATGCTATAACGACGCGAAGTTCTGCGAGGATCGCGTGCTCGAATGCCTGCGGCTCGTGAACCTGCCGCCGGAGGTGGCGACGAAGTATCCGGCGGAGCTGTCGGGCGGGATGAAGAAGCGCGTGGGGATCGCGCGGGCGATCGCGGGGCAGCCCAAGTATCTGCTGTACGACGAGCCGACGTCGGGGCTCGATCCCGTCAACGCCGACGTGATCGACGGGCTGATCGAGCGGCTGCGCGACGAGCTGGGGGTGACGAGCGTGGTGGTGTCGCACGACGTGCGCGGCTCGTTCCGGGTAGCGGACCGGGTGGCGCTCCTGTGGCAGGCCAAGATCCGCGCCGTCGGCCCGCCGGACGAGATCCTCGCGTCCAAGGATCCAGCGGTGCTGCAATTCCTGGAGCGCGATCTCGAGATGACGCTGATCCAGGCGGAATCCCGCGAGGGGGAGGGGGAGCGGGGAGGGGAGACGCGTGGACGTAACGTATAAACGGGAGGTCACGGTCGGGGCTCTGGTCCTGGTCGGCTTCGTCGTGTTCACGGGCTTCATGTTCTGGCTCACGGGCCGGTCGCTCGTCTCGAAGGCGATACCGGTGGATGTCGTGTTCAAGAACGTGAGTGGCCTGAAGGAAGGCGACCCGGTACGCGTGTCGGGGGTGAAGAAGGGGCGGGTGGGGCGCGTGCGGCTCGAGCGCGTGGGGCACGTGACGGTGACGCTGAACCTCGATCCCGAGGTGCGGCCGCACAAGGACGCCCGCGCCATCGTCGCTTCGGCCGACTTCCTGGGCGCCAAGTACGTGGACTACGACCCCGGCCTGAGCGACACGTTGGTGCCCCCCGGAGCCAGGATTGAGGGCGTCACCGAGGAGCAGTTCGCCGACGTGGCGCAGGGGGCGGCGAAGAGCGCGCAGGAGCTGATCGCGAACGTGAACAAGGGACTGAACCCGGGCCAGCTCGCGACCGACATTCACGCCACGCTGGTCGCGACGCAGCGTGGCATGGACGCGCTCACCAAGGCGACTAACGGGCCCGCGGTGCAGCAGACCCAGGCGACCCTCGCGTCGCTCGAGCGCGTGATGTCGCACCTCGACACACTGCTCGGCGCCGCCAACCCGGCGCAGACCGGCAAGCGGCTCGACACGTTGAGCACGAATCTCACTCAGTTGACGACCCGCCTGGCCGACGCGACGGGATCGCTCAAAGGGTTGCTCGACAAGATGGACAAGGGAGAAGGGACGCTCGGGAAAATTGCGACCGACACTCTCCTCTACAAGAATCTCAATGCCACCCTCAAGTCTCTAAGTGAACTCCTTACGGATCTCAAGGAACGGCCTGGGAGGTATTTGACCGTCAAAGTCTTCTAAGAGCGGGGCGCGGGTCTCCCTCCGCGACAAAAATACGCAGTCGCTTCAGGAGACCCGCGCCCCGCTCTGCATGGGCTACCAGATCGTGGCCTTCAGACTATCCGCTCGTATCATGGGATCCCCCGCCTTACATCCCCACGCCTCCGCGAATTCTTTGAGGTTCGACAGCGGTCCCATCCCCCGCCAGCGGGCCGGGGCGTGCGGGTCCACGACGACCTGATTGCGCAGGTACTGATCCGTCGCCTTGGCGCGCCAGATCTGGGCCCACGCGAGGAAGAAGCGCTGCTCGGGCGTGAAGCCGTCGATGGGGGTCGGCCGCGGCTTGCCGGCGAGCGATTGCTGGAACGCGGCGTAGGCCACCTTCAGGCCGCCCAGGTCGGCGATGTTCTCGCCCAGGGTGAGCCGGCCATTCACGTGGGTGGCGCTGTCCACGACGGTGTAGGCGTCGAACTGCGCCACGACGTGCCCCGCGCGGTCCTTGAAGCGCTGCGCGTCGTCTGCGGTCCACCAGTCGCGCAGGTTCCCCTGGGCGTCGAACTGGCGGCCTTGATCGTCGAAGCCGTGGGTCATCTCGTGGCCGATCACGGCGCCCATGCCGCCATAGTTCACGGCGTCGTCGGCCGCCGGATCGAAGAACGGCGCCTGGAGAATCCCCGCGGGGAAAGTGATGTCGTTGAAGGTCGGGCTGTACGACGCGTTCACGGTGGGAGCCGTCATGCGCCACTCGGTGCGGTCGACCACCCTGCCGATGCGGGCGAAGTCCCACGCGGCGGCGAAGCTCTGGGCGCGCACCACGTTGCTGGCAAAGTCGCGGGGGTCCACTGCGAGCTTGGCGTAATCACGCCACTTATCCGGATAACCGATCTTCTTGCCGAAGGCGCGCAGCTTGGCGACCGCCTGGGCGCGGGTCGAGTCGCCCATCCATTCGAGGGTGTGGAGCCGGTCGTCCAGAGCGGCGATCAGGTGATCGACCATGTCGAGCGCGCGTCGGCGCGCGTCGGGCGTGAACGTCTCCTTGACGTACGCCTGACCGAGTGCGTCGCCCAGCATCCCGTTGGCGGCCTGGATGCAGCGCTTCCAGCGGGGCTGCTGCTCCTTCACGCCGGTGAGGGCGCGCTGGAACCGGAAGCTCGCGTCCACGAACGGACTCGACAGCCAGGGGGCGAGGTGACGCGTGAAGTGCCAGCGCAGGTAGGCACGCCAGTCGGCGAGCGGCACCGCGCTCAGGAGGCTGTCCACCGCCCGGAAGAAGCGCGGCTGGCCGATGTTGATTGCGTCGGTCGCGGGGGCGCCGGCGTCACGCAGGAACGTGGGCCACGCGAGGTTGGGGGTGAGCGAGTCGGCCGCGGCGAGCGACAACTTGTGGTAGTTGGCGTTGGGGTCGCGCCGTTCGACACGGGTGAGGGACGCCCGGGCGAGCGCCGTCTCGAGGGTCAAGATCCGCTGCGCCGCTTCGTCGGCCGCGCTGGGCGCGGCGCCCAGGAGGCCGAGGGTGCGTGACACGTACTCGAGGTAGGCAGTGCGCAGGGCGCGGGCGGTGGAGTCGTCGCGCACGTAGTAATCGCGGTCCGGCAGGCCGAGGCCGCCCTGGGAAGCGGCGGCGATGATCATGGTGCTGTTTTTGAAGTCGGCGGTGCCGCCGAAGTTGAAGACCGGGTCCCAGCCATGGTGGTGCCCGCGGGCGAGGGCGCCGGCCACGTCCTCGCGCGAAGCGATCGCGTCGATGCGGGCCAGCTCGTTCTTCAGGGGGTCCGCGCCGGCGCGCTCGATGGCCATTGAATCCACGCAGGACGCATAGAACGCGCCCAGCTTCTGCTCGGCCGTCTTGGGGTCTCGAGGCGGCGTGGCGGCGAGCCGCTCCACGATGCGACGCAGCGTGGTGTTGTTCCGCTCCACCAGCTCGGTGAAGCTGCCGAAGCTCGGGTACTCAGGGCCCAGCGTGGTGCGCGTCAGCCAGCCGCCGTTCGCGAAGCGATAAAAATCTTGACA
>QHUD01000117.1 GCA_003221085.1 Gemmatimonadota bacterium
ACCAACGTCACGGGCGCCTTCAATTGCATCCAGGCCGTGGCCGGCCCGATGCGCGCCCAGCGCTACGGCAAGATCGTGAACATCGCCAGCCATCAGGCGTTCCGGCCGGGCTTCGGGATCGCGAACTATGCTGCCAGTAAGGCCGCCCTCATCGGACTCACGCGCTCGGCCGCGGTGGACCTCGGTCCCTCCAACGTCAACGTCAACGCCGTCGCCCCCGGATTCGTGAAGACGGACCTGCTGTCGACGCTGCCCCGCGAGGTGCTCGAGCGCGCCGAGCACGAGTCGGTCTTGGGGCGGGTGGCGGAGCCGGAAGACGTGGCGCGCGTGATCGCATTCCTGTGCAGCGAGGCCGCGCGCCACATCACGGGACAGGTGATCGTGGTAGACGGCGGGCTGACGCTCGGTTCTTGAAAATCCGCGGCGCGCACACGATATTGCGCGCCGTGACTAATTCATTGCAAATCAAAAGCTTAGTGCGTGGTGTGTGGTGCGTGGTAACCTCCGCTGTGCTGACGGCGTGCCCTCACAAGTCCCAGACCGCTACGCCCGAGCCCACCGCACCGCTCCCCACGGCAGGGATCGCGGGGCAACCGGTCGCGGTGCTGCCGCTCACGCTCGTCGCAGCGGAGGACTCGCTCCACTGGGAGGTGCCCCTGGGTGAGCGCCGGGCCACCCTGACCAGGTGCGACAGCATCATCGGTGCGCTCCTCAAGGCGCGCGCCCCGGAGGTGAGCTGGATGGTGCCGGAGGAGCTGCGGCGCGCGGCGCGCCGGGCGCCGGGAATTGCCCCCGCCCCCGATCAGATGGGCTCGGCGATCCTGTTCCACCCGACCAAACAGCAGCCGGAGATGGTGCCCGACCCGCTGCGCACCGAGCTGCGGACGCTGGCCGCGCTGGTTGGCGGCGGGCGATATGCACTGGTTCCGGCGGGGCTGACCTTTCGACGGACGGGTGGAGCGGCGGACGGGCGGTTAGAATCGCAGCGCCCGACCGCCCGACCGCCCGACCGGCTGACCGCCACCGCCGAGCTGACAATGGTGCTGGTAGACGTCCGCACCGGCCGGGTCGGCTTCCGCACGGTGGCACGGGGGGAGGGAGATGACCCGTGGACCGCGCTCACGCGCGCGGTGAAGAGCCTGACGCCGGGGCTGCCGTGAAACCCGGCCGGGGTGGGGGGCACCGGGAGGCGACCCTCATCGCCGGCGACGGCATCGGACCCGAGATCACCCAGGCGACCTTGCACGTGCTCGACACGCTGGGCGTGGGATTCGACTGGGACGAGCAGTACGGCGGAATGAGCGCGGTGGACCAGGCCGGGACGCCGCTCCCCGATTCGACGCTGGATTCGATCCGGCGCACCGGCCTGGCGCTCAAGGGTCCGCTGACGACGCCCGTGGGCGACGGCTACCGGTCGGTCAACGTGGCGCTGCGCCAAGAGTTCGACCTCTACGCCAACGTGCGCCCGGTCAAGTCGATCGTGCCCGGCGGCCGCTACCCCGACGTCGATCTCGTCATCATCCGCGAGAATACCGAGGGGATGTACGTCGGATTCGACCGGACCTTCAAGGTGGGGAACGACCCCAAGGCGCTGGCCCAGGCCACGTCGGTGATGACGCGTGACGGCTGCCGTCGCATCGTGCGGTACGCGTTCGAGTACGCGCGGTTGCACGACCGCCGCAAGGTGACGGTGGTGCACAAGGCGAATATCCTCAAGGCGACCTCGGGCCTGTTCCTCGAGACCGCGAGGATGATCGCCGCAGAGTACGCGGGGCAAATCGCCTCGGACGACAAGATCGTGGACAACGCGGCGATGCAGCTCGTGATCAACCCCGCGCAGTTCGACGTGCTGGTCACCACGAACCTGTTCGGGGATATCCTCTCCGACGAAGCGTCGGGCCTGGTGGGCGGGCTCGGGCTCGCGCCGGGAGCGAACATCGGCGAGCACGCGGCGATCTTCGAGGCGGTGCATGGCTCGGCGCCGGACATCGCGGGGCAGGGGATCGCGAACCCTTCGGCCCAAATGCTCGCCGCGGCGATGATGCTCGATCACGTGGGTGAGATCGAGGCGGCAAACCGGCTGCGGCGGGCGCTCGAAACGGCGATCATTAAGGACAACGTTCGTACCAAGGATCTGGGGGGGAGTGCTTCGACCACTGAGTTCACCCGGGCTGTGGCCCGCCGGCTCTAGCCACCCGTGCGCGCGCTGCGGCGAGGAGACCGCGGGGATCGCGCCGGGAGATCTCTGTGCGCCGTGTACGAGAGACGTCACGAGAAAGGCGTCTCGCATAGGGCGGCTCGTCGCCATCGTGACCACGCTGCTCGTCGCGGGGTATCTGATGCTCACGCTCCGGTCGGCGCCGCTCGCGTCGCAGACCACCGCCCGTACCGTCGGAGCCGTGGCGGCGGTCGCTTGGTACCTCCTGACCTTTCGCATCGTGCAGAGGTTCGCATTCGAATGGCTCAAATCGCGGCGTCCATAGGTGTCGCCGTCCTCGCAGGGATCGCGGCGGTCGCGCCGCTCGCCGGGCAAACGTCTCTTTCCATCTACACGGACGGGCGCGTGGTGGTGCGGCGCAGCTTGCCTCAGTCCCTCGACAAGGGTCGGAACACGGTCGGCCTCAAGCTCGATGGACTGGATCCTGCGACGTTGTTCTCCCCGGACACGTCGGTCGCCCTGGTCTCTGCGGTGCTACGCCCGGCGACGGACCGAGCGGGGGCGCTGGCCCGTGCGGCTGGACAGTCCCTGGCATTTGTCCGGATGCGGCCGGGTGGTGGGGTGGACACCGTGCACGCGACGGTGATCCGCACCGAGCCACCGCAATATCGGCTACCGGATGGCCGTCTGCTCCTGTCGGAGCCCGGAGAGCCGCTGTTTCCGGCCGACCTCGTCCGCACCGCGCCCGAGGTATCGGTTGCGTTGGAGGCGGCGCGGGCACGGCCGCGCACGGACCTCGCATACGTCGTCGACGGGGCGGCGCGATGGCTGGCGGTATACCAGGCCGTTCTGCTGGGCGTGAAGTGCCAGGTGTCCGGAACAGCGACGATCTCGTCTCAGACGCTTCGCGCCGACAGCGCGGACGTTCAGCTCGTCGCCGGAGCGATCAACCGGGGCCGGCCGGCGCCTCCGGCCCCACAGCCGTTCGGCAGTCGGACCCTGCAGCTGCAGGCGGTGGTCGTGGGCGGAAACGAGGCGAGCGAGGAAGCCGTGGGCGAAACGCATGTCTACCAGTTGCCCGGCAGGCAATCGCTCGAGCCCGGCGTGTCGCTCAGCGTCGCGCTATTCCCGGAGGCGACTACTGCCTACGCGCAGGAGTTCGTCGTGCCCGGCGCGCTGCCTTGGCGTGGGTTCCCGGGCCAGGCCGCCGGTGAGCCGGATCGCGTGCCCGTGCAGGTGTGGTACACTCTTAAGCACGCCCACGGCACGGCGTTCGGCGATCGCCCTTTGCCCGGCGGCACCGTCCAGCTGTATCAGGCGGACTCGGCCGGCCGGCTGCAGCTCCTGGGTGAGGCCCGGACCAGCCACACCGCGGCCGGGCGCGACGTGCGGGTGCAATCCGGGGATGCGTTCGACGTTACGGCGGAGCGGGTGCAGACGGACTACAACCAGGAGCAGCTCGCGCCCCCCAAGCGCGGCATGGCGCCACGTCAACGGCTCACCGCGTCCTACAAGGTCACGATCTCGAACGCGAAGGCCACGCCGGTGACGGTCGACGTGCGCGAGGCGCGCTTCGGGGTGTGGCAGGTGACCGAAAGCAGTGTGCCGGTGGAGAAGCTCTCCGCCACCGAAGTCCGGTTCCGGGTTCCCGTCCCCGCGAACGGTGACGCGACGCTCACCTACACCGTCCAGGCGGAGTCGTGACCGTCCAGCTCCTGCACCTCTCGGACCCCCACTTCGGCGGCCTCGCCGCGCTCGACCAGATCGAGGCGCTCGAGCAGATGCTGCCTGACCTGCGACCCGACGCCGTGGTGATCACGGGGGATCTGTCGCAGCGGGCGCGCCACGGGGAGTTCCAGCGGGCGCGGGCGCTCGTGCAGGCCGCGGCCCGGACGGCGCCGGTTCTCGTAATGCCCGGCAATCACGATGTGGCGTGGTGGACGCGACCCCTGATCCCGTTCGCGAAGCAGCCGTTGTACGCCAAGTACACGCGCTACTTCGGCGCGGACCTGGCGCCGACCCTCGCCCTTCCCGGGGCGGTCATCGCGAGCGCGCTCACCTCACACGGGGTGGCCTGGGGTTCGCTGACCCTGCGGATCCGCGATCTGGCGGTGAAAGGGCATCTCCCGAAACGCGAGGTGGCGCGCGTACGCGGGTTGTTCGAAGCCGCGCCGCGGGAGCAGGCGCGGGTGCTGGCCGTGCACCACAACGTGCTGCGGGGCGACATCTCCAGGCGCATGGGCCTCGCCCGCTGGCGCCAGGCGCAGCGTCGCATCCTGGCGTCGGGGGCCGAAGTGGTGTTGTGCGGGCACGACCACCAGGAGGGAGCGGAGCTGCTGGCGGGTCGGGTCGTAGTCTCGACCGCGGGAACGCTCTGTAAGCGCACGCGCGGCGGGCGGCCGTCGAGCTTCAACTTCGTGACCATCGAGCCGTCGGCGATCCACATCACCTTCTTCCGCTGGGACGTCGAGTCCCGACGCTTTCGGGCGTCGGATACGGCTGCATTCGCGAGACCCGGGCGTCAGGCCCCGGCGCAACCGGTGCAAGCCGCCAGTTAAGTTTCCAGACTCCGCCTTCCGAGGTCTCTATGCCGAAATTCCAGGGCGTCGACTTCTACGATGTCGACAGCCTGCTCTCCGAGGAGGAGCGCGCCGTACGCGACACGGTCCGTTCCTGGGTGGACGACAACCTCATCCCCGTCATCGGCGAGCACTACATCGAGGGGCGCTTCCCCAAACAACTGGTCCCGCAGATGGCCGAGCTCGGCCTGTTCGGCGCGAACCTGCCGGAGGAGTACGGCTGCGCCGGGCTGAACAACGTCGCCTACGGGCTGA
>QHUD01000207.1 GCA_003221085.1 Gemmatimonadota bacterium
TGGTGTACCGGGAAGCGCTCGATCGCCGGCGCCGGCTCGACGGCGATCCCGCGCACGCGCGTTGAGCACGACGCTCCTCCTCGCGCTCAACTTCCCGCCATTCGGTGGCGGGATCGCTCGGATGATGGGAGAGCTGGCGCTGCGCTACCCGGCGCAGAGCCTCGTGATCTCCACCGGCGCATGGGCCGGCAGCGCCGCGAGCGATCCGGGCTTCCGCCAGACGATCGACCGCGTGCCCATCGGCGCCAAGCGGCTGCGCACGTTGAACGGGCTGGCCCTCTGGACCTGGCGCGCCGCCTCGCTCGTCCGCCGGACGCGGCCGGGGTTCGCGTGGTGCGACGAGATCAAGCCGGCCGGCTACCCGGCGGCGTGGCTGCGCGCCCGTGGCGGTCCGCCGTTCGGCGTGATCGCGCATGGCGCCGATTTCCTGCTGCTCGAAGCGAAGATCCGACGCTCCGCGTTCAAGCGATGGACCGCACGCCGCATGCTGGAGCGGTGCTCGGTGGTCGTCGCCAACAGCCGCTGGACGGCCGACCTGGTGCGGTCGGTGCTCGAGTCCCTGGGGTGCCGCACCCTCGCCGCCGATGTCCGCGTGGTCCCCCTGGGCACGACGCCGTCCCGCTTCCGCCCCGGCATCGATCCGGCGGCGGTGCGGCGCAAGCACGGCCTCGACGGCGGCCCGTGGCTCCTCACCGTGGCGCGTCTCGACTTCCACAAGGGGATCGACACCGTGATCCGCGCCGTGCCCGCGATTCGCGCCGCCGTCCCCACCGCGCGCTACGCCGTCGCCGGGATCGGAAGCCGGCGCAGCGCTCTCGAGGCATTGGCACGCGAGCTGGGGGTGGACGACGCCGTGCGACTCCTCGGCTTCGTCGGGGACGAGGAGCTTCCAGCGCTCTACAACGCGGCCGATGTGTTCGTGCTGGCGTCGCGCCGCTACGATCTGCTCGTCGAAGGATTCGGGATCGCCATCGTGGAGGCGTCTGCCAGCGCGCTGCCCGTCATCGCCAGCCGCTCGGGGGGAATCCCCGAAGCCGTGCGCGACGGCGAGACGGGCGTCCTCGTGGATCCCGACAATCCGGCGGCGGTTGCCGCGGCGGCCATCCGGCTGCTCGGCGACGGGGCCCTGCGTCGACGCATGGGCGCCGCGGGGCGCGCGGCTGTGGAAGGGCACTACAACTGGGACCGCGTCGCCGCCGACTTGATGGAAATCGACCGAGAGTTTCGAGCACCCTGATCGCCGATTGCTCCGAGGGGACGCTTCCCGTTACCATTCGGCACGCTCGTGCGGGAGGATCGGGGACCTCGCGATGACCACCATGCTGTTGGCGCAGGACTTTCCACCCATGGGCGGGGGCATCGCACGCCTGCACGACGAGGTGGCCCGCCGCTTTCCTCCCGGCGAGCTGATCGTTTCGACTCCAGCGAATCGCGACGCCTCGGAGGTCGACGGCGGCTTTCCCGCTGTGATCGACCGACTCCCGATCTCCGCCCGCAGTACCAAGACGCTCCCGGGGTTGCTGTTCTGGTCGCGCCGGGCCGCGAGCCTCGCGCGCCGACACCGCGTACGCTTCGTGTATTGCGGTAACGTCAAGCCCGCCGGCTATGCGGCGCGCTGGGTGTACGAGCGACTGCGCGTCCCCTACGGCTTGATCCTGTACGGCGGCGATCTCTTGAGCGAGCAGCACAAGATCCGCCAGTCGGCGTTCAAGCGCCGCACCGCGCGCGTAATCTTCGGCGGGGCCGCCGTCCTGGTGGCGATCAGCAACTGGACCCGGGATCTGACGGTCACGGTGCTCGGCGAGCTGGGACTGGACGCACACAGCCAGCGCCTCCGCGTGGTGCACATGGGCACCGACCCGGCGCAGTTTCGCCCCGGCGTGGAGACCGCGGTGCTCCGCAAGCGCGCCGACCTTCCGGACGGCGGCACCCGCTGGCTCGTCACCGTCGCGCGGCTCGAGCAGGTCAAGGGGATCGACACGGTGATTCAGGCGCTTCCGGCAATCCTCGAGCGAGCGCCCGACGTGGGCTACGTGATCGCCGGACGCGGGCCCGACCGGGAGCGACTGGAGAAGCTGGCGCATAAGCTTGGGGTTGCCGACCGCGTGCGGTTCCTGGGCCTCGTCGGCGACCAGGATCTGCCGGCCGTCTACAACCTCGGATCCGTGTACCTCGGCATGTCGCGGCGCGTGGGACGTATGGACGTGGAGGGCTTCGGGATCTCCCTCGTCGAGGCCTCGGCCTGCGGGCTGCCGGTGGTGGCGGGAAATTCGGGAGGCATCCCCGACGCGGTGCGCGACGGGGAGACGGGCATTCTCGTGCCGCCCGAAGATCCGGCGGCGCTCGCGGACGCGGTATGCCGGGTGCTCACCGATCGGGCCCTCGCAACCCAGCTGGGACAGAACGGGCGGCGCGCCGTCGAATCCCACTTCAACTGGGACCGCGTCGTGCGGGACCTGCGAGCCATCGAGTCCGAGGTGGTTTCCTAGGACCACCTTCTTCCCGCGACGCGATGGACGACGTCCGCTGGTTCGCACCGAATCGATTCTGCACACTCGTCGTGCCGCGGCTCCGCGACCGCGGGCTCTCGATTGCGCTGGACGGTGACACGCCCGCGCGGCTCGCGATCGCGATGGATGCGCAGGTGGCCGCGGACGCGTACCGCTACGCGGTGCGGCACCGCTGCCCGCTCATTCACTATGTGTGGGACCTGCCGCCCTGGTGGCTCGGGCGGGGTCGTCATGACTGGGTGTGGCTGGTGGCGGGACGCTACGTCTGGCTGCCGCGCCTGGGCCGGCGCTATGCGGCGCGGCGCGGCTTCTACAGCCGTCTGCGTTACGTCGCGGCGCACGCCGCGGCGGTCTGGGTACCGAGCGCGGCCACGGCGACGAGCGTGCGAGAGCGGTTCGGCGTGGCCTGCCGCCAGGTCCCCTTTTGCTTCGATTCCGACCGGTTCACCCCCGCTGCCGCGGGGCTAAGGCGCGGACTGCTCAGCGTGTCGCGCCTCACACCGCAGAAAAATCACGCGGCGGTGATTCGCGCCGCTGCCCGGTTCGAACCCCGGATTCCCGTGCGGATCATCGGCTCCGGCTACGACCGGGCCGCGCTCGAGCGCCTGGCCACCGAGCTTCACGTGCCTTGCACGATCGAGTCCGACTCCTCGGAGACGGAGGTGGTGGCCGCCTACCGCGTCGCCGAGGTTGTGGTCTGCCCCAGCACTTTCGAAGGCTTCGGGCTGACGCCGATGGAAGCGATTGCGACCGCCACACCGGTGGTCGTTTCGGACATCCCGCCCCATCGCGAGTTTCTCGGGACGGCGCCCCACTTCTTCAGGCTCGATGACGACGACAGCCTGGTGGCAGCGATCGGGGCCGCGCGCGCGGGTCCGCCACCAGGGCGTGACGTGCTGTCTCGAGTGACGATCGAAGCGGCGGCCGAGCGGTTCTCCGACGGCCTGACGCCGTACTTGGGCTGAGGAGTGGCTAACTCGCGGCGCCGGCGGCTTTCGGGGTCGCCGCCGGTCGCGCGCTGATGGCGTACGTGGGGCAGTGCCGGATGAATTCGCCGTCGATCGGCGACCACTCCTGGTCCGGGCGCGTGACCACGGCCTTTCCCTGGGCGTCGAGCACGAACATGCCGGGCGGCGCCTGCACCAGGCACGCGCCGCAGCCGATGCAGCGCTCGCGTTGCACCCGCACCGTGACGGGGCGTAGCGGGTGGACGCCGGTGTCGCCCGGCGCGGGCCATTCTTCGGGCCGGTCGAGCGCGGCGACGGTCGCCCGATAGCCTTCCTCCACCACTTCGCGCAGGTGATCGAAGTCGAAGGCCGAAATGTGCTCGACGCGCGGGTGGATATAGTAGATCGGCGGCGTGGTCCACTCGCGCAGCCGCAGCTCGAGGATCGACTGCATCGCGATCTCCGCCGCCCGCGCGAACACCGAGGCGAAGCCTTCGTCCTGCGTGTCCGCCCGCAGGGCGTTCGAGGCGGACACGTCCACCGCGATGATCACATCCGAGCCGAGGATGCGTGCCGTGCCCACCGGGAGGTTGTCCACGGTGGCGCCGTCCATGTAGAACCGCCCGCGGATTTCGCGGGGGGGCAAGTACCCCGGCAACGCGCACGAGGCGAACACGGCGTCCTTCACCGGTACTTCGTCGAGCCCCGCGAGTCCCCAGAACACCTGCATCCCGGAGTTCAGGTCCACGGTGTTGACGATGAGCGGGTTGCGCAGGTCCTGGAACGTGATGTCGCCGACGAGGCGGTGGAGCAGGGTATCGAGCGGCTCGCGGCGGAACAGGGCCGGGGAGCGCATCCGCTTGAACGCCATGTCGGCGTGCGCGACGGCAAAGATGTCCTTGCGCACGAGGCCGATCGCGATTTCGCGCAGCTCGGCGATGCTCTTCCCGGCGGACCAGGCGGCGCCCACCAGCGCGCCCACGCTCGACCCGACGATCTGAGACGGCACGAGCCCACGCTCGGTCAGCGCTTGCAGCACGCCGACGTGGGCGACGCCTTTCATGCCCCCGCCGCCCAGCACGAGGGTGAACTGGGTTTGATTGTTCACGTGACCCGCCGCTTGCCCGGAAGGTGAGCCCCGGAGTAACGTAGTCGTGGCCCCCAGCCCCGCGCTACTCATGCGTCATCGCTTCGTTCGGAACCGTTGGACACTGGCTGGTCTCGCCCTCGTGACGCTGCTCGGGCTGGCGGCGCTTGCCGCGCCGTGGCTCGCGCCCGGCGATCCGACCCGCGGCGATCTCATCGCCGCGCTGCGCTCTCCGTCGACGGCCTACCTCCTCGGCACCGATGCCCAGGGACGGGACGTGCTCAGCCGCGTGCTGTTCGGGGCGCGGCTGTCGCTCGCGGTCGGCCTCGCGAGCCAGGTCATCGCCCTCGCGGCGGGGCTCGCGCTCGGCCTCACGGCCGGCTTCTACGGCCGCTGGGTCGACGCAGTGGTGATGCGTGTGGCCGACGTGACCCTCGCGTTCCCGTCGCTCCTGTTGCTGATCGCCGTCGCCGCCGCCGTGCGGCCGTCGCTCCCGGTCGTGTGCGTCGTGATCGGGCTCGTGGGCTGGGCGGGGATGGCGCGGTTGGTGCGCGGGCAGGTGCTCGTGGCGCGGGGGCTCGACTACGTGCAGGCGGCCCGCGCGCTCGGCGCGTCCGACGCGCGGCTCGTCGCTCGGCACGTCCTCCCCAACATCCTCGGACCCGTCATCGTCGCCGCGACCCTCGGGGTAGGAGCGGCGATCATGGCCGAGGCGGCGCTCTCGTTCGTGGGCTTGGGCGCCCAACCGCCGACGCCGTCCTGGGGCGCGATGATCGCGGAGGGACGTGATCTGCTGCGGGTCGCGCCGTGGGTGTCGCTCTTCCCGGGGCTCGCGATCGGCATCACCGTGCTGGGCGTCAATCTCGTGGGCGATGGCCTGCGGGACGCGCTCGACGTCAGAGCATGAGCGACATCGCGTATCATCCGACCCGGCTGCGCGCCCTGCGCGACCAGTTCCGCGCCCTGCGCGCTGCCGAGTTCCCGTGGACGGCGGACACCGTCTATCTGAACAACGCATCCATCGGACCCATCCCCGAGCGCACGCGCCGCGCCTTGGACGAATTCACCGCCAAGCGAACGGCCCCGCACCTGCTCCCCGACCGCGAGCTCCAGGCGGGGCTGCAGGCGGCGCGCGTCGCCGTGGCCCGGCTCCTGAACGCCGAGCCCTCGGAGATCGCCCTCGCCACCAACACGAGCCACGGCGTGAACCTCGCGGCCTGCGCGCTGCCGTTGCGACGCGGCGACGTGGCCCTCGTCTCGGACCGCGAGTTTCCGGCGAACGTGTATCCCTGGATGCTGCTCAAGAAGCGGGGCGTCGAGGTCGAGCTCGCACCGTGCACGCCCGAGGGCTGGCCGGACGAGGACTACCTCGTCGAGCGCCTGCACGACCCGCGCGTCCGGGTGCTCGCGGTGTCCTTCGTCCAGTTCTCGAACGGCTACCGCGTCGACCTCGCCCGGCTGGGCGCGGCCTGCCGCGCCAACGGGACGTTCCTGGTGGTGGACGGGATTCAGGGAGTGGGAAACTCCGTGCTGGACGTCCGCGAGACGCCGATCGACATCCTCGCGTGCGGCGGGCAAAAGTGGCTGCTGGCGCCCTGGGGATCGGATGGCGTTCGAAGGCACCGACGACTTCTCCCGCCTCACCGACTACAACCCCACGTTCCGCCCCGACGCCCGCCGCTTCGAGATGGTGACGCTTCCCTACCAGGACTTCTACGGGATGACGGCCTCGGTCGGCATGCTCGCGGAGCTCGGCATCGACGACATCGCGCGGTACACCCGCACGCTGCACGAGCCGGTGTTCCGCTGGGCGGACGAGACCGGTGTCCGCGTCGTGTCACCGCGCGCGGAGGCGCATCGCTCGGCGATCGTCTGCCTCGCCCCAGCGCACCCCGTCGAGGCCTACCACGCGCTCAAGCGGGCCCACGTGGTGTGCTCGCTGCGCGAGGGTGCTATTCGGCTCGCGCCGCACTGCTATAACACGGCGGAGGAAATGGAAAGGGTGTTGGATGTGATGGACCAGCTAGAGTAAGCGCGGTACATGTTACGCGTTACACGTTACACGAGCGCCGCCTAAGCGTGGAGCCGCAGTAGCCCGTAGTCCTTCTTGCCCTTGCGCAGCAGCAGATTGCCGCCCGCGATCCAGTCAGCGGGCCCGATCGCTCGCGCCACATCCTTCACCCGCTCCTGGTTCACGTAGACGCCGCCCTGCTCGATCGCGCGCCGTGCTTCGCTCTTCGACTTCGCGAGGCCGGCCCGGACGACGGCATCGACCAGCGTCAGACCGTCGGGGCTCTCGAGCACGACGGTTGGGATTTCCTGCGCGAGCGCGTCGAACGCGGTGGGCGCGACGTCGCGTGGGCTGAATTCGTCGAACAGGATCGCGCTTGCGGCGACGGCGCTGGAGCAGGCCTCCTTGCCGTGGACCAGTTGGGTCACCTCGATCGCCAGCTGCTTTTGTGCCTCGCGACGGCTGGGGTCCTTGTGATGCGACGTGAGCAAGGCCTTGATCTCATCTTGCGACAGCAGCGTGAAGAGCTTGAGGTAGCGCTCCGCGTCGCGGTCGTCGGTATTGACCCAGAACTGATAAAACTGGTAGGGTGACGTGAGCGCCGGATCGAGATAGATCGCCCCCGCCTCGGTCTTCCCGAACTTTGCACCCGACGCCATCGTGACCAGCGGCGCCACCAAGCCGTGCGCCTCACCGCCGTCCACCCGGCGGATGAGATCGATCCCCGCCGTGATGTTGCCCCACTGGTCGCTTCCCCCCACCTGAATCGTGCAGCGCCGCTCGCGGAACAGATGCAGGAAATCGTACGCCTGGAGCAACATGTAGCTGAACTCGGTGTAGGAAATCCCCGTGTCGAGCCGCGCTTTCACCGACTCCTTCTGCAGCATGATGTTCACGCTGAAGTGCTTCCCGACGTCGCGCAGGAAGTCCACCAGGCTTTGCTTCACGAGCCAATCGGCGTTGTTGAGTACGAGGGCCGGCGCGGGGCCGTCGAAGTCGAGGAGCCGGGCCATCTGGTCGCGCTGGTGCTGCAGGTTCTCGCGGATCTGCTCCTTCGAAAGCAGCGGTCGCTCGCCGCGCTTTCCGCTCGGATCGCCGATCAGACCCGTGCCGCCGCCCATCAGCACGATCGGGCGATGGCCGGCAAGCTGGAAGTGCCGCAGCAGCATGATCGGCATGAGATTGCCCAGCTGCAGGCTGGGCGCGGTCGGATCGAATCCGCAATACACCGTGCGCCGGTCTGCGCCGAGGTGCGTCCCGATTTCCTGCGTGGCGTGGTGGATGAAGCCTCGCCACTCGAGCTCCGCAAAGAGGTCCGACATGGCGCGGAATCGTACGAGAAGCCTCTACCGCTGGCAAGCGCCGAGCGCCCTTACTAGGTTGTAACGCGATGGTGTCCATCCCAGCGCCCCCCCCAGTCACGCTGCCCGGGCCTCGCTCGTGGTGGCAGAACCCCAAGGTTCGCCGCCGCGTGATCGCGGTCGCCGTGCTCGGCGCTGCGTACGTGCTGGGTCTCTCCTACGGCGCCTGGACACGGGTGTGCGCGGGCGAGCACTGCCCGAGCATCTCGCGGCTGTATCCCCAGGGAGCCGGCGGCAAGGTCCAGGTCCAGACGTCGAAGATGTACGCCGCCGACGGGCGCCTCATCAGCGAGCTCGGTGCCGAGCGACGCACCGTAATACCACTCACCGAGATCCCCGTGGCGGTGCGTCAGGCCTTCATCGCCACCGAAGACAAGCGCTTCTACGACCACCGCGGGATCGACTACTGGCGCATCCTCGGCGCCATCAAGAACGATCTCGTGACGATGAGTTTCGCGCAGGGGTTTTCGACGATCACGATGCAGCTGGCACGCAACATCTTCCCGGAGGAGATCAGCCGCGAGAAGACGCTCACCCGCAAGCTCAAGGAGGCGCGGGTGGCGGTGGAAATCGAAGGCAACTTTCCCAAGGATACGATCCTCCAGTTGTACCTGAACCAGATCAACCTCGGGGCAGGGGCCCACGGCGTGGAGGCGGCGGCGCAGATCTACTTTGGGAAGCACGCGCAGCAGCTCAACGTCGCGGAGGCGGCCACGCTCGCGGCGCTCCCCAAGCTGCCGGCATTCTACAACCCGCGGACCCACCCGGAGCGCGCCGTGCGTCGGCGCAACGTGGTCCTGGGCCTGATGCGCGACCAGGGCTTCCTCACGTCGGAGGAAGCCGAGCTGTGGCAGGCGTATCCCCTCGTGCTCACGGGGAGCCGCACCAACTACGGCGACGTCGCTCCCTACTTCGTCGAGTGGCTGCGCGTGCAGCTCGACGCGCGCTTCGGGCGGGACCTGTACGAGGGCGGCCTGCGCATCTACACGACACTCGACCTCGACATGCAGGAGGCGGCCGAGCGCGCGGTGCAATCGCAGCTCGACGCCATCGAGGCCGGCGTGTACTCGAACGGCAAGTTCCCCGGGCGGACCACCTACCGCGAGTACATCGAGTCGGCCAAGGGGGCGGGGGAGGACCATCCGTTCACCCCGTACCTGCAGGGCGCGCTCGTCTCGCTCGAGGCGAACACCGGATACATCCGGGCGATGATCGGCGGCCGGGACTTCGACGACTCCAAGTACAACCGCGCCACCCAGGCGATCCGCCAGCCGGGCTCGACCTTCAAGCCGTTCGTGTACTCGGCCGCCGTCCGGGCGGGCCACCCGGTGACAGAGATCGTCGATGACTCACCGCTCAACCCGCCGGTCATCCAGCTCGATTCGACGCTGTGGCAGCCGAAAGACGACGACGACACGACGCTGGGTCTGATCCCCATGCGCGAAGGGTTGTACCTGTCGCGCAACCTCGCCACCATCAAGCTCGGTATGGCGCTGGGCGAGCAGACGGTGATCGGCGAAGCGCGTCGCTATGGCATCACGACGCCGCTGCCGCCGTATCCGTCGATCCACATCGGCGCGAGGGGTGTGCGTCCGATGGAGATGATCGCCGCCTACACCGCCTTCGCCACGCTGGGCACACGCGCGGACCCGGTCGGCGTCCTGCGGGTGGAAGACCGGCAGGGGAACATCCTGTGGCAGCCTGCGATCCGCCGCGAGCCGGTCATGGATCCGGAGCACACGTGGCTGATGGTGGACATGATGAAGGACGTGATCCGCCGCGGCACCGCGTTCACGGCCGTCTGGAAGGCGGGGTTCCAACTGCCGGCGGCCGGCAAGACCGGGACGACCGACGACTACACCGATGCCTGGTTCATCGGGTACACGCCCGAGCTCGTGACCGGAATCTGGGTCGGCTACGATATCCAGCAGCGCATCCTCGAGCACAACGCGGGCGGAGGAAAGATCGTCGCGCCGGCGTGGACCGCGTTCATGCGCGACGTCTACGACCGGCGGCCCGCGCCGCCCGACTGGGTGCGACCCGACTCGCTCATCACGCGCGAGGTGGACTGGTCGAACGGCTATCTCGCCACGCCGTTCTGTCCCCAGGAAGTGCGGCACTGGGACTGGTTCTACCCGGGCACCGAGCCGACCCAGGCCTGCCCGGTGCACGCGCCGTTCGGCATCGGGGTGTCGCCGTGAGACGAGGTGTCGGGTGTCAGGTGCCAGGTGTCGGGCTTGGCTGATCTGACACCCAACACCTGACACCCGACACCTGATGTTGCGTATCCGTGCAGGCTCCGTGCACCCCGTCACGGCGCCGCCCATCGAGGACGGCGCCGTTCTCGTTGACGACCGCGGCACCATCGCCGCCGTGGGCCCGAATTCCCTTGTCCCGACACCGCCCGAGGCCCGGGCGCTCGACTTTCCTCAGGCCCGTCTCCTTCCCGGCCTCGTCAACACGCACACGCACCTCGAGCTGACTCATCTCGCCGGCAAGGACGCGGAGCGCGAGTTCGCCGGTTGGATCCGTACGCTCCGCGCCCTCAAGGACGCCACCAGCCCGGAGGAATTCTCGCATTCGGCGGAGCAGGGCGTGCGCGATGCCTGGGCTGCGGGGGTCACGTGCGTGGCGGACACGGGAAGCACGGGAACGCCGCTCGAGGCACTGGCGCGCCTCGGCGGGCGCGGGATCTACTACCAGGAGGTGTTCGGTCCGGACCCCACGAAGTGCGGTGCGAGCATGGCCGAGCTGGAGCAGGCAGTGGCGCGCCTTCGCCGCTTCGCCTCTTCGCACCTGAGCCTCGGGATTTCTCCCCACGCGCCGTACACGGTGAGCGAGCCGCTCTATCGAGCCGTCGCCGAGTTTGCGCGTCGCGACGCGCTGCCGCTCGCCGTGCATCTCGCCGAGTCGCGCGACGAGACCGCGCTGGTGCGCGACGGGGCGGGCTCGTTCGCGGAGGCACTGCGGGCGCGCGGCATTCCAGTCACACCGCGCGGGTGCTCGCCGGTCGAATACCTCTTGCGGCTTGGCGTCTTGGAACATGCAACGGGGTGGCTGTGCATCCATTGCGTTCAGGTCGACGAGCGGGACATCGACATTCTGCGGCAGGCGGGGGTGGGGCTTGCTCATTGCCCGCGCTCGAATCGCGCTCACGGCCACGGAACCGCGCCCCTCGCAGCGTTCCGGCGGGCCGGCCTGCGCGTCGGCCTCGGCACCGATTCCGTGGTGAGCGTGGGGGACTCGAGTCTGTGGGCCGAGGCCGCGGCCGCCGGGCTCGACGGAGAGGACGCGTTGCGAATGCTGACGCTCGAAGGAGCCCGGGCGCTCGGGCGCGAGGACGAGATCGGCTCGCTCGAGGTGGGGAAGCAGGCGGACCTCGTGGTGTTTCCCTCCACCATCCTCCACCGCCCTCCACCGCCCTCCACCGCCCTCCTCACCCTCGTCGCCGGACGCGTCGTTCACGGCTAGATTCTGGCCCCATGAAAACCCAACGCCACGCGGCCATCCTGAAGATCGTCCGCTCGGACACGGTGGCGAGTCAGGAGCACCTGCGTGAGCTGCTCAAGGCCGAGGGGTTCGACGTCACGCAGGCGACCCTGTCGCGAGACATCCGCGAGCTGGGCCTCGCCAAAGTGGCCGCGCCGGACGGCGGGTCGCGGTACGCGCCGCCGCTCGAGACGGGCGTTGCCATCCGGCCGCATCTCGCGCAGCTCTTGCCCGCGGTGCTGGTGTCGGTCGACGGCGTGGGGCCGTTGTTGGTGGTGAAGACGCCGGCGGGTGGCGCGCAGGGGCTCGGTCTCGCCATCGACGCCGCCGGCTGGACGGAAATCATCGGGACGATCGCCGGCGACGACGCCGTCCTCGTGATTACCAAGAGCGAGCGCGCACGGCGCGCCGTGCAGACACGCATCAAGGAGCTGGCTGGCATTCCCGACTAAAACGCCACGAACCAGGAGGCGACGTGAACGTTGTGACCCCCGTGCCCCGCATCCCTTTCCTGGCGGCCTGTGCCGCGGCGGCCTTGATGGCCGCTCCGCGACCGAGCCTCGCCCAACAAACCCTCAATACGCTCACCGCCGCCGAGCGCTCCGCCGGGTGGCGCCTGCTGTTCGACGGTAAGACGACCGCCGGGTGGCGAGGGTGGAAAATGGACTCGCTACCGTCGGGCTGGCAGGCCGTGGACGGTGCGCTCGCGCGCGTCAAGCCGGCGGCCGACATCATCACGACCGACAAGTTCAAGAACTTCGAGCTGTCACTCGAGTGGAACATCGCCAAGAACGGCAACAGTGGGATCTTCTACCGCGCGAGCGAGGACCCCGGCGACGACGCCATCTATTGGAGCGCTCCCGAGATGCAGGTGCTCGACGACGCCGGGCACCCCGACGGCCAGTCGCGCCTCACGGCGGCGGGCTCGGACTACGGCCTGTACCCCTCGCCCGCGGGCGTCGTGAAGCCGGCCGGCCAGTGGAACCAGGTGCGCCTCGTGGTGAAGGGCAACCACGTCGAGCATTGGCTCAACGGCGTGAAGGTCGTGGAGTACGACCTGTTGAGCCCTGATTGGGAAGCGAAGGTCAAGGCGAGCAAGTTCGCCACCCACCCGCGTTACGGCCGAAACAGCGAGGGCTACATCGGCCTGCAGGAGCACGAGTACCGGGTCGCCTTCCGCAATATCAAGATCCGGGTGCTGCCGTGACCAGGCTCAAGCTCTCCGCGATGATGTTCCTCCAGTATTTCGTCTGGGGGTCGTGGTTCGTCACGATGGGGACCTACCTGGGGAGCACGCTGCACTTCACCGGCCCTCAGATCGGGACGGCCTATATGGCGACGGCGCTCGCGGCGGTCGTCTCCCCATTCTTTATGGGGGTCTTCGCGGATCGCTTCATCGCCACCGAAAAGCTCTTGGCCATCCTGCATCTCGTGGGCGGCGCCATCATGTGGTACGTCTCCAGTCTGACCACGTTCGGGACGTTCTTTCCAGTCCTGATTCTGTACGCGTTGTGTTACATGCCGACGCTGTCGCTCACGAATTCGATCTCGTTTCACCACGTAGAGAATCCGGCGCGCGATTTTCCCTTCATTCGCGTGCTGGGCACGATCGGCTGGATCGCGGCGGGATTCGTGATCGGCAAGATCCTGCACGCCGACGCCCAGGCGGTGCCCATGCGGGTAGCGGCGATCGCGTCGTTCGTCCTGGGGGTCTATTCCTTTGCCCTGCCGCACACGCCCCCCAAGGCCGCCGGCATGCCGTTCAGCGTGCATAACGCGCTCGGGCTCGATGCCCTGCAACTGCTCCGCGACCGGACATTCTTCGTCTTCGTGCTCGGCTCGTTCCTGCTGTGTATCCCGCTCCAGTTCTACTACGCCTTCACGAACCTCTTCCTGAACGAGATTCACGCGCCCGAGCCGGCGTTCATCCAGACGTTCGGGCAGATGTCCGAGATCGGCTTCATGCTGCTCCTGCCGTTCGCCCTGCGTCGCTATGGGATCAAGGCCATCATGCTGGGCGGGATGCTGGCGTGGACGCTGCGGTATCTCGCGTTCTCGAACGGCAACGTCGGAGCCGGCATGTGGCTGCTGTACGCCGGGATCCTGCTGCACGGCGTGTGCTACGACTTCTTCTTCGTCGCCGGACAGATCTACACCGATCAGCGGGCGGGCGAGCGGATCCGCGCTGCCGCTCAGGGCCTGATCAACCTGGTCACGAACGGCTTCGGCTACATCGTCGGGGCGTTCGTGTCGGGGCGCGTGGTCGGCGCGTACGCGACCGAGGGAGCGGGCGGCCCGGTGACGCACGACTGGCACCAGATCTGGCTGTATCCCGCCACCATGGCGTTCGTGATTCTCGTACTGTTTGCCCTGCTGTTCCGGCCTGCGGCCGCACGGGAGCCGCAGCCCGCGGCGGCGGACTGAGGAGGGCCACCATCATGGCTCGCAAGCGTATCTCGAGACGGAAATTCGTCGGCGACGTCGGCGCCGGCATGGCGTTTACGCTGGTGCCCCGGCACGTGCTCGGTCGCGGGTACCGTGCCCCCAGTGACACCGTCAATGTCGCCTGCATCGGCGTGGGCGGCATGGGAGCGAACGACGTGAAAGGCGTCGCGAAGGCCGGGGCGAACATCTACGCGCTGTGCGACGTGGACGAGCACCAGGGGGCGGCGTCCTTCACGGCGTTCCCCAAGGCCAAACGTTTCAAGGATTTTCGAGTGATGCTCGAGAAGGAGGGAAAGAACATCGATGCGGTGACCGTCTCGACCCCCGACCATACGCACACGGTGGCCGGCATGATGGCGATGAAAATGGGGAAGCACACGCGCATCCAGAAGCCACTGGCGCGTACCCTGTGGGAGGTGCGCCAGCTGGCGGACACGGCCCGCAAGACCAAGGTCGCCACCCAGATGGGCAACCAGGGTCACGCCGGCGAGGGCACGCGCCAGATCCGCGAGTGGGTGGAGGCGGGGGCCATCGGCACGGTGCGCGAGATCCAGCTCTGGACCAACCGGCCGATCTGGCCGCAAGCGATCGAGCGGCCGCTCGAAGAGTATTACACGCCACCTTGGATCGATTGGGACCTGTGGCTCGGCCCCGCCCCCGCCCGGCCGTATCACCCCGCGTACGCGCCGTTCAAGTGGCGCGGCTGGTGGGACTTTGGCACCGGCGCCCTGGGCGACATCGCCTGTCACTCGATGGATGCATCGTTCTGGGCGCTCGATCTGGGCTACCCGACGCGCATCGAGCCCGAATCGACCAAGCTGTTCGGCGAGACCGCGCCGGCGGTTTCGCGCATCACGTACACCTTCGCGGCCAAGGGCAATCGCCCCGAGGTCAAGGTGGTGTGGCGCGACGGCAGCCTGTACCCGCCGCGCCCCAAAGAAGTCACGGATCCGGCGCTGTGGCCGTTCGATACCAGCGGCCAGCTGTGGATCGGCGACCAGGGCAAGCTCGTGGCGGGGATCTACGGTGAGGACCCGCGACTGCTGGACGAAGCCCGCCAAGCGGAGATCGTCGCCCACCCGCCCGCGCCGAAGTACCCGCGGCTCGAGAGCGTCTACGCCGAGTGGCTCGCGGCGTGCAAGGGCGGAACGCCCGCGGGCTCGAACTTCCCCGGCCATGCGGGTCCGCTTACCGAGATGGTCCTGCTGGGCAATCTCGCGGTGCGCACGGCCCAGCTCCTCGAGATCGACGCGCACACCGGCGAAGTCGCGAACGCCAAGATCCCGACGGAGTACGTGCGCTCGGAGTACCGTTCCGGGTGGAGCGTGTAGGCCGCCGATCGGAACACGGCGGTAGGACAGGCTGGGTAGGGGCGCAGCATGCTGCGCCCCTACTACATTTCTCCCGATGGACATGCGTGAACGGGCGACATGGCCCCGGGTCTGAGCGACATGCTCACCCACCACCCGTTGCTCGCGCTCGTGACGCTGTTCGGTGCCGGCCTGGTCACAAGCCTCACGCCGTGCATCTACCCGATGATCCCCATCACCGCCGGCATTCTTTCGGGCACGAGCGCCGGGCAGACATCTCGTGCCCGCGCGGTGCGGCTGACCCTCACGTACGCGGGCGGCCTCGCCCTGTTCTATGCCGTGCTGGGTCTCATCGCCGGGCTCAGCGGATCGCTGTTCGGCACCGTGAGTGCGAGTCCCTGGGCCCGATTTGCCATCGGGAACCTGCTGCTCGTGTTCGGCCTCGCGATGCTCGACGTGTTCCCACTGTCCGCGCCGCGGCGCCTGCTCGCGTGGGCCGCGGGCCTGTCCGGGGGGTCCTACCCCGCGGTCTTCTTGCTCGGCGCGACGTCGGGCATCGTGGCCGCTCCCTGTGGCGCACCGGCCTTCGCAGCCGTGCTCACTTGGGTGGCGGCTACGCGCAGCGCCGTCCTGGGGTTCGTCTACCTCTTCGTGTTCTCGCTCGGCATGACGGCGTTGCTCGTGGTGATCGGGCTGTTCTCGGGCGCCCTGGCAGCCCTGCCGAGGGCCGGGGCGTGGATGGTCGTGTTCAAGAAGGGCGCCGGCGTCATCATGCTGGCGGTAGCGGAGTATTATTTCATACAAATGGGAAAGGTGTTGTGACGAGATACTCATTCGCGCTCGCGGCGGCATTGGTGCTGCCGGTGGCTCTCATGGCGCAGGATATCGGTTTGCCCGTCGGCACTAGAGCCCCCGCAGTGGCGCTCGAGGATCTGGACGGGAAACCCGTGGACCTGTCCCGCTACGTCGGTAAGCAGCCGGTGCTGCTGGAGTTCTGGGCCACGTGGTGCCCTCTGTGCCAAGCGCTCGAGCCCGCCCTCAAGGCGGCGCACGCGCGTTTTGGTGGCACGGTGCGATTCGTGGCGATCGGTGTGGGCGTGAACGAATCACCGGCGTCGATCAAGCGTCACCTCGCCGAGCACCCGCTCCCGTTCCCGGTGCTGTTCGACGCCCGCGGCGCCGCGGTGCGTGCCTATCAGGCCCCCACCACGTCGTACATCGTGGTGCTGGACAAGGCCGGGAAAGTCACGTACACGGGCGCGGGCGCCGAGCAAGACGTCGCGACGGCGCTCGCGCACGTCGTCGGGAACTAGCCCGCCTATTCTCCCTCGGCTGGCTTGGGCGTGATCCGGTCGATCGCCGCCGCCAGGTCCTTGTAGGACTGCGGATCTATTTCTCGGAACGGCGCCATCGTATAGGCGATCTTGCCGTCCGCTCCCACCACGAAGAGGTTGCGGTTGTCGAGCCCGAACTTGGGGTTGTGGGCGCCGTACGTTTTGCCGATGACGCCGCCCGAGTCACTGGCGAACAGGAACGGGAACTCGTCGTCCTTGGCCCAGGACGCGAGCGCCTCGACCGGGTCGGTGCTGATCCCGATCAGGACCACGTTGCGGCCGTCGTGAAACACCTGTGCGTACTGATCACGGTACGCATGCATTTGGATGGTTCAGCCCTTGGTTCGCGCCTTGTAGAAGAAGGCGAGGACGACCGTCTTCCCTTTGAAATCGCTCAGATGGATGGGGGCCCTGAGCAGGCCGTACCGGGTCGCGCCCGGGAGCGTGAAGTCGGGCGCGGTCGCGCCAACCGCCAGCTCGGGCGCAGGTGCTGCCGGCTGCTGCGCGAGCCCTGCCGAAGCGACGAGCGTCGCGACCAGCGGGGCGACCAGGGTAAGGGTGCAACGTTTCATGTAGTGTTCTCCGTGATTGTGTGTGGCGCTCCTCAAGGTACGCGGGACCTGTGCTCGGCGTCAGGCTTAGCGGTGCGGCGAGCACGGCGCGCCAGCGCGAGCATGGCGATTCCGAAGGCGACGAGCACCAACCCCCAGACCAGGTCGATCGGCACCCCGGTAGGCGCCGTACCGGGCTCGCCCAGCGTCGCGCCGCCGTACATGGCGAGCAGCACGCCGATCAGGGCGAACAGCGTTCCGAGGGGGATCCGCAGGTCGAGTCCCACTGTCGCTTGGTCTTTCCCGGCTAGAAGAAGATCAGGTTGAGGACAACGGCGCCCGCGAGCACCAGCAGCGCCAGCGCCGCCGGCCGCTCGTACCATCGGCTCACGTCGTCGGGCGGCCTGGCCGTGAGGCCGTACACCAGTCCGCGCAGCTCCTCGGGCGGACGCGGCCGCGTGGCGAGGCTCAACGCGATGGTGACACCGAAGCAGGTGAGCCAGGCGGCGATGGCGGTCCAGAAGGTTTGCGCGAGCTCGCTGGGATATGTGGTCGCGATCCCGAGGTAGCCGCCTTTCACCCCCGCCGCCGCCCCCGCCGGCAGCGACAGCCCGTGGTGGATGGCCGCGGCCAGCGTGCCGGCCAGGAGGCCCGCGAACGCACCGTGGCCGGTGGCGCGCTTCCAGAACATCCCCAGCGCGAACGTGGCGAACAACGGCGCGTTCACGAACGCGAACACGAGCTGGAGAAAGTCCATGATGTTGTTGAACGAGGCGGCCACGTAGGCGGCCGCGACCGAGATCGCCACCCCGAACACCGTCGCGAGCCGGCCCATGGCCAGGTAATGCGCGTCGGGCGCGCCTGGTCGGACGTAGCTCTGGTACAGATCGTAGGTCCAGACGGTGTTAAAGGCCGTCCCATTCCCCGCCATACCCGACATGAACGAGGCGAGCAGGGCGGTGAGGCCCAGCCCGAGCAGCCCGGCCGGGAAGAAGTGCACGAGCATCATGGGCGTGTCGAGATCGTAGTCGAGCACGACTCGACCGCGCGCGTCGCGTTGCGGCTCTCCGGTGCGCGCATCGCGCTTGGGCGGCACGAGGCCGTGCGCGGACGCCGAGGTCACGGAGGTTGGGGAGGTTGGGGAGGCCGTGACGGCGGCCGGGCCCGGCTGCCGTACGCTGCTCGCCGAGCTGACGACCAGTGCCAGCATGCCCGGGACGATGACGAGGAAGGGGAACAGCATCTTCGGGACCGCCGCGATGAGCGGCGTGCGCCGGGCCGCGGTCATCGAGTTCGCCGCCATGGCGCGCTGTACCACCAGGAAGTCCGTACACCAGTACCCGAACGACAACACGAACCCCAGGCCCATCACCAGGCCGAACCATTCCACGCCCACCGGGTTCGCCGCCGCGCTCCCCATGAATCTCCAGCTCTGCGTGTACGCACCCGGCGCGTATCCGTTGGCCGTCGCGACGCCGGCCAGCCGATCCGCGAGGCCGGCCCAGCCCCCGACGTCGCGCAGCCCGAGGAACACAAGGGGAGCGAACCCGAACACGATCAGAAAGAACTGCAGCACCTCGTTGTAGATGGCGCTGGTGAGCCCGCCCAGAAAGATGTAAGCGAGCACGATTCCCGCCGCGACCAGGATGCTCAGATCGAAGCTCCATCCGAGCAGCAGGTTGAGCAGCTTCCCCATGGCGTACAGCGAGATGCCGGAGGAGAACACCGTCATGACGGCGAACGCGATCGCGTTCAGGCCCCTGGTCTTCTCGTCGAACCGGAGTTTCAAGTACTCCGGGACCGAGCGCGCGCGCGAGCCGTAATAGAACGGCATCATGAACAGGCCCACGAACACCATCGCCGGGATCGCGCCGATCCAGTAGAAGTGGCTCGTCGCGATCCCGTACTTGGCACCCGACGCGCCCATCCCGATCACCTCCTGCGCGCCGAGGTTGGCCGAGATGAACGCCAACCCGGTCACCCAAGCGGGGATCGAGCGCCCCGAGAGAAAGAAGTCCTCGCTCGTGCGGACATAGCGCCGTAGCATCACGCCGACGCCCAGTACGAATCCGAAGTACAGGAGCATCACGGCGTAATCGATCCCGTGCAGGGTCGTCATACCGCGCGCTCAGTTCGTGATCGGCCGAAAATTCACGTCCAGCGCCGCGAGGCGCTCGAGATGTGTGGCCAGCCGCCGGGTAAAGTCGGCGTAGTCACGCGCCTCGCGCGGCGTCCACAGCACTTCGGCGAGGGCGCACAGCCTGGGAAACACCATGTATTCCGCCCGCTTCGGGTCGGGGATGTATTCGGTCCACAGCTGTCCCTGGGCCCCGAGCACGTAGCGCGCCTCAGCCGCCGTCAGGGCGGGCGGCACGGGCTCGAACGCGTACACGGTGTCGAGCGGTAGGAAGCCCCCGATCGCGAGCGGCTCGGCGGCGGTGTCGCTCGACTGATAGTGATCGAAGTAAGTATGCGACCCCGGCGTCATCACCACGTCGTGCCCCGCCCGGGCGGCGGCGATGCCGCCGTCCACGCCGCGCCAGGACATGACGACCGCGTTCGGCGCTAACCCGCCCTCGAGGATCTCGTCCCAACCTATCAGCCGGCGACCGTGCGACGTCAGGAACTCGTCCATCCGCCGCGTGAAGTAGCCCTGCAGCGCCTCCTCGTCTTTCAAGCCGAGCTCGCGAATCCGCGCTTGCGCCAGCGGGCTCGCTTTCCATTGGGCTTTCGGGGCTTCGTCACCGCCGGTGTGGATCCAAGGACCCGGAAACAGCCCCATCACTTCGCTGAGGACGTTCTGCGCGAACTGGATCGTCGCCTCTCCGGGATTGAGGATGTTCTGGTCCACTCCCCAGGCGGTCCAGACGGGAAGTGTGTCGCCGCGATTCCCGAGCTCCGGGTACGCGGCGATCGCGGCCTGGGAATGCCCCGGCATCTCGATCTCCGGCACGATCGTCACGAAACGCGCGCGGGCGTAGGCGACGATCTCGCGCACATCGTCCTGCGTGTAGAAGCCGCCGTGCGGCTGGCCGTCGAACCGCCACTTGGTCGAGTCCTGGTCCTTTCGGCCGATGAGCGTCTCACGGCGCCACGCGCCCACCTGCGTGAGGCGCGGGTACTGCTTGATCTCGAGGCGCCACCCCTGGTCGTCGGTCAGGTGCCAGTGAAACCGGTTGAGCTTATGGAGCGCCGCGAGGTCGATGACCTTCTTCACGAACTCCTTCGGCATGAAGTGACGAGCCACGTCCAGATGGACGCCGCGCCACGCGAACCGCGGGACGTCCTCGATCGCGACCGCCGGGATACGCCACGCCACGCCCGTCATCTCGGCCTGCCGGAAGATCGCGGGTGGCAGGAGCTGGCGCAGCGTCTCGATCCCGTAGAACGCTCCGGCGGCGCGGTAGGCGCGAATCGCGAGGCGGGACGGGCGGACGTCGAGGAGATAGCCCTCCTCGCCCAGGCGGGCGAGGGAAGAGTCGAGCCGGATGGCAATCGTCCCCGTCCCGGCGGGCGCGCCGGTGCGCACGGCGAGCCGCAGGCCCGTAGCAGGGAACAGGTCGTCCGCGAGCCGCTCGCCCAGCCCGCGCAGGGCGCGATCGGTCACGATCACGGTGGCGGTCCTCAAAGTGAAAGCGCCCGGCTGCACGGTGACGTGCGCCGGGCGCGGCACGATGGCGGGGATCGAATCCCCGCCGAGGGCGACGGCCAGCACGGCGACTATCGACACGATTACTCCTTCACTTCCCTGACCCAGATGTCCCGGTAGCGGGTCGGGTTACCGTGATCCTGCAGGAACAGCGGAAGCCGGTCAGGGTGCGGCTGGTAGCGTGCGCGCGCCGCATGCACCGTCCAGCCGGTGATGACGGTGTTGTCCTGCACCAGCACGCCGTTGTGCAGCACCGTGACCCGCGCCGAGTCGCGCACGGTACCGTCGGACGCGAAGCGGGGTCGGTGGAAGAGGATGTCATAGGTCTGCCACTGACCCGGCGGGCGGCTCGCGTTCACGAGTGGCGGCGTCTGGCCGTACACGGCTCCGGCCTGGCCGTCGGCGTACGTCTCGTTGCGGTACGAATCGAGCACCTGGATCTCGTAGTGCGTCATCAGGAACACGCCGCTGTTGCCGCGCTCCTGACCTTCACCCTTGGGCGGCGTGGGGGTCGCCCACTCGATGTGGAGCTGCATGGAGCCGAACTCACGCCGCGTAATGATCGGCCCCGTTCCTACGGCGACCTCGGCGTACCCGTCGCGCACCAGCCATTTGGCGGGCGTGCTGTCCTGCGATCGCCACTGCGAGAGGTCTTTGCCGTCGAACAGGACAATGGCATCGGACGGGGGTGGCACGGGGGGCCGCTCGGGCCCGGGATCGACGACGGGCGGCCGGGGGCGGTCCATGGAATGCACCGGCCACTGCTGCGCAGTCATGGGCGCCGCTGCGGCGACGAGCGCTGGAAGCGCCAGCCAACCGAGTGCGGAATGCGGAATGCGGAGTGCGGAGTGTAAATGTGAGCGTCGCGCGGCGAGCGACCTTTCATGGCGATTCCGC
>QHUD01000118.1 GCA_003221085.1 Gemmatimonadota bacterium
TATCGGCCGCAGTTTTACCTGCGGACGACGGATGTGACGGGGACGGTGGAGCTGCCGGCGGGGGTGGAGATGGTGATGCCGGGGGACAACACGAAGATGACGATCGAGCTGATCACGCCGGTCGCGATGGAGGAGCAGCTGCGGTTTGCGATCCGCGAAGGCGGCCGCACCGTCGGCGCCGGCGTGGCCACCAAGATCCTGAAGTAGCGAGGACTCCATGGCGGGCAGAATCCGGATTCGTCTCAAAGCGTTCGACCACGCCCTGATCGATCAGGCCGCGGCCGACATCGTGCGCACGGCGGAGAAGACCGGGGCGCAGGTCTCGGGGCCCATCCCGCTGCCGACCAAGCGGCAGCTGTGGACCGTGCTCCGCAGCCCGCACATCGACAAGAAGAGCCGCGAGCAGTTCGAGCTCAAGACGCACAAGCGGCTGATCGACATCCTGGACACGCGGTCCCAGACGGTCGATGCCCTGACGAAGCTCGACCTCCCCGCGGGCGTCGATGTCGAAATTAAAGTGCAGTGACGGACAATGGATGACCGATAACGGACGACCGTAATGACCGGACTGATCGGCAGGAAACTCGGCATGACCCGCGTGTTCGACGCGGAAGGCACGCACGTGCCCGTGACGATCATCGAGGCGGGTCCGTGCCCCGTGGTGCAGGTGGGCCAAACCCAGGTCCAGCTGGGCTTCGGCGCGAAGAAGCCCAAGCGGACGGCGAAGGCCCTGGCGGGTCACGTGAAGAAGGCGGGTCTGGAGATAGGCGCGGCGCCACGCGTCCTGCACAGCTTCCCGGTCGCGGGAGAAGCGCCCAAGGCCGGGGAAACGGTGACCGTGGCGATCTTTGCCGCCGGTGATCGCGTCAAGGTCACGGGCGTGACCAAGGGTCGGGGGTTCCAGGGCGTGGTGCATCGCCATCACTTCGGCGGCGGTCCCGAAACCCACGGCAATACGCGCCACCGCAAGCCCGGCTCGATCGCGCCGGGGACCGATCCGTCGCGCATCATCAAGGGAAAGCGCATGCCCGGGCACATGGGAGCGCGCAACTTCACCGAGCTGGGGCTCCGCGTCGTGAAGGTGGACGCCGAGCGGAACCTGCTGTTTCTCGGTGGCTCGGTGCCGGGTCCGATGAACGGGCTCCTCACCGTGCGCAAACAGGGAGGGCCGAGCCGCCATGATTGAGGCGCCGCACTACTCCGCCGCTGGCGCGAAAAAGAAGTCGGTGCGCCTCCCGGCCGCGCTGTTCGACGGCACGGTGAACGAGCACGTGCTGCACCGCGCGGTGGTCACCTTTCTCGCGAACCAGCGGCAGGGAACGAGCGACACCAAGACCCGGAGCGAGGTCTCGGGCGGCAACCAGAAGCCGTGGCGCCAGAAGGGCACCGGCCGGGCGCGGCAGGGCTCGACCCGCGCGCCGCACTGGCGGCACGGCGGGATCGTGTTCGGCCCCCACCCGCGCGATTACCGGCTCGGCATTCCCAAGAAAGTTCGCCAGCTGGCGAAAAAGTCCGCGTTGAACGCGCGGGCGCGCGAGGAAGCCCTCTTCGTGGTGGACTCGCTCGAGTACGAGAAGCCGAAAACCAAGACACTGGCCGAGCTGCTCGGCAAGCTGGGAGTCGCGGACAAGAAGGTCCTGGTGCTCACGGCCGGGGCGGCGAGCGCGCACAACGTCTACCTCTCGGGGCGGAACATCCCCGACGTGCACGTGATGCGGTTCGCCGACGCGACGGCCTACGAGATCCTCTGGGCGGACGCCGTGATCGTGGAGCTGCCGGCGCTCGAGAGCAGCGGGGCGCCGGACAAGGCCGAGGGGGAGGAAAAGGAAGGGGCGGCCGATGACTGACCAGCACCGTCTGATCGTGGGCCCCGTGATCACCGAGAAGTCCTCGGCGGCCTACCAGGCCCGCAAAGAGTACGCCTTCCGCGTGGACACGGCCGCGACCAAGCCGCAGATCCGCGCGGCGATCGAGGCGCTGTTCAAGGTCACCGTGACCGACGTGCGCACCCTGGTCGTGCGTGCCCGGCGCCGCACCGGCGGTCTGTCGACCGGCCGGGCGGGCCGTCGCTCGGCCTGGAAAAAGGCGATCGTCACACTCAAGGAAGGCGACGCGATCGCCGTGTTCGAGGGCTGATATGGGCATCCGACAGTTTCGACCGATGACGCCGGGCACGCGGTTCCGCTCGGTCTCCGACTTCGCCGACGTCACGAAGAGCGAGCCCGAAAAATCGCTGCTCGAGCCGCTCCGCCGGACGGGGGGGCGCAACAACAAGGGTCACATCACCAACCGCTGGCAGGGCGGCGGGCACAAGCGCCGGTATCGACGGATCGACTTCCGGCGCGAGAAGTTCGGCATCCCCGCCACAGTGGCGGCGGTCGAGTACGACCCGAACCGGACGTCGCGCATCGCGCTGCTGCACTACGCGGACGGCGAGAAGCGCTACATCCTGGCCCCCAAGGGCCTCACCGTCGGCGATACGGTCGTCTCCGGTCCGGGCTCGGACATCCGGGTCGGGAACGCGATGCCGCTGTTCGAGATCCCGCTGGGCACCACGGTGCACAACGTGGAGCTCAAGATCGGCCGCGGGGGCCAGCTGGCCCGCTCCGCGGGCACGGGCATCCAGGTGGTGGCGAAGGAAGGCAATTACGTCACGCTGCGGCTGCGCTCCACCGAAATGCGGATGGTGCGGGGCGAATGTCTCGCGACAATCGGCGAGGTGGGCAATCCCGAGCACGAGCTGCTCTCGATCGGGAAGGCCGGCAAGAGCCGCTGGCTGGGCCGGAACCCGCGGGTGCGCGGTGTGGCCATGAACCCCGTCGACCACCCGCTGGGCGGCGGCGAGGGGAAGACCTCGGGCGGCCGGCCGCCGACGTCGCCCTGGGGCAAGGTCGAGGGGAAGAAGACCCGGCACAAGAAGAAGCCGTCGACGAAGCTCATCGTGCGCGGACGCAAGCGCGGGAAGGCGACACAGTAATGGGACGCTCGGTCAAGAAGGGTCCGTACGTGGAGCCGTCGCTCCTCGTGAAGATCACCGCCCTGAACGACAAGAACGAGAAGAAGGTCTTCAAGACCTGGTCGCGACGCTCGACCATCACGCCGGACTTCGTGGGCCACACCCTCGCGGTGCACAACGGGAACAAGTTCATCCCGGTGTACATCACCGAGAACATGGTGGGGCACAAGCTGGGTGAGTTCGCGGCGACGCGGCTGTTCCGCGGCCACTCGGCCAAGGGCTCGGCACAGGAGCGCGAAGAGGCCGCCGCGGCCGCCGCCGAAGCGCCGCCGAAGGCGTCATAGGCCATGGAAGCGCGAGCGATCCAGCGGACCGTACGCCAGTCGGCGCGGAAGATGCGCCTCGTGATCGACCAGATCCGCGGCCAGGCAGTGCCGCAGGCGTACGCCATCCTGCGGTTCTCGAAGAAGTTGGCCGCGAAGCAGATCCACAAGGTGCTCAAGTCGGCGGTCGCGAACGCCGAGCAACGGGCCCAGCGCGAAAACACGGCGCTCGACGTGGACCGGCTGCGCGTGAAATACGCGGTGGTGAACGAAGGGCCGACGCTCAAGCGGTTCACGCCCGCGGCCATGGGCCGGGCGACGCCCATCAAGAAGCGCACCAGTCACGTGGAGATCCACGTGGAGGGGGACGCGGAATCCCGGGCGCCGAAGGCCGCTGCGAAGACGGCGGGCGCGAAGGCGGAGGCCCTAGCCCGGCCCGTACCGCCCGGGTCCGCGAAGGGCAAGCGTCCCAAGGCCAAGCAGGCGGGCGGCAAGTCCAAGACGAAGAAAGCGGGGAAATAAGTGGGCCAGAAAGTACATCCCTATGGGTTCCGGCTCGGGATCATCAAGCCGTGGCGCTCGCGCTATTACGCGCGCCACGACTTCCCCGAGCTCCTGAAGGAAGACGACCTGATCCGGAAGTACCTGAAGACCAGGCTCTCCCACGCAGCCATCGCCGACATTCACATCGAGCGCAAGCCGGGGAAGGTCACGGTCACGGTGCACACGGGCCGTCCCGGTGTGGTGATCGGCAAGCGCGGGGCGGAGGTGGACAAGCTGCGCGACGAGCTGGCTCAGCTCACCGGCAAGGAAGTGGGCATCAACGTCGAGGAGATCAAGCGGCCGGAGCTCGACGCGCAGCTGGTGGCGGACTCCGTGGCGCATCAGCTGACGCAGCGCATCTCGTTCCGCCGCGCCATGAAGCGGGCGGTGCAGAGCGCGATGCGGATGGGGGCGCAGGGGATCAAGATCAAGACGGCGGGTCGCTTGGGCGGCGCCGAGATC
>QHUD01000119.1 GCA_003221085.1 Gemmatimonadota bacterium
GTGTGCGGCGAGTCCGTCTACCTCGTCATCCACCCAGAGAATGGTCTTCGGCCGCACCATAGGCCAAAGCTAATGGCGACTGGCGAAGCCGGGCAACGCAGGACTTATTTCGCAACGTGCTGTGCGTTCTCTTGGTCCGCTTCAGCTCCATCGGCGACATCCTGTTGACCACGCCGCTCGTGCGCGCGCTCGCCCGCCGCCACCCGGAGGCGAAGCTCGTGTACGTGACGAAGCGGGCGATGGCGCCGCTGGTGGCCGACAACCCGCACCTCACGGAGGTCGTGACGCTCGAGCCGGGCGAGCCGATCCGTCACCTCGCCCGTCGGCTGCGCACCCTCGCGCCGACGCACGGTCTCGACTTGCACGGCAGCGTCCGGAGTGTGGGCCTCCGATTGCTCGTGCGCTGCCGCTGGTCGGGGTACCGTAAGCGCAAGCTGGCGCGCGGCCTGCTCATCGGCACCAAGCTGGACATCTACCGCCGGACCGCGCCCTCCCCGGTCGCCGAGCGCTATTTCGAGGCGGCGCGCCGCCTCGACACTCGCCCCGACGACGGGCCACCCGAGTTCTGCCTGGGTCCCGGGGCCACGGCCCGGGCGGCGCAGTGGCTCGCGGAGCGCGGACTCGCGGGCGCGCGACTGGCGGCCCTGGCGCCGGGCGCCGCCCACGCCACCAAACGCTGGCCCATCGCGCACTGGAGCGCGCTGGCTGAGCGGCTGGGAGCCGCCGGGTACCGGCCGGTCATCGTCGGGGGGCCCGAGGACCGCGGGCTCGCGCAGCAGCTGGTGGCCGAGGGCGGCGCGGGAAACCCGGTCCCGAGCACGGCCGGCGAGTTCTCGCTCCAGGAGACCGGTGCGCTGCTCGCGCGCGCACGGGTCGCGGTGTCGGGCGATACCGGCGTCATGCACATGGCCACCGGAGTCGGCACGCCCGTCGTCGCGTTGTTCGGACCCACCGTCGGGCAGTTCGGCTTCCTTCCGTATCGCGCGCCGGCCACCGTGCTGCAGCGCAGGCTCGACTGCCGCCCCTGCTCGGCCACGGGCACCGCGGTCTGCCCGCTGGGCCACCATCGCTGCCTCGCCGATATCACGCCCGAGGAGGTGGCCGCGGCGGTGGAGCGCCTGGTCGCGTGAGCCGCGCCACGACCACCGCCGAGCAGCGCTTGATCGGGTTGGTCGCCGATGCGGTCCGGGGACCCAAGCGCGAGGGTCTGTTCGCGCTGTGGCTCGTCGTGCGCTCGGCGGAGGCGCTGCTCCCGCCGTTCCCGGTGTCGGGCAAGAACCACCGCCGTCGCCTCCAGGCGCTCGACGCGCGGCTCGCGAGCCTCGCCCTCCCCGGTCCCCTGAAACGCGCCCTCACCGCCGCGCGCCTCCACCTCGAGCCCGCCACCCCGGCCGCCGCGGCGCTGGTGCTGTCCCAGCTGGTCGCGCCGGCCCGCGAGGTCCTGGGTCCCGAGGCGGGAGACGCCGTCACCGTTGCAGCGCGGAGCGCGCGCTTACATCTATAGTGGACGCGCGGACCTCAAGCCGCGACTCCTCGATGCGATGCGCCCGTTTACGGGCACTGCCGAGCCGCGAGTTCACTCGCGCACCACGGAGGCGGGACACGTATGGCACCACGAAAATTCGAGCGTCGCCCGTCGCCCGAGTCGCTGGTCGATCGCGTGGACCAGCAGCGCCCGGGCGATGTGCCCGGGGATACCGTGCCGACCGGGTTCCCCTCGATCGACCGCATCCTGGGTGGTGGCGTGCGACGCCGCGACCTCGTGGTGCTGGGCGGCGACGTCGGTTCCGGCAAGTCCGCGCTCGCGCTCGGGCTGGCGCTGCGCACGGCGCAGCAGGGAACGGGCGTGGCGCTCTTCTCCGGCGAAATGGACGAGGAGCGCCTGATGGAGCGCGCCCTCGCGATCGAAGGACGCGCCACCGTGGACGAGCTGCGCAGCGCGAAGCTCAACGATCAGACGCGCGCCGGCATCGGCGGGGCCGCCGTGCGGCTGCGCGACCTGCCGCTCACCATTTTGTCGCTCGCGGCCGCTGATTTCGAGACGGCCGCGGAGCGGCTCGATCCGCTGCGACGGCTCGGACTCGTCCTGGTCGATTACCTCCAGCTCGTCCCATCGCCGCGGGGCGTGGCGCGCTCGACGCAGGACGAAGATCTGGCCCTGGTGCTGCAACGCCTCAAGGCGCTGGCGCTCGAGCGCCGGGTGGCGCTCGTCGTCGTGTCGCAGCTGCCGCGCTTCGACGCGAAGCGTCCGAACGCGAGGCCCGCGCTCGACGACTTCGGGCACCTGGGCGCGATCAAGCAGCACGCCGACGTGGTGCTCGGGATCTATCGGGAAGAGATGTACAACCCGGGGCACGGGGTGGACGGGGCCACCGAGCTGATCGTTCTGAAGAACCGCAACGGGCCGACGGGGTTCGTGGACCTGTACTTTTACCGGCGGTGGATGCGGTTCGAGGATATGCTCGACCCGGATCGGTGAACGTTGTAGCTTAGAACGGCGTCGCACGTTCCATGTCACACGTTGCACGAAGGTGCCGCGTCGTGGAACGTGTAACGTGAAACGTGCGACGGGGTTCCCCATGGCTGGCCACAGCAAATGGAAGCAGATCAAGCGCAAGAAGGCCGTCACCGATGCGCGGCGGGGGGCGCTCTTCACCAAGCTCATCCGCGAAATCACGATCGCCGCCAAGCAGGGCGGCGGCGACCCCGCCGGCAACGCCCGGCTCCGCACCGCGATCGACGCCGCCAAAGCCGAGAACATGCCGCTCGACAACATCGAGCGCGCCGTCAAGAAGGGCACGGGCGAGCTCGAGGGCGTGACGTACGAAGAAGTCACCTACGAGGCGTACGGGCCCGGCGGCGCGGCCCTCCTGATCGAAGCGACCACCGACAACGCGAACCGCACCGTGGCGGAGATCCGCAATGCCTTCCAGCGCCACGGCGGCAACCTCGGCGCGGCGAACTCCGTGGCGTGGATGTTCGACCGCAAGGCCCAGATCGCCGTCGACGCCACCCGCAGCGAAGAGGACGCCGTCATGGAGGCGGCGCTCGATGCCGGAGCGGAGGACATGGTGCGGGACGGCGACGTGTTTCTGATCACCGGCCCCGCGGGCCAGCTGCATCAGATCACCGAGCGGCTCAAGGCCAAGAAGACCGCGGTCCAGACAGCCGAGATCGCCCTGATCCCCAAGAGCACGGTGAAAGTGGACGGGAAGGACGCGAAACACCTGCTCGCGTTGATCGAAGCGCTGGAAGAGATGGACGACGTCGCGAAGGTCTCCTCGAACTTCGACATCGACGCCGAGGCGCTGGCGGCGGCGACGGCGTAGCGTGAGGGTGCTGGGTGTCGACCCCGGGACGTCGGTCACCGGCTATGGAGTGATCGAAACGGGCAACGGCACCTCTCGCATGGGACGGCTGGTCGAGTGCGGGGTGATCCGGCTCACCGGCCGGAACCCGCTGCCCCGCCGTCTCCACGCGCTCCACGAGCGGATCACCGAGCTGATCACACGCCACCATCCCGGCATCCTCGCCCTGGAGAACGCCTTCTACCATAAGAACGTGCACACCACGCTCGTGCTCGGCCACGCCCGAGGGGTCGTGCTCCTGGCCGCCGAGCAGGCGGGACTCACGATTGCCGAGTATGCCCCGGCGACCATCAAGAAAACGGTCGTCGGCGCGGGCGGCGCTCCCAAAGCGCAGGTCGGCAGGGTCGTGGCCCGACTGCTGCGGCTCAAGGACGCGCCCAAGCCCGCGGACGCGGCGGACGGCGTGGCCGTGGCGCTCACGCACGTCCTCCGGTCGTGATCGCGCAGGTCTCGGGCCGCCTGGCCGCGAAGCAGGCCGATCGCGTGATGATCGACACCCCGGGCGGCGTGGGCTACGAGATCGTCGTCCCGCTGGGGGTGATGGAGCGGTTGCCGGCGGTGGGCGAGGCGGTGAGCCTGGCGACCGAGCTCGTGGTGCGGGAGGACGGCTGGTCGCTGTACGGCTTTCACGACGAAGCCGGGCGGCGCTTCTTCCAGCGCTTGATCGGCGTGAGCGGCGTGGGGCCGAAAATCGCGATCGCCCTGATGTCGGCGCTGGGCGTGGAGCGCGGCGCGCGGGCGGTGAAAGAGCGAAATATCGCGCTGCTCGCGTCGGTCTCAGGGATCGGGAAGAAGACGGCGGAGCGGTTGGCGCTTGAACTGGCCGACAAGCTCGGCGAGTTTGAGGAGTCCGTCGAAGCGGGCGCGGCCGCGAGCGGGGGAGCCGCCGGCGCCGCGCTCCAGGCCCTCGAGCGGCTCGGCTATGCGACTGCCGAAGCCGACCGGGCGCTGCGCCATGCGCTCGCGGCAGACGGCGGCGGTGACGCGGAGGCCCTGGTGCGCCGGGCACTGCAACTTCTCACCAACGGATGACGATGGCTGCGACGGCTGAATGGATCTGCACGCGCTGCGGCTCGACCAACCGCGCCCTGGTGCCCGACAACGCGACCCGGGCCACCGACGAGTGCGTCACCTGCCACACCCGTCACGCCCTCGAGCGGGACGCGCGGCCGGTGCGGTGGCGGGCGCGACCCCTTGGGAAAGGGAAGGCTGCGTGAGCCCCAAAGCATGACAGCCCATTCCCGTACACAAGTCACCACCCCCGACGCCCTCCCCGACGAGCGCCTGACCGACGCCGCCCTTCGTCCCTCGCGGCTGGACGAATTCGTCGGCCAGGCGAAGGTGAAGGAATCCCTGCAGATCGCGATCGACGCGGCGAAGCAGCGACACGAGCCGCTCGACCACACGCTGTTCTTCGGACCGCCCGGCCTGGGCAAGACGACCCTCGCCCTCCTCATGGCCAGGGAGCTGGGCGTCAACATCCGTACGACGTCGGGCCCGGTCCTCGAGCGTCCCGGCGATCTCGTCGGCCTGCTCACCTCGCTCGGCGCGGGCGACATCCTGTTCATCGACGAGGTCCAC
>QHUD01000208.1:0-16598 GCA_003221085.1 Gemmatimonadota bacterium
GCAATCGTTATGTTGACGGGCGTCATGAGCGAGTCACGCGCCCGCGTCGCCCACGTCGGCATCGCTGTTACGTCCATCGACGCCGCCCTCGGTTTCTACCGGGACGTCCTCGGCCTCAAGCCGGGGCACCCCGAGACCGTCGACGGCGCCACCATCGTCGCCCTACCCCTGGGCGACGTCCAAGTCGAGCTCCTCGAGCCCCGCGATCCGGACGGCCCCGTGGCGAAGTTTCTCGCCAAGCGCGGCCCGGGGATTCATCATGTCTGCTACCGCGTGCCGGATCTGGACCGGGCGCTCGCGCGCTGCCGGGCGGCGGGGTATCGTCTCATCGACGAGGTGCCGCGGCGCGGCGCCGGTGGTCGGCGCATCGCCTTCCTCCATCCGAAGACGACGGCCGGCATCCTGCTGGAGCTGACAGAGTAGTTAACGCGCAACCGGGCCGGAACGTTCCTCCCCGCTACTGCCGGCACGATGTGCCCGGCGTGGGAATGCTCCCCAGATGCACGTCGTTCACGACCCAGCCGCCGTTCTTCGTGCGCACGAGATCGACGGGGAACACCACCGTGCATCCGGCCTGCCGCTGCAGCTCCACCTTGAATGTTTGCATGTTGTCGTGCCCCGGCACCGGGAGCGGGCCTTCGATCACGCGGTACCCCGCGTGGTCCACGTACTTCTGGACCACCGAGAGTCGTTCCCGCAGCTGGTCGGATTTCATCCAGGTGGTCGCCGCTCCGCGCTCCGAACCCCACAGCGCGCCCATGCGCTCGATGTTGTTCTCCTTGACCGCCGACATGAACTGCGCGAGCGTCTGCTGAGGCGACTGCGGGGTGACCTTCCCCGGCGTGGCTCCCCCGCCGCACGCGAGGGAGCCCAGCGCGACGAGCACGGTCGGTCGTGGTCTCACGGACGATACCTCGAGTGTGGGCGGAGTGAACCGAAGGTAAGACGGCATGCGGCTGTACGTCAACATTGATCACGTCGCAACGGTGCGCGAAGCGCGCCGCACCGACGAGCCCGACCCCGTGCGCGCCGCAGCGGCGGCCGAGCGGGGTGGCGCCGACGGCATCACGGTGCATCTGCGCGAGGACCGCCGCCACATTCAGGACGCCGACGTCCGCGCGCTGCGCGCCGCCGTGCGCACGGTCCTCAATCTCGAGCTCGGCGCCGCGCCCGAGATCGTGCGGATCGCCTCCCGCCTCAAACCGTTTCAGGCGACGCTCGTCCCCGAGCGGCGACAGGAGATCACGACCGAAGGCGGTCTCGCGCTGAGCGGCGCGAGCCGCAAGATCCGCGCGGCCAGCGAACGCCTCACCACCGCCGGCATCCGCGTCAGTCTCTTCATCGACCCCGATCCGGGCACCATCGATCGCGCCGCCGCGCTCGGCGTTCCGGCGGTCGAGCTGCACACCGGCCGCTACGCCCGCTCGTGGCGGCGGGGTGACGCCGCGCTGCGCGCGCTCGCACGCGCCGCCGCCCACGCGCGCGCGCGAGGCCTCGCCGTGCACGCGGGGCACGGACTGACCTACGACAACGTCCGGCCGGTTGCCGCCATCCCGGAGATCGAGGAGCTCAACATCGGGCATTCGATCGTGAGCCACGCGATCTTCCTGGGCATGGAAGAGGCGGTGCGGCGCATGCGGCAGTTGGTCGATGAGGCCAGGACGCCTTAGCTTGGTAGCCCTATGACCGAGTCCTCGAAGCCACTCGGGATGTCCGACTTCTTCGCCCTCGAGGCGGGGGAGTATCTGGAGCGGCTCGACGGCCTGCTCGCCAAGGGCGACAACCCCAGCGCCGAGGAGATTGTACGCCTGGCCCGCGCGCTGCGCGGCAGCGCGCTCATGGCGAACCAGCACGCGATCGCGCGCACCGCCGCGGGGCTCGAGGCCCTGGCGCGGGCCGTGCGCGAGGGCCGGCGCGCGTGGGATCCCCAAACGCAGCAGCTCGGCCTGCGCGGCGTGGACGACCTGAAAATCTTCGTGCGCCGGGCGGGCACCTGGACAGACGCCGACACCGCGAAGGCCGAGGCGCTGGCCCAGCAGCTCGAGCAGCTCGCCGGCCGGCCGTCGGCCCAGGTCCGGGCAGCCGAGGCGCTGGGGCTCGATGCGGGCGCGCGGGCGTTCGTGGCGCGCGAGGGCGCGGCGATCGCGGGGGCGCTCGAGCGGGCGGCGCAGGCGCTGCGGGCCAACCCGCTGGCGCACGACCCGCTCCAGCACGTCATGCGCGCGCTCCACCCGCTGCGCGGCCTCGCCGCCCTCAATGACCTGCCGCCCCTGCCCGACCTCCTCGACGGAATCGAGCGCGCCATCGGCGAGCTGTCGCGCTCGGGACTCGAGCCTCCCGCCAACGTGGCCGACCTGTTCCAGGGCGCCGCGAGCGCCATCGCGCGCGCCGCCCGCGAGGTCGCTGAACGCGGTCGCCCCGACCCGGAAGGCGCGGACTTCCGGCAGTTCGCCGGGTTGCTGGTGAAGTTCATGGAAGCCGAGCCGGACGCCGTCTCGATCGGCTCTCTCTATTACAACGACTCGGGCCCCCACATCGTGACGCGCGGCGTCCCCACGGCGCGCCCGTCCGCGCTCGGCAAGCTGGAGCTCGTCAGCCACGGCGAGCATCTCCGCCAGGCGGCGGACTCGCTCGAGCGGGCCCCGTCCGCCACGCAGCGGGAGCTGCGTGCCCACACGCTCGGCACCACGTTTCGCGCGCTCGCGAACGCGGCCGGCGGCGTGCTCGCCGACCGCGTGGCCCAGTTCGCGATGGCCGCCCGCGAGGCCGTAGCGTCGGGCATCGCCGTGAGCAGCCCCGCGGCCTTCGCCGCCGAGCTGCGCCGCGCCGGCGACCTCCTCGCCGGCTCGGGCAGCGGCGACGAGGAAGCGCTCGCGACCGAGCTCGACGCCATCACCGCCGCGGTGCAGACCATGCAGCCGGGCGCCGCCCCCCCGCCTTCCCCCGGCCCTGCTCGTCCCGCGCCGGCCGCGACCCCGACACCTCCGCCGGCCGCCGCGCCGCCCATTCCCGTCGTGAGGGCGGCCCCCGCCCCCGCGCCGCCGCCGCGCGCCGAGCAGCCGGTCCCCGAGACGCCGGACCTCGTCGGGTCATGGGCCGCTTACCAGCGTCTGTCCGAAGGAGGAATTGGCTCGGCGTCGCTCGCGCAACTGCTCGGCGGCGCGGCCGCGCCGGCCGCGCCAGCGGAGCCTGCCGCCGTGGATGTGCGCGCCCTCTTGTACCGGGGCGATCGCGCGCTCCGCCGTGCGCAGGAGCTGCGCGCGGCGGCGAAGCAGGCGTCGGGCGACGCGCTCCGCGAGCTCGTCGAGGAAGTCTGCGACCTCGTTGCCCTCGCCCTCGAGCCCAACCCCTAGGCGCGCCCCCCCCCCAGCCTCTCGCTGGAGGCAGGCGTGGCTCGTGGGGCTCGTGGTCACGCTCGGGCTCCTCGCCTGGGCGCTCCATGGCGTGGACGCCCGTGCCCTGGTCGGTCACCTGCGGCGCGCAAACCCCTGGCTGATGTTGACGACGATCACGCTTGCCACCTGCACCTTCCCGCTCCGGGCGATCCGTTGGCGACTGATCCTGCGTAGCCCGAGCGGCACCCCCCTGCCGCTCGGCCCCCTGTGGCATGCCACCGCGATCGGCTTCATGGCCAACAACCTGCTCCCGGTACGGGCCGGAGAGATCGCTCGCGCGTACGCCGCGCGGCAGGCAGCCGCGGTGCGGTTCACGACGGCGCTCGCCTCGATCGCCGTGGAGCGCGTGTTCGACGGGTTGATGCTGGTCGCGCTGCTCACGCTGGCCCTCGTCCTCCCCTCGTTTCCGCGCCACGCGATGATCGGCGGCGTGCGGCTTGCCGGGCTCGCGACGGCGGGCGCCGCGCTGTTCGCGGGAATCCTCGTGGTCGCCCTGCTCGTGGTGCACCGTCCCGCGCCATGGATCGCGCTGCTCGCCCGCGTCGCGCACGCCGTGCTCCCGGCGCGCCTCGCCGATCGCGTCACCCACCTCGCACAGGGACTCGTTGCGGGGCTCGAGGTCCTGAAGAGCCCGGGCCGCTTCCTCGGCTTGGTGGCATGGTCCCTGGTCCTCTGGCTCGTGAACGCGGCGTCGTTCGCCGTGTGCTTCCGCGCATTCGGGCTGCCGGTGCCGCCCGAGGGAGCGCTCCTCCTTCAGGGCGTGATCGGGTTCGGGGTCGCGCTGCCGTCCTCCCCTGGCTTCGTCGGCGTGTTCGAAGCGGCGACGCGCGGCACGCTCGCGCTCTACGGGGTGGACGCGACCCGGGCGGTGAGCTACGCGGTGGCCTACCACATCGGCACGTTCTTTCCGATCACTCTGCTCGGGCTCGCGTCGCTCTCGCGCATGCGCCTGCACCTCGCCGAGCTGCGCGGCGCGGCCGCGGCGGAAGACTGAGCGGTGGATCGAGTCCGCATCGCCGCACACGCCAAGGTCAATCTGCTGCTGCGCATTCTCGCGCGCGAAGCGCCGGCGGGCTTTCACCAGATCGAGACGGCGTTCGCTCTGCTCGAGCTCGCGGACGAGCTGGTGGTGACGCGCACGACGAGCGGAGTCGCACTGACCGTTGACGGGCCCGACCTGGGGCCGCCGGAGCAGAACCTGGCGGTGCGAGGGGCGCGCGCCGTCCTGGAGGCGACCGGGCACAAGTTCGGCGTGGCGCTCGAGCTGGCCAAGCGGATTCCCGTACGCGCAGGGCTGGGCGGCGGATCGAGCGACGCCGCGGCCGCGCTCCAGGCGGTGAACGTGCTCGCCGGCAACGTCGTCCCCCGCCACGAGCTGCTCCACCTCGCCACGCGGCTCGGTGCCGACGTCGCGTTCTTCGCGAGCGGGGCGCCTGCCGCGCTCGCGTGGGGTCGGGGCGAGCGCCTGTTCCGCCTGACCGGCCCACCGGCCGCGCCCACGCTCGTGGCCCTGGCGCTCCCGCCCGTTGGCGTCGCCACTCCCGACGCGTACGGCTGGTGGGACGAAATGCATCCCGACCCCGCGCCGCGCGGGCCGCTGCTGCTCGACCCCGACGCGTTCGCCGGGTGGGGCAGCATCGGGCGCCTCGGTGGCAACGACTTCGAGATCCCCGTCTTCGGTAAGCATCCGGCGCTGCGCGCGCTGTATGAGCGGCTGGCCGGAACGCATCCGTACTGGGTGCGGCTGTGTGGCTCGGGGAGCGCGGTGGCGGCGGTGTACGCGAACGAACGCCTGCGGGACGACGCGGCGATGCTGCTGGGCGAGAAGCACCAGCGGCTGATCAGCACCACCACCCGGGCGGCGGCGGCGCCGGGTCCCGAGCCGGGCTAGGTGAAACGGGGGCCGGACCGACCCGTCAATCGATGCCGCAGGCGCCGTTGCACGCGGTGTACCGTGCTGAGCGCGTCCATCGCGCGGACCAGCGCGCGGGGCGGCGATTGTACCGGAGCAGCCGGCACGCCGGCGATGTTGTGACTCTGTGCATACAGGCGGCACGCCTCCCAGTCGAAGTGCCAGATATCGTCGAGCCAGAATTTCCGCGCGCCGTGCTGGTTCAGGTGCCGCAGCACCTCGAAGTCGTACCAGTGGTACTGCTCCTGAGCGACCCTGCGCATATCGATTCCGGCGTCCTCCCAGCCGCGCAACCAGTCGGGGGAGCACGGCTCGACCCGGCCCGCGCCCGTGAAATCGACGTGCATGGCATAGCGGAGGCGGCGCTGGAAGACCCACGGACACGTGCCGCGGACGTTCTCGATCACGCTGTACCAGCGCAGCTTCGCCGCGAGCGCGGCTGGTCGCAGGGAGGCGTAGTGGAGAACGACGATCTCGTCGAGCATGAGGCGGCGCGCGTAGTCCGGAATGGGAACGCGCACACTGTGCATGTCGCGCGGCGTATGCGCTACGCCGTCGTCCACGTATCCCAGCGGCGTGAGCCGGTCATGTCGCATGCACCGATCGGGCGTGCCAGAAAGATCGACGCGCTCGAAGCACACGATGGTCCCGGGCGGCGCGGCGAGCATCGTGCGCCAGCTCGCCGTGTGCACCGCATTCGCCGCGAGGATCTCATCGGCGTCGAGCGCCAGGATGACGCGCGGGGCCGGAACCACGGCGCGGGCGTGGCGGAGCAGCAAGAGCTGGCGCTCCCGCTCGTTGAATTCGTCGGTCGGATTGTCGATGACCGTGACTTTGGGATATCGGCGGCAGATCGCGCGGCTGTCATCCGTCGAGCGCTGGTCGGCGACGATGATCTGGTCCGCGAAGCGGCTCGTGACCGAAAGGAACCGCTCAAGGATCCACGCCTCGTTGCGAACCGGCGTGACCACGACGACGCGGACGGGCTCAGGGGAACGCACGGTTTGACGATACGACGGCACGAGCGAAACGGAAGCGGCGCGACGGGTTTGCGGCGCCCGAACCCGGTTCGCATACTGGTGCGGTGAACCTCGCCGAGTTCGGGCCCGTCTGCGACGAGGGGTGGCGCCGGGTCAGCGGGACCCCCGGCTTCTTGAGCGAGCGGGAGGCACGGTTTCTGATGCTCGCCGCCGCCGCCGCGCCCGCGGATGGCGCGATCGTCGAGATCGGGAGCTTCAAGGGCCGCTCCACCGTCGGGCTCGCCTATGTGGCACAGCGCTACGGATTGGGGCGCGTCGTCGCGATCGACCCGCACACCTCGCCCTCCACCACCGATCCGGACCTCGGCTCCCGGAGGTCCTCGTACGAGGAGTTCCAGGAGAGTCTGCGCCGCGCGGGCGTAGCGGATGCCGTGGAGATCCGCCGCGCGTTCTCCCAGGAAGTGGCGCGCGATTGGAGCCGGCCGATCCGGCTCCTCTGGATCGACGGCGACCACGTGTACGAGGCCGTCAAGCAAGACCTCGCGCTGTTTCGCCCCTACCTCGCGCCGGGCGCGATACTGGCGATGCACGATGTGCTGGGGACCTGGCCGGGGCCGCTGCGCGTGTTCGTCGAGGACGTGCTGGGCTCGGACGCCTTTGGGCCCGCCGGCTGCTTCAAGTCGATCGGCTGGGCGCAGTACCGGCCGGCGGACGGGAGTGCCCGGCGGTTCCGCTGGCGGCGCCGGCGTCTCGCGGTCGTCGCGCGCCAACTCATCCCGGTAGCTCTCGCGGGCTGGAAAACGACCGGGCTCGGACGGTGGCGTCACCGGTTCTGGTGGCGCCTCTTGCCGCACGGCACCGTCGATCCCGCCCGGTGGGCCGCGCGGGTGGCGATCAAGTAGCGGCCCCGGAGCCGCGACGATATTGTGGTAGGCGAGGCACGCGAGGAGGACCGATGCCGGAGCAGCTGGTCGGGACCGTCGTCCACTATTTCAAGGGACCGAGTGTCGCCGTCGTGCGAGTGACCGATGGCACGCTGGCGGTCGGCGACCGCATCCGCTTTCACGGCCACACGACCGACTTCACCGAGCAGATCGCCTCGATGGAAGTGAACCATCAGAAAGTGCCGCTGGCAAAGGCCGGCGACGAGGTCGCCATCCAGGTGGCCGACCGCACCCGCCAGCACGATCAAGTCTTCAAGGTGACTCCATGAACGAACAAGCGTTCAATCTGTCGGTCCGCAAGTTCCTCAAGCACTTCGGCGTCGACGCGCAGCGCGAGATCGAGAAGAGCGTCGACGCGGCGGTGCGATCGGGCAAGCTCAAGGGCACCGAAACGCTCAAGGCACGGGCCCGGCTCGAGATCCAGGGGTTGCCGACGAGCCTGGTGGTCGAGCACGACATCACGCTGGCGTAACGCGGGCATGCGGCCGACACTCCTTGCGGCGCTGCTGCTCACGGGCGCGTGCGGGTCCTCGACCCCCGCGCCGGTTGCTACGCCCGCGCCCGCTCCCGATTCGGCTGCGCTTGCTCGCGCCGCGCCGCATGCGGCGATCAGCGCCCGCGAGCAGTACTACGACATCGACGGGTCGAGCGCGGGGGCGTTGCGGAACCAGATCCACCGTCTGGGCCCCAAGGACGAGAGCGGCGAATCCCGCGACGCGCTGACCGTGTGGAGCCTCGAGTGGAGCTACGGCACTACCCACCGCGGAGACAGCTGCGTCATGCGCGACGTAAAGGTCACGCTCGACGTCGCGGTTACCCTGCCCCGCTGGAAGCCACCGCCGATGGCATCCGCCGAGCTCCTGAAGACGTGGCAGGCGTACTTCAAGGCCGTCCGGCTGCATGAGGCGGGGCATCGCGCGATCGCCGAGCGCAACGCGCGCGAGGTGATGGCCGCGCTCACGCCACTTCGCGGGGTCTCGTGCGAGAAGCTCTCGGACGACGCCACGCGCACCGCCGAGCAGATCGTAGCCGATGGCCGTGCGCGGAACCGTGCCTACGATATACAGACGAAGCACGGGCAGACGCAGGGGGTGGAATTGGGGCCATGAACGACCCCCAATAAAGCAGAAGCCCCCGAGAGGCCCTAGCAGACCCTCGGGGGCTTAGCGCTCACTCGCCGAGGCGAGCGAGAGCTTCGCTTCGCTTGTGGCCGTCGTGTTGATTCACGGCCCCACCTCCTCGGGTGGTGTTCGGCACTACCGTACAACGCCGCCTTGGTCCGCGCAACTGTGGTGGGCGCGCAACGTCGGCCTTCGGACGTCCGGCTCGGCAAGGGACGTCTGACCACAGACACCGTGTAGGGGCGCAGCATGCTGCGCCCCTACGTCTTACCGCGCCCTCATGTAGATTCTTGCCGTCGCGCTGGCCCCTCGTCCAACGGCAGGACACCAGACTTTGGATCTGGGTATGGTGGTTCGAATCCACCGGGGCCAATTCCCTTCCCCGCGGCGCGTTCCTCCCCTGGAGGTGAACCGATGAATTGGCGAGTCATCCGGACGACGGTCCTCCTGGCGCTCCTGGCGCGGGCCCTGGAAGCGCAGACCCCGCAGACGGGGTTCTTAGACCGCCGGGTGTCCGTGGCGGGCCAGTCTCACCACTACCAGGTGTTCGTCCCCTTCTCCTACACGGCAGCGCAGCGCTGGCCCGTTATTCTCTTCTTGCACGGCGCTGGCGAGCGGGGCGACGACGGTCTGCTTCCGACCCAAGTGGGCTTGGGCACCGCCATTCGCCAGAATGCCGCTCGTTTCCCGGCCATCATCGTCTTCCCCCAAATGCCGGCGGAGTCGGCCTGGACGGGGACGCCCGCGCAAGTGGCCATCGCTGCGCTCGAGCAAGTGAACCGAGAGTTCCAAATCGACTCCGACCGCGTGTATCTCACAGGCCTGTCGATGGGCGGCAATGGGGTGTGGTACCTCGCGTATCGTTATCCGTCCCGCTTTGCGGCCCTCGTCCCGATCTGCGGTTTCGTTACGGCGTTCTTTCCGACCACCCGCCCGTTCACACCGGTCGTTCCCGCAGATAGCGGCAGCCCGTTCGAAGCTCTTGCTCGTCAGCTGCGGCGCGTCCCGACCTGGATCGTCCACGGTGAGATTGACGGGGCGGTTCCCGTCGAACAGTCGCGTCAGGCCGCGGCAGCCTTAAAAGCGGTCGGTGCTCCCGTGCAGTATCTCGAGCTACTGGGGACGAATCACAACGTGTGGGACGCAGCATACGGGTCGCCCACACTCATGGGCTGGCTCTTCGCGCAGCGCCGGTCGCGCTGATTCGGGCCGCGCGCCCGTGGCAGGTTGCCACCCGCCCGCGGCGCACGTAGCGTGAAGTCCGCTAGGTCCCGACGCAGACGTTCGATCTGGAATTGGTGGTTCGAATCCACCGGGGCCCATCCCACTTCGCGAGCAAGACCGATGACCAGGCACCCCACACCGCTCAGAATCCTTTTGACGCTCGCGTCGTGCTGCCTCCTGACGGAGGCCGCCATCGCACAGGGCCTGCCGCGCGCCCGGCCCGAAGATGTCGGCCTCTCGGCCGCCGCGCTGGAGCGAATCACGACCACGCTGCAAGCGTATGTGGACTCCGGCAAATTCCCCGGCTTCCTCGCGCTCATCGCTCGGCACGGCAAAGTAGCGTACCTCGCGTCGATCGGCTGGATGGATGTGGAACACCAGCGCGCCATGAGCCCGGACGCGGTGTTCCGCATCTACTCCCTGACCAAGCCGATCGCGAGCACGGCCGTCATGCAGTTGTACGAGCGTGGGAAGCTGCGCCTGGATGATCCGGTGTCGAAATACATTCCCGCGTTCGCGGGGGCGAAGGTCTACGCCGGCGGCGGCGCTGCGACGCCGGTGCTCCACGATCCAGAGCGGCCCATTACCCTGGCCGACCTGCTCACGCACGCCTCGGGTCTGACGTACGGCTTTATCGGCAATACGCCCGCGGATTCGATCTATCGCCGCGCCGGCCTCAACAACCCACACTGGACTCTCGCCCAGCTCTCCGACACGCTGGCGCACCTCCCGCTCGCCTTCTCACCGGGCACCCGCTGGACCTACGGCTATTCCATCGATGTCCTCGCCCGCGTCGTCGAGCTGGTGTCGGGCACGACGTTCGATCGCTACCTCGAAAGCGCGGTGTTCCGGCCGCTCGGCATGTCGATGACCGCCTTCCACGTCACGCCCGCGATGGAAACTCACCTCACGACGGCGTACGCCCTGGGTCCGGATGGAAGACCGCACGCCATGGCGCCCTTGATCGCAACGGAGTATACGCCCGAGGGCAGGATGCTCTCCGGGGGCGGTGGCCTGCTGTCGACTCTGAGCGACTACCTCCGCTTTGCCCAGATGCTGTTGAACGGCGGTGAGCTGGACGGGCATCGGGTCCTCAAGCGCGAAACGGTGGCCCTGATGATGCGGGACCACCTGCCGCCCGGGCTCACGCCGATCCCCCCGATCGCCCCCGATTGGCCTCCCGGAAAAAACGGCTTCGGGTACGGAGGTGCCGTGCGGGTGGATGCGGACACCGCGCCCCCCGGATCCCCGGGTACGTTCCGCTGGGCGGGGGCCGCGTCCACATTTTTCTGGGTGGATCCCCAGACCGATCTGGTCGCGATGGTCTGGACGCAGCACCTCCCGCCCGCGTGGTCGCTGGACGCGCAGTTCCAGCGCCTGGTGTATGCCAGCGTGAAAGGCAGATGAGGATGACCTACGACGTCACGCGTCGCGAGTTCGTCACGACCACCGCCGGCGCGTTGGCCGGCGCCGCTCTCTGGCCCGCCGGCGCGACGGCCTCTCACGCACCTAGCGCGGACGGCACCGTGGTCCTCTTTCAGGGCGACTCGATCACCGACGCCGGCCGCGACCGCGGCGCGGCCGACGCGAACGCGGCGCGCGCCCTCGGCTCGGGCTACCCGCTGCTGGTTGCGGCGGCCGCGCTCGCGGCGCACCCCGATCGTGGCCTCCGGTTCTACAATCGCGGCGTCAGCGGCAACAAAGTGCCCGACCTCTCGTCCCGGTGGGCCAGCGACACGGTGGCGTTGGCACCGGACGTGTTGAGCATCCTGATCGGCGTGAACGATTTTTGGCACAAGCTGAGCGGCGGCTACACCGGCACCGTCGAAGACTACGAGCATCAGTACGCCGCCCTGCTCGATGAGACGAAGCGCGCCCTGCCGCGCGCGCGCGTCATCGTGCTCGAGCCGTTCGTGCTGCACTGCGGCGCGGTAGACAATCGCTGGTTTCCCGAATTCGACCAGCGTCGGGCCGCAGCCGAGCGCGTCGCCCGGGGCGCGGGCGCGACGTTCGTCCCGCTGCAGCAGGTGTTCGACGATCTCGCACGCAAGAGCACACCGCAGTACTGGGCCGCCGATGGCGTCCATCCCACGCCCGCCGGACATGGTGTCATTGCAGAGCGGTGGCGGCGCGCTGCGAAGCTCTGAGGTCCTTCACATGCGCTTGACCACCAGCCTGATCGTGGCAGCCGCCCTCGGCCTGCTACGCCTCCCCACCCCGCTCGCGGGCCAGGGCACGGCCCTCGACGCCTTCCGCGACAACATCGCGGCCATCCACGCACGCGATCGCGCCGCCTATCTCTCGCACTATCTCCAGACACCGTCGCTCGCCCGCGTGGGCCCGGACGGGCTCCAGCAGGGATACGAGGAGTTCGCCCGTGGCGCCGGAGCCGGCTGGCCCGACACGCTCGTCGCAACGCACTTCCGCATCGTGCCGGTGACGCCGGACGTGGCCTACGGCGTGTACCGCTATCGCGTGGTCGATTCGAGTGGCAGCGTGCGCGGCGTGAGCGAGCGCGTGCTCGTCCGCACGCCCGCGGGATGGAAGGTCGCGGTCACGACCGCCTTCCCGACGCCTGACGCCGCGCCCCCACCGATCGCGATCGTGGGCGCCACGCTCGTGGACGGCACCGGCGCGGCGGCGGTACGGAACGCCGTGGTCGTGATGCGTGAAGGTCGAATCGCCTGTGCGGGCCCGCGCGCCACCTGCGCGGTGCCGGCAGACGCAGACACCGTGAGCGCCATCGGCAAATGGATCATCCCGGGATTGATCGACACCCACGTGCACTTCTCCCAGACGGGCTGGGTGGATGGTCGACCCGACGCGTTGGATTTGCGGGATCGCTATCCCTATGAGACCGTCGAGGCGGAGCTGCACGCCCGACCCGAACGGTTCTTCCGCTCCTACCTGTGCAGCGGTGTTACCTCGGTCTTCGACGTGGGGGGCTATCCGTGGACGCTGGACTTGCAGGCGCGGACGGCGCGCAGCACGACGGCGCCGCGCGTCGTGGCCGCCGGGTCGCTCCTCTCGACCATCGACTTTTGGCTCAACCTGCCCGACCAGCGGCAGTTCATTTATATGGCGGACGAGGCCGTCGTGCGTCAGGCGGTGCGCGCGCACAAGACGTGGGGGGCCGCGGCCATCAAGGTGTGGTACATCATGCCGCCCCAGCCGCCCGACACGGCACGCGTCTCCGCCCTCATGCGCGCCGCCGGCGACGAAGCACGCAAGGTCGGGCTGCCGCTCATCGTGCACGCGACGGGACTATGGGACGCGAAGGACGCGCTACGCGCCGGTGCGCGCGTGCTGGTGCACTCCGTCTGGTCGGCTCCCGTGGACGACGAGTTCCTGGCCCTCGCCCGGCGTCAGGGGACGATCTACGTCCCGACGCTCACGGTCCCCGACGGGTATCGCCAGGTAGCGGCGCGACGCTTCGCGGGCGAGCGTCAGCCGCTGGCCTGCGTGGATCCCGCGACCCGCGCCAAGGTGCTGGCGACCGACACGGTGGCTCCGGCGAAGCGCCCGACCGACGCCGTCCTCGCGGAGCGGACCGCGCGGACCGCGCGCTCGTTCGCGCAGGGCCAGGCCAACCTGAAGCGCGTCCACGACGCCGGTATCCCCGTCGCGCTCGGCACCGATGCCGGCAACCCGCTCACGCTGCACGGGGCTTCGGTGTTCATGGAGCTCGAGGCGATGCAGGCATCGGGCCTCACGCCGCGCGACGTACTCGTCGCGGCGACCGGAAACGCGGCTCGAGCCCTTGGGCTCGACAGCACGGGCACGGTTGCGGCGGGCGCCGTGGCGGACCTGGTCGTGCTGGACGCCGATCCGCTCAGCGACATCCGCAATGTGCGCCAGATCGCGTTGATCGTGCGGCGGGGTGAGGTGTACACCCGGCACGAGCTGCAATATTAGAGCGGCGTTCCCCACACCCTACCACGAGGTTCCGTTCGTATGCGCGTCATGGCCCGTCCGATCGCCGCCTGCGGTCTCGGTCTCCTGCTCATCGCCCTCGCTCCAGCCCCGACCGGCGACCTCCGCGGCTTCACGGCCGAGTCCGCCAAGGTCCAGCTGGAGTGGGATGCCAAATTCCGCGCGATCCCGTCCCCCGACTCGCTCCGCGAGTACATGCGTCGCCTGTCGGCGCGCCCGCACCACGTCGGCTCGCCATACGACAAAGACAACGCCGAATGGCTCCTCGCCAAGTTCAAGAGCTTCGGGCTCGACGCGCACGTCGAGACGTTCGACGTGCTCTTCCCCACGCCCAAAGAGCGCGTCGTGGAGCTCGTCGCACCCACGACTTTCCGCGCCAGGCTGCAGGAGCCGCCCGTGCCCGGCGACCCCACCTCGAGCCAGCAGACGGAGCAGCTGCCGACGTACAACGCCTACTCGATCGACGGCGACGTCACCGCCCCGCTCGTGTACGTGAACTTCGGCGTGCCCGCCGACTACGAGCGGCTCGCGCGGCTGGGCGTGTCGGTGAAGGGCGCGATCGTGATCGCGCGCTACTTCGGGTCGTGGCGCGGCATCAAGCCCAAGGTCGCGGCCGAGCACGGCGCCATCGGATGCCTCATCTACGCGGATCCAAGGGAGGACGGCTACGCCCACGGCGACGTGTACCCACAGGGTCCGTGGCGCCCCAGAGACGGCGTGCAGCGCGGCAGCGTGATGGACATGCCCCTCTACCCCGGCGATCCGCTCACGCCGGGCGTAGGAGCCACGAAGGACGCGAAGCGGCTGCCGGTGAGTGAGGCGCCCACGATCACCAAGATTCCCGTGCTGCCCATCTCGTACGGCGACGCCCAGCCGCTGCTGGCGGCCCTGCGCGGTCCTGTGGCGCCCGCGGAATGGCGCGGTGGACTCGGCATCACCTATCACATCGGCCCCGGCCCCGCCAAGGTGCACCTGCGCGTGAAGTCCGATTGGAGCCTGAAGCCGTTGTACGACGTGATCGCGCGCATTCCCGGCGCTACGGCGCCGGACGAGTGGGTGATCCGCGGCAACCATCACGACGCCTGGGTGAACGGCGCCGAGGACCCGATTTCGGGGCTGGTGACGCTGCTGGAGGAAGCGCGCGGGTATGGCCAGCTGCTTAAGCAGGGCTGGAAGCCGCGCCGCACGATCATCTACGCGGCCTGGGACGGTGAGGAGCCCGCGCTGCTCGGCTCCACCGAGTGGGTCGAAGCCCACGCCGACGAGCTGGCCGCGAAGGGCGTGGCGTACCTGAACAGCGACACCAACAATCGCGGGTACCTGGACGTCGGCGGCTCGCACTCCCTCGAGGCGTTCATCAACGACGTGGCCCGAGACATCGACGATCCCGAAACCAAGCTCAGCGCCTGGAAGCGGGCCCAGCTCCGCGCCATCGCCGACGCGAGCTCGGCCGACCAGCGTCAGGAAGCGCGGCAGCGCGCCGACCTGCGCATCGACGCGCTCGGATCCGGCTCGGACTTCACGCCGTTCCTGCAGCACGTCGGGGTCGCAACCCTGAACCTCGGCTTCGGCGGCGAAGGCGGCGGCGGCATCTACCATTCGATCTACGATGACTTCAAGTGGTTCACGACCTTCGACGACACGTCGTTCGTGTATGGTCGCGCCCTCGCCCAGACCGTGGGCACCGCGGTCCTGCGACTCGCGGACGCCGAAGTCGTGCCGTATCAGTTCACCGCCTTCGGCGAGACGGTGGGCCGGTATGTGAAAGAGGTGGAGAAGCTCTTGCAGGAGAAGCAGGACACGGTGCGCGAGCGCAATCGTCAGCTCGACGAGGGGGTGTTCAGCGCGACCGCCGACCCGCGCGAGCCGTCGGTGGCCTTCGCGAAAGCGCAGGCCAACGGCGGCGCCGCGCTCGCAAAGCCGGAGGTGCAGGCGCTGAACGCCACGCTGCGCCAGAGCGAGCGGGCGCTCATGAGCGCCTCGGGATTGCCGCGCCGACCCTGGTACCGTCACCAGATCTACGCGCCCGGCTTCTACACGGGCTATGGCGTGAAGACACTCCCCGGCGTACGCGAGGCGATCGAGCAGAAAAACTGGTCGGAAGCCGAGCAGCAGATCGCGGCCACCGCTCAAGCGCTGGCGGCGCACACCAGCGTGATCGGCCGCGCGGCAGAGCAGCTCGAGAAGCTCGGACCCTAGGCAATGGTTGACGCCGTCGCCGCCGAAGGTCTACAATGCGAGACGAACGCGACCTGGGAGGCCCGCATGCAACGTATCGTCCGGACGGCTGCGCTCACCGCCACCCTGCTGGTACCGCTGGTCACCTCTGCCCCGGCGGATTGGCGCGCGCTCAGCACAGCGCAGCCGGCGGCCTCGTACCACTACCAGGGCACCATTCGCGCGGTCAACGTCAGGGCCGGGACGCTCGAGCTGATCACCGGCGTCGGGATGTCCCTGCGGGTCGTGCGGATGACGATGGCGCCGACGACACGGCTCGCGTCAGGCGGCGCGGCGCTCCGCCTCACCGACCTGAAGCCCGGGGACGTCGTGCGCGCCGAGGGCCGGCGCACCACCACGGGGCTGGTCGCCGATCGGGTCGAGAAGATCGCGGCAGGCACGCCATGACCACGGCGCGAGTCGCGGTCGTCCTCGCGCTCTTGACCCTGGGCTGTCAGAAGCCCGTGAAGCCGGGCGATCCTCTGCGCGGTCTTTCCCAGGCGGAGCGCGACCGGTTCGACCGCGGCAAGCTCGCGTTCGACAGCGTGTTCACACCCGAGACAGGGCTCGGTCCGCTCTTCAACGCGCCCGCGTGCGGCGAATGTCACGAGAACCCGGCGGGCGGGCGGGGCGACGAAGTCGAAGTTCACGCCACCGCGTTCCACGCCCCGGTCTGCGACCCGCTGGCACAGGAGGGGGGACCGGTCATTCAGCAACACACCACTCCCGCCCTGAAGCAGGCCCTCGGCATCGACCAGGAGCCTTTCCCCCCGTCCGCCACGGCGCGGGCGATGCGGACGTCGCCGGTCATCTTCGCCCGCGGCCTGCTCGACCTCGTGCCCGACTCCGTTCTGCTCGCCTACGCCGACCCC
>QHUD01000208.1:16635-19779 GCA_003221085.1 Gemmatimonadota bacterium
CGAGCAACCGACCGAGGAGACCATCGGGGGCAAGCCGATCCCGGTTGGCGTCGATCCCGCGCCCGACCCCGAGATTACCCAGGAGACGCTCGATCTCGCCGACGACTTCGTGCGCTTCCTCGCCCCGCCGACGCCGCTGAAGCTCGGGAAAGACGGCCGGCACGGCCGCGAGCTCTTCTCCCAGATCGGCTGTGCGACCTGCCACATCCCCACGCTCCACACCGGGTATAGCCCGGTCCCGGCCCTGAGCAACCAGGCCTTCGCCGCCTACACCGATCTCCTGCTGCACGACATGGGGGCCGACCTGGCCGACATCTGCCTCGGGCTCGCCACGCCGGCCGATTTCCGCACGGAGCCGCTGCTCGACCTGCGTGGCGCCGAGCACTTCCTCCACGACGGCCGGGCGACCACGCTCGAGCAGGCGATCGAGCTGCACGGGGGCGAGGGCTCCGGTGCGCGTGACCGATTCAAGGCCCTGTCGGCCGCCGACCGTGTGGCGCTGGTCGCTTTCCTCAAGTCGCTCTAAGAAACGGGCGGGGGCAGGGGCTTGAACAAACGGGCGGAGGGTTATTACCATGTCTCCGCCTATGTCCTTCCTGTCTCTCGACGGCGTCTCGAAGCGATTCGGCAGCGTTACCGCGGTCGACCACGTCTCGTTCTCGGTCGACCGCGGCCAGGTAGTGGGCTTCCTCGGTCCGAACGGGGCGGGCAAGTCCACGACGATGCGCATGATCACGCAGTACTACGAGCCGGACAGCGGCTCGATCACCCTCGACGGCGTCCCGCTCGCCGAGGCGGGGCGGGCGGCGAAGCGCCGCATTGGGTTCCTCCCCGAGAACAATCCCCTGTATGAGGACATGCTGGTCCACGACTACCTCGCCTTCATCGCGGACCTGCGGGAGCTCGCGGGCGCCGACCGCCGGCAGGCGTTGGACGCCGCGGTCACGGGGACGGGGATCGAAACGGTGTACTACCGGCCGATCGCCGAGCTGTCGAAAGGGTTCCGGCAGCGGGTGGGCCTCGCGCAGGCGATGCTGCATCGCCCCGACCTCCTCGTGCTCGACGAGCCGACCGAAGGGCTCGACCCGAACCAGCGCGTCGAGATCCGTCGCCTGATCGGGGCGCTCGGCAAGGACCGGACGGTCGTCCTCTCGACCCACGTGCTCTCCGAGGTGCAGCAGACCTGCTCCCGGCTGCTGATCATCAGTCGGGGGAAGATCGTCGCCGACGGACCGGTGGACCGGCTGATCGCGCAGGCGACGGGGGCGATCGAAATCGCCGTCGAGGCGGCTGGGACGGGTGTCGCCGAGGCGCTCGGGGCTTTGCCCGGCGTTCGCCGCGTGACGCCGGCGCCGGCGGCCGATGGCCGGATCGCCGTCACGCTCACCGCCGAGGGCTCGCGCGACCTGCGACCCGAGATCTTCGCGCTCGCCCAATCCCGCGGCTGGACGCTGTACGAGCTGCATCGGCAGGCCGGCACCCTCGAGGACCTGTTCCACCAGCTCACACAAGCGGGACCCTAGCGATGCGGGCCACGTGGACCATCGCCCGGCGCGAGCTCAAGGCACTGTTCGACCAGCCGACCGCCTACATCCTGCTGGTCGTGTTCACCGCGGTGAACGCGTTCCTCGCCTTTCGTCAGCTGGACCTGTACGGCGTCGCCTCGCTGCGCCCGATGTTCGACTTCCTCCCCTGGGTGCTCCTGTTGCTCGTTCCGGCGGTGACGATGCGCGCCCTCGCCGAGGACGTCCGCTCGGGGACGCTCGAGGTGGTGCTGGCGCAACCGATCACCGAGCTGGAGCTGCTGCTCGGCAAGTTCGTCGGCCAGGTCCTCTTCTTGTGGCTCGCGCTGGCCATCACGCTCACGATCCCGCTCGGTCTCGCCCTCGGCACCGCACCGCCGCTCGGCATCGTGGTTGCTGAATATGTCGGTGCCGCCCTGTTGATCCTCGGCCTCGGGGGGGTGGGCGTCTGGGCGTCGAGCGTCACGCGCAACCAGATCACCGCGTTCATACTCGCGGTGACGGTCATGTTCGCCTTGATCCTCGTGGGGCTCGATCCCCTGCTCGTGGGCCTCCCGCCCCAGCTCGGAGCGATCGCCGCATCGCTCGGCGTGTTGTCGCACTTCTCGAGCATCGGGCGGGGAGTGATCGACCTGCGCGACGCCGTCTATTTCATCACGCTCGCCATCTTGTTTCTCGTCTTCGCCTATTTCGCGTTGCTGTCCCGCAAAGTCGCGCCGCACGGCGAAACGCTCCAGCGGCTGCGGTTGGGCACCGGGCTCCTCGCCGTCGCGACGATCGTCGTCAACCTGTTCGGACGCCACATCGGCGGCCGGATCGATCTCACGCCGGGGAATTCGTTCACCCTGTCCCGCGCCACGCGACAGCTGCTGCAACGCCTGCCGGACCTCGTGACCCTGAAGCTGTTCGCGTCGGCGGCGCTGCCGCCCGAAGTCGCCTTCCTGAGGCGCGACGTGGACGATCTGCTGAGCGACTACCGCGCGGCCGGGCGCGGCAAGGTGAAGCTGGTCATCGCAGACCCGGCTCTCGACAGCGCCGCGTTGCGGGAGGCCCGCTCGCTCGGCATCCCGCCCGTCCAGTTCAACGTGGTGGGGAGGTCCGAGCTGCAGGTCAAGGAAGGCTATCTGGGGCTGGCCGTGCGCTACGCCGACGGCGTGAAGACCATCCCGTTCGTGCAGCAGACCAACGACCTCGAGTACCGGCTCACGTCCGACCTCCGGGCGCTGACCCACCCCGAGAAGGCTGTCATCGCGTTCGGCGACATCGGCGATCCGGCAGCGGCGCGCAGCCAGCGCAGCTTCGACGGCCTGCGCGAGCGGCTCGGTAGCCATTACGACGTGCGCGCATTCGGCGTGGCCGACACGACGATCGCGCTAGGCGTCCGGGTCATCGCCGTCGCCGGCACGCCCGATTCGCTCAGCGACGCCCAGGTCACCCGGCTGCGCGGATTCTTGGAGCGGGGCGGCAGTCTGCTGCTGATGGCGGGAGGCATGCAGCTGCAGATGTCGCCGCAGGGCCCGCCCTTCGCCGTCTCGCGGCGGGTCGGGTGGAACGAGCTGCTCAAACCGTACGGGGTCTCGATCGCCTCCGACATGGTGTACGACCTGGCCTCGAACGTGCA
>QHUD01000120.1 GCA_003221085.1 Gemmatimonadota bacterium
GACGTGCTCCGCGACGTAGGTGATAGCGCCGCCGTACTCGCCGCCGAGGCAGAGACCCTGGATGAGTCGCAGAAAGAACAGAATGAATGCTGCCGCGACACCGATACTGGCGTAGCTCGGGACGACGCCGATCAGGGCCGTGGAAAGCCCCATGCCGCTCAGCGTGATGAGAAAGGTGTACTTGCGTCCGACCAGGTCGCCGATGCGGCCGAAGACGAAGGCCCCGAGCGGCCGAATCAGGAAGCCGACGGAAAAGATCGCGACGGTCGAGAGGAACGCGGCGACCGGATCGGTCTTCGAGAAGAACTGGACCGACAGAATCGCGGCCAAGCTCCCGAAGATGTAAAAGTCGTACCACTCGATGACGTTCCCAACAGCTGCGGCGATGACGACCCGGCGAAGTTCCTTGGTGGAGAGACTGGGCGCCGTCATTGCTCCCCCCTCGAGGGTATGGGTGTGTGGGTGGAAACCGCAGCTATGGTAGCGCTCACCGGCGCGGGGCGCCAGCGCGGCAACCTCCCCGTAGCGGTCATTTCACGATCGTCAGGCCGTGCGGCACGGCGCCCGGGAAGACGTAGGCATACATCAAGACGATCAGTCCCACGATCGCGCCCAGCGCGATCGAATGCCAGAAGACGTGCCGGAAAATGGTCCCCTCGTTGCCCACCTGATTCGTCGCGGAGGTCGCTACGCAGATCGACTGCGCGTCTACCATCTTGCCCATCACGCCGCCGGCCGAGTTGGCGGCGCACATCAAGATCGGGTCGAGGTTGAGCTGCTGCGCGGTGATCCGCTGCAGGCTGCCGAACAGGGCGTTCGACGACGTGTCGCTGCCGGTCAGGGCCACGCCCAGCCATCCCAGAAAGGCGCCGAAGAAGGGGAACAGCCACCCGGTGCGCGTGAACGCAAGCCCGAGCACAGCGTCCAGCCCTGAGTAGCGGGTGGTGAACCCCAATCCCAGCATGAAGGAAATCGCGATGACGGCGAGCTTCATCCGCTTGAGGGTGTGCCAGAAGATCTTGGCCAGCTGAGCCGGCCGCACCCCGAGGACCAGACCCGCGACGATCGCGGCGATGAAGCACCCGGTCCCCGTCGCCGACAGCCAATTGAAGTCATAGCGCGCCGCCTCGGGGGTCAGCTTGGTCACGACCGGCGCGGCGCGAGTCACCGCATTGTGCAGCCACGGGACGTTCCAGACCGGTGTGGTCGCCCGGTTGAGGGCGCCCTTGATCACCGGCAGGCCCCAGGCCAGCACCGTGAGTGACAGGATCCCGAAGGGCAGCCACGCCTTGACGATTTGACCCGCGGTGTGCTTCTGGACGGCGCTGGCGTGCTCGTCCACAAACCTCCAAATGCGCTTCGGCTGCCAAAACCGGAGGAACACCACGGTCGCGACGATCGAGACGACGCCGCCCGCAATGTCGACGAGGTTCGAGTCCACGTGGTTGGACCAGAAGTACTGCGTCAGGCTGAAGGATGTCCCCACGACCAGGATGGCGGGCAGCACCTCGATGGTCTCGCTCCAGCCCACCATCGCGCGCACCAGCCAGAACGGCACGATGATGCCGGTGATGGGCAGGATGCGACCGATCATCGCGCTTAGGTCGGATTCGGGCAGACCCGAGACCGCGGCGAGGGTGTGCACCGGCGTCCCAATGGCGCCCCACGCCACCGGTGACGTGTTGGCGATCAGATTGAGGGCCGCCGCATGAAACGGCTTGAACCCGAGGCCGATCATGAAGGCCCCCGCGATCGCGACCGGCGCCCCGAATCCCGCCGCACCCTCGATGAACGCCCCGAAGCAAAACGCCACGAGCAAGAGCTGCAGTCGGCGGTCGGCCGTGATCCCCGCGACCGACTCCTTCATGATTTCGAACTGACCGGTGAAGACGGAAATGTCGTAGAGATAGACCGCCGCCAGCACGATCCAGGCGATCTTCAGCACGCCGAATGCAACCCCGTACACGAAACTCATGGCCGCCAGCCCCGGCTCCGGCGATCGCGCACCAGTGCGGCCTCACTCTCAGCCCCGCCAGCAACCCGAACAGCACGAGAATCGGCAAGCCCGCCACGAGAGTGGAGAGGATCCAATTGTGCAGCGGATCGTAAACCTGGGTCCACGCCATGGTTCACTCCTTGTTGAGCGCCGATCAGGTCAGGCGCACCGTCCAGACCACCGCCCGAACCGCTCCGGCGTCGTCGTGGCTGTGTCCGGCGATCTGCACCACGCCGTCGTCGTCTTCCGATACCGCCGCGGCGGAGCTGTGCTCGCCCCCCAGAGTGCCGAGGTCCACCATGCTCCCGTCCGGCGTCCGCAAAAACGCGCGCGTGACCGGGAGGCCTCGCGCGTCTGTCCCGTCCGTCTGGCTCACCCCGACGATGCAGCCGAGATCGTTGATGTCGTTGGCGCAGCTGGTCCGTCCGCCGAGGGTTCCCAGGTCGACCATGCCGGCCTGCTCCGTCCACAAGAACGCGTGACCGCTACCGCCCACGACCTCGGCCCGATTGTTGACGCCGAGCGCTATGCTGGGAGCCGCGCCAAGCGTACCGAGATCCTGCATGCCATCGCCCGCCGTCCAAAGAAATGCGTGCGGCTGTCCGGTGCGGGTCTCCGTCAAGCCCACGGCCGCTCCCGCGTCGTTCACGTCGTGCGCGATGCTCGTCGTTCCCGCCCCACCCAGGCTGCCGAGGTCGACCATCCTGCCGGGCTCAGGGATCGCGAAGGCATGCTTCGCGACCGCCCCACCCACCCGACTGTGGCCCACCACCTGCCCCCGCCGATTCACGGCTAAGGCCTCGCTTTCGTTCCCTCCCAGCGTGCCAAGATCGAAGCTCGTGCCCTCGGAGAGGAGGTAGGCGTGAAAGTCGCCGAAGCCGGTGTCCCCTCCACCGGTGATTTCGCCGTTCTCGTTGATGTCGTTGGCCGACGTGTTCACGCCGGTGAGCGGCTTCAGGTCGACGATTCCCAGATCCTCCTGCCACAAGAACGCCCTGGTCCGGCCCAGGCCGTCGCGGCTCGTGCCGACGACCTGACCGCGCCGGTTCACGGCCTTCGCCTGGCTCACGGCGCCACCCAGCGTGCCGAGCTCGCGAACCGAGACTACCGGCGCCCGAGCTGCCTCGAGGCCCACAAGCCTGCCTGGACGGCGGTGTCGGCCGTCGGTCCCTCGAAGCGTTGCACCAGGATCGCAGCACGACCGTCGCGGTTGACGGCCACCATATGGAAGATCGAGACCTGACCTTCGGCCGGGCTGTACCGCAGCCGCAGCTGCGCGCCGCCCGCTTCGCCCGCAGAGCCGAGACGGATTGCCGCGTGGGCGCGCGCGTTGTAATCGTCCACGAAGGCCTGGAGCACGTCCATCGCATCCTTCTGCGGTCCCTGCTCGGTCATGCCTCGCGCCTTTCATTAATAGGGGTGCGGAGCCGTTCGAATAGGGGTGCGGAGCCGTTCGACGATCACGCCCGCCTGCCCGCTTTCGAGCAGTCGGTACTGAGGCCGACCCAGCGCGTCGCGCGCCACCGACTGCGCGCAGTAGGCGGGAAGCCAGGCGGGATAGTGGCCCGGTGTGCCCCAACCACTCGTGTCGAACGCCGTTCGGCCGTCCGTGACGCGGAGCAGGGCGAGGGGGCTGTCCTGGGCGGCGGTCAAGGCACTCGGATCGAAGTCGGCGGCTCCGAAGAGCAGGCCGGCGTCGACCTTCGCTTCCTGGACGTGCTCCCTCAACAACTCGACCTCGGCCGCCACGATCGCTTGTTGTTGCCGCCGGCACGCAATGAGGATACGCCGCTGCCAGCCGGTGCCCCTGACTACGCCCGTGAGCTCAAGGAGATAGCCTTGCTCGGGGTCACGAGGATCTCGAAATGCTCGGGGGTGAGCTCCGGCAGCTCAAGCATCGGGGAGACACTAGAGCACGCGGGCGCCGAACGCCAGACCCTCGTGCCGGGCGGTTGCGGCACCGGGAGCGGGGGTTGCGCCCTCAGAAACCCGTCCTTATATCATCGGCAATCGGGTCCGGCGAACCCCACTCTTCAAGCGGGGAGGATTCCATGCAGGTCAGTCGGCGGGATTTCCTGCGGCTCACGGCCAGCGGCGGAGCGGGGACTGCTATCGGCGGGCTCGTCGGGCTCGGGGTGACGCTCGCGCCGGCCACGGCGCGGGCGCAGGAGCTGCGCATCAAGGACGCCAAGACGACGCCGAGTATCTGCCCGTTCTGCTCGGTCGGATGCGCGACCCTGATCCACACGGTCGACGGCAAGATCGTCAACATCGAAGGCGATCCGCGCAGCCCGCACAACGAGGGCACGCTCTGCCCCAAGGGCGCCGCGATCTACCAGCTCCACATGAACCCGAACCGTGCCACCAAAGTCCTGCACCGGAAGCCCGGTGCCAAGGATTGGGACGTCGTGGAGCTCGAGTGGGCCATGGACCGCGTGGCCGAGCTGATCAAGAAGACCCGCGATGAGACGTTCATCGAGAAGCTCCCCAACGGCAAGCTCGTGAACATGACGCCGGCCATGTTTGCGCTCGGCGGCGCGACGCTCGACAACGAGTTCAACCACGTGTGCCAGAAATTCTGGCGCGGGCTCGGCGTCGTCGCCATCGAGAATCAGGCCAGGATATGACACAGCTCTAGCGTCCCCGGTCTGGGGACACGGTTCGGCCGCGGCGCAGCGACGCTCTATCCGCGCAACCTCGAGCACACCGACTGCTTCGTCGTCATGGGCTCGAACATGGCGGAGTGCCACCCGGTGGCGTTCCGCTGGCCCATGAAGGCGAAGTTGAACGGCGCGAAGCTCGTCCACGTCGATCCCCGCTTCACGCGCACCAGTGCCATGGCGGACCTGCACGTGCAGATCCGCGCGGGCTCGGACATCGCCTTCCTCGGCGGGCTGATCCATTACGTCATCAACAGCAAGCGGTGGAACTCGGACCCCTTCTTCAGGGAGTTCGCGGTCAACTACACCAACGCCGCGACGATCATCGGCGACGACTTCAAGGACACCGAGGAGCTCGACGGCGTCTTCTCAGGGATGGTGAAGTTCACCGAGCCGACGTTCTGGCCGTACAACGGGCTCGAGGGCCGGTACGATAACGCGAGCTGGGCGTATAAGCGCGGGCCGAAGGCTCCGGGCCCGGTCACCAAGGACCTGATCGCAAAGCGTGCCGGGCCCCCGTTCGACGACCTGGTGCGGTCGCTCAAGCCCGGGCCAGCCGAAAAGGACCCAACGCTCCAGAACCCGCACTGTGTGTTCCAGATCCTGAAGCGGCACTTCGCCCGCTACACGCCCGAGATGGTGGAGCGGGTGTGCGGCTCGCCCAAGGACAAGTTCATCAAGGTGGCCGAGATGCTGCTCGAGAATTCGGGCCGCGACCGGACCAGCGCGTTCGCCTATGCGGTCGCCTGGACGCAGCACACCTACGGCGTGCAGATGATCAGCTGCTGCGCGCTGCTCCAGCTGCTGCTCGGCAATATCGGCCGTCCCGGCGCCGGGGTGATGGCGCTGCGCGGCCACGCGGCGATCCAGGGCTCGACCGACGTGCCGACCCTGTACCACAGCATTCACGGGTACATGAACGCCCCGTCGGCGCTGCGGCCGCACGAGACGCTGCGGGATTACATGGCGGCCGAGACGAGCCCCACGAGCTATTACGGCAACACCCCGAAGTTCCTGGTGTCGTACTTGAAGTCGATGTACGGCGCCGCGGCGACCGCGGAAAACGACTTCGGCTACGACTGGCACCCGAAGATCCTGGGCGACCACTCCCACATCGCCAGCTTCGCGGCGATGGCCGATGGCAAGGTCAAAGGGATGTGCTGCGTCGGGCAGAACCCCGCCACCTCGCTCAACGGCGGGGCGACCCGGCTGGCGATGCGCCAGCTCGACTGGCTGGTGGTGAAAGACAACTGGCTCACCGAGACCGCCACGCACTGGTATCTCGGCCCTGAGGCGAAAAACGGCGAGGTGAAGGTCGAGGACATCAAGACCGAGATTTTCTTTTTCCCCTCGACCCAGATCGCCGAGTACGACGGCAGCTTCACCAACACCCAGCGCATGCTGCAGTGGCACTCCTTCGCCGCGAAGGCCCCGGGCGATTGCCGCACCGACAGCTGGTTCTACCACAACCTGGCGAAGCGCCTCAAGAAGGCGTACGCCGGCTCGAAGCTGGCGCGCGACCAGGGATGGAACAACCTCTCCTGGGACTTCGATCCCGATGCGGGCGAAGAGCCGCTGTATCCGGGCGAGATCAGCGCGCGCAAAGTGCTGCGGGAGATCAACGGCTATCAGACCGCCGATCCGAAGCAGCATCTCAAGGGCTTCGCCGAGCTGAAGGACGACGGGTCGACCACGTGCGCGTCGTGGATCTATTGCGGCTGCTACCCGGCGTGGGACCAGAACCTCACGGCGCGGCGCGAGCCCGACCCGCCGGGCGTGCCGGGCGCGCATCTCAAATGGGGCTGGGCGTGGCCCGCCAACCGGCGCGTCATGTACAACCGCGCGTCGGCCGACCTGAAGGGCAACCCGTGGAGCGAGCGGAAACGCTGGGTGTGGTGGGATCCGACGTTCGTGAACCCGCCCGACCCGAAGACCAAGAAGCCGGTGCCCAAGGGAAAGTGGGTGGGATACGACGTGCCCGACTTCGGCGCGACTAAGGCGCCGGACGCGCAACCCAAGCCGGACGGCATCGGCCTCGACGCCCTCTCCGGCACCCAGCCGTTCATCATGCGGGCCGACGGCAGGGGCTGGCTGTTCGTGCCGGCGGGGCTGGTGGATGGACCGCTGCCGACGCACTACGAGCCGCACGAGTCGCCCATCCAGAACCCGCTGTACAAGCAGCAGACGAGCCCGGTGCACAAGGTGTGGGCGCCGGGCAAGCCGTACAACAAGCTCGCCGCGGTGGGCGACCCGAAGTTCCCGTACGTCATCAGCACGTACCGGCTCACCGAGCATTACCTCGCGGGCGCGATGAGCCGCTGGCTACCGTGGCTCGCCGAGCTGCAGCCCGAGTTGTTCATCGAGCTCGGGCACGACCTGGCCAAGGAAAAGGGGATCCAGAACCTCGATTGGGTGGTCGTGTCGAGTCCCCGCGGCCATATCCGCGCGAAGGCGCTGGTCACCCATCGCATCGGCGTGATGCACATCGCCGGTAAGCCCATCCACCACGTGGGCATGCCCTGGCACTGGGGCTGGATGGGGTTGAGCACCGGCGACGTGGTCAACGACCTGACGTCCTGGGTCGGGGACCCCAACGTGTCGATCCACGAAGGCAAGGCGTTCGTCTGCAACGTGGAGAAGGCGTGATATGCCGGAGCCCATGGGATTCTTCACCGACACCACGGTTTGCATCGGCTGCAAAGCGTGCGAGGTCGCGTGCAAGGAATGGAATCAGCTCCCGGCCGAGAACGGCGGGGTCGGCGAGCTGAGCGGCGACAGCTACGACAACACCCGCAAGCTGGACGGCATCCACTGGCGCCACGTCCGCTTCATCGAGCAGTTCAAGGCCCCGTACGACGGGCGCTGGCTGATGATGAGCGACGTGTGCAAGCACTGCGTTCAGGCGGGATGCCTCGAGGTGTGTCCCACCGGTGCCATCATCCGCACCGAATTCGATACGGTGGTGATCCAGTCGGACGTCTGCAACGGGTGTCGGGCGTGCATCGCCGCGTGCCCGTTCGGCGTGATCGACGTGAACCCGGTGTCGGGGACCGCGCAGAAGTGCACGCTCTGCTACGACCGGCTCAAGGTGGGGCTCGAGCCGGCGTGCTCGAAGGCGTGCCCCACCGACTCGATCCAGTTCGGATCGATCGCCGAGCTCCGCACGCGCGCGCGCAAGCGCGTGGACCAGCTCACGGCGCAGGGCGTCAAGGCCGACCTCTACGGCGCCGACCCGGACGGAGCGCTGGGCGGTCTCAATTCGTTCTACCTGCTGGTCGACGAACCAGAAGTGTACGGACTGCCGCGGCACCCGCAGCTGCCGTCGCGGAACCTTTCCAAGAGCGCCACCTTCTCGGCGGCGAGCGCCGCCGTCTTGGGCGTGCTGGCGCTCGTAGGCCTGCGGAAGCGACGCATGGACGAGCAGAGCCGCGGCGGGGGAGGTGCGGGCAATGTCTGACACCTTCTTTAGCGGCGCGCCGCACTGGACGTGGTGGATCATCCTGTACTTCTTCGTGGGCGGGATTGCCGGCGGCGCCGCCCTGCTCGCGACCGTCCTGGACGGGTTCGGCGGGCCGGAGGACCGGCCCGTCGTCCGCAGCGGGTACAACGTCGCCGCCGTCGGCGCGATCCTTTCCGGCGCGCTCCTGACGATCGATCTGGGACGGCCACTGCGGTTCTGGCACATGCTGTTCCAGTCTGCGAACTTTCCGGCCATCATGTTCAAGGGATGGTCCCCTATCTCCTTCGGGGCCTGGGGGCTGCTCTTGTTCGGACTCTTCTCGGTACTCGCGGCCCTCGGCGGCATGGCCGAAGAGGGGCGGCTGCACAATCCGGCGCTCCGCGCGGTCGGCGGGGTCGTGCGGGGCGGGCTCGCGAAGCTCGTCGGGGCCCTGGCGGGCCTGCTGGGCGTCTTCATTGCCGGCTACACGGGAGTCCTCCTCTCCGTGACGAACCGTCCCATCTGGGCCGACAGCCCGT
>QHUD01000092.1 GCA_003221085.1 Gemmatimonadota bacterium
GGTCAGGGCGGCATAGGTGGCGAGACGGTAGCCGGGGAGACGGCCAGGCAGACGGCGAGACGGCTAGACGTCGAGCGGGGGTGAGGTGGCAGGTCGATGCATAGAAAGGACACGGCGCGCGGCGTTTCGGTGCTGTGTCCTTTGGTCTTGTTGGTACGTTGGATCCGTGGCTCCCTATCAATCGCTCAAGGCGTGGCAGCACGCACAACGGCTTGCAGTCGAATGCGCGAGGGCTGCAAAGGCGTTCCCGGACTACGAACAGGATGCGTTGGCCGACCAACTACGACGCGCCTGCTATACCGTCGTCCTGAACATTGCTGAAGGAAGCGCCAAGCGAGGCTCCCGGGAGTACCGCAGGTACCTCGACACGGCAAATGGATCACTCGCCGAAGTCGAGACGGCTCTCGGCATCGCGCGTGAGCTAGAATACTTGCAGCCAGCAGAGTTTGGACGCCTCGAGGCGTTGGCTACCGAAACGGGAAAGACGCTCTTCGGCTTGCTCCGAAAGACTACCGAGGCGGCTAAGCGCTCTCCTGCCCCCTTTTAGACCCTAACTCCCGCTAGCCGTCTCGACGTCTAGCCGTCTGCCTAGGCGACTGCTTCTCTCCTATCTTTAGCTCCATGTCGTTTGACTACGATGTGATCGTGGTCGGAGCCGGCCACGCCGGTACCGAGGCAGCCGTGATGGCCGCCCGCCTCGGCGCCCGCGTCCTCCTCCTCACCTCCAACCTCGACACGATCGGTGCCATGTCCTGCAATCCCGCTATCGGCGGGATCGCGAAGGGCACCGTGGTGCGCGAGATCGACGCCCTCGGCGGCATCATGGGGCGCGCGACGGATCGGGCGACGATTCAGTTCCGCATGCTCAATCGCTCCAAGGGTCCCGCCGTCTGGGCGCCGCGTGCACAGTGCGATCGCACGCTGTACCGTCGCGCCGTCCGGTCATTGCTCGAAGCATGTCCCGGCATCGAGCTCACGCAAGGAATGGTCACCCGGCTACTCACCGATGGCACGCGCGCCGCTGGCGTGGTGACGGCTGACGGGCGCCGTTTCCGCGCGCGGGCCGTGGTGCTCACCGCCGGCACATTCCTCCGCGGCCGCATCCATCTCGGTACGGACACCCAGATCCCGGCCGGTCGGGCCGGCGATCAGCCGGCCGTCGATATAGCGCAACATATTGAGGCGCTTGGACTTACAGTGTCGCGCTTCAAGACCGGTACGCCACCGCGAGTCGACGGCCGCAGCGTCGATTGGTCCAAGGTCGAGCGCCAGGACGGAGACGGCACCGACTACCGCTTCTCCTTTTATGACCGCGCGGAGTTGCCGCGCCAGGTGCCCTGTTGGATCACGTGGGCCGGCGAAGCCGTGAAGGACATCATCCGGGCGCATCTTCAGGAGTCGGCGCTGTACGGCGGAGCGATCAGCGGACGCGGGCCGCGCTATTGTCCATCGGTCGAAGACAAGATCGTCAAGTTCCCCGAAGCGAAGCGCCACCAGGTGTTCCTGGAGCCGGAGGGGCTCGACACGAACGAGTTATATGTGAACGGGCTGTCCACTTCCCTGCCGGTCCCCGTACAGCTCGAATTCCTCCGCGCCGTGCCCGGTCTCGAGCGGGCGAAGATGACCCGACCGGGTTATGCCATCGAGTACGACTATTATCCCCCCACTCAGCTCACGCCGTGGCTGGAAACGAAGGCGGTGGAGCACCTGTTCTTCGCCGGGCAAATCAATGGAACGACGGGATACGAAGAGGCCGCGGGTCAGGGTGTCGTGGCCGGGATCAACGCCGTGCGCCGGAGCGGCGGCGCGGAGCCGGTGATCCTGGGGCGCGACGATGCCTACATCGGAGTCCTCGTGGATGACCTGGTGACCCGGGGAGTGGACGAGCCGTACCGGCTGTTCACATCGCGCTCCGAGTTCCGCCTGCTACTGCGGCAGGACAACGCGTTGCGGCGACTGGCTCCGCTCGCCGAGCGCCTCGGGCTGCTCACGGCCGTGGAGCGCAAAGTGGCGACGCGCCGCTTCCAGGAAGAGGAGGAGGTGCTGCGAGCGGCGCGCGCTGCGACGATCACGCCGAGCGCTGCCGCGCCGGTCTTGGCGGACACCGGCACGACCCTGGGCGAGCCCGAGCGGGTCGCGAGCGTGGCCCGGCGGCCGGGCGTATCGCTGCGCGCGCTGCTCGACGCGGCGGGCGTGACGGTGACGGCGGAAGAGGCCGCAGTGGTGAGCGCCGGCATCGAGCTCAAGTATGACGGCTACCTGGCGCGCGAGCGGGAGGCAGCGGCGCGGCTGGCCGAACTCGCGGGGTTCGCGCTCCCGGCAGACCTTCCCTACCTCGAGTTCAAGAGCCTCGCGACCGAAGCGCGGCAGAAGCTCGATCGGATTCGGCCGACCTCGCTGGCCCAGGCGGCGCGCATTCCCGGCGTGTCGCCCAGCGATCTTCATAATCTCGTAGTCGAAACGGCCCGCTGGCGCCGCCGCGTCGCATAGGCGCAGGGGCTTCCGACGCGGTGTTTCACGTGAAACTAGGCCGCGGTTTCACGTGAAACTCGCTCTTTACGCCGGGGGTACCAAGACCCTATATTGAGCACCTCACGGCGAATAACAATATAACATATTTGTATGTAAGAACTTAGATAATGTCGCGCGTCATCGCAATCGCCAACCAGAAGGGCGGCGTCGGCAAAACGACGACGGCGGTCAACATTGCCGCGTCGCTCGCCACCGCGGAGCGCAAGACCCTGCTCGTCGATGCCGATCCCCAGGCGAACTCGACGAGCGGCGTCGGCATCGAGCGCGACCGCATCCGCCACTCGCTGTACGACGCGCTCATCGATGGCCGCTCCCTCGCCGACGCTCGCTTCACGCACGTGCACTTCCCCTATCTCGACGTCATTCCAGCCACGCAGGACCTGGTCGGCGCCGAGCTCGAGCTCGTCAACAAGCAGGGGCGCGAGATCATGATGCGGCGCGCGCTGCGGGATTTCCGCGACCAGTATCAATTCGTCGTGATCGACTGTCCGCCCTCGCTCGGTCTCTTGACCCTCAACATGCTCACGGCGGCCGACAGCGTGCTGATTCCCATCCAGTGCGAGTACTACGCGCTCGAGGGCCTCTCGCAGCTCCTCAACACCGTCAAGCTGGTACAGCGGAATTTCAACCCCGCGCTCGCGATCGATGGCGTGCTGCTCACGATGTACGACGCCCGGCTCAATCTCTCGCGGCAGGTGGCCGACGAGGCCAAGGAGTACTTCGGCTCGCAGATGTTCGGCATTACGATCCCGCGCAACGTGCGGCTCGCCGAGGCGCCGAGTTTTGGGAAGCCGATCCTGTTATACGATGTGCAGTCGGTGGGTGCGAAGAGCTACCTGGCGGTGGCGCAGGAGCTGATCCGGCGCGTGGAGCACGGCGCCGTGTCCTCCCCCGCCCCGCCCGCCGCTGAACCGCTGCCGGAGGTGCCCGCATGACGGAAACGATCGCAGGTCGCCGTCGGCTCGGCCGGGGCCTCGAAGCCCTGCTGGGGCCTACGCGCGAGGAAGCCGAGCGCGAGGGCAGCCTGGTCGAGCTGGCGATCGCCGACATCCGCCCCAACCCCTACCAGCCGCGCCGCGACGTCGACCCCGCCGCGCTCGAAGAGCTCCAGGCCTCCATCCGGAAGGCCGGGCTGCTGCAGCCCGTTGTGGTACGTCCTGTCCCCGACGGCAACGGCAATTTCGAGCTGATCGCGGGCGAGCGGCGGTTGCGGGCGTGCCAGGCGCTCGGGTGGGAGAAGATCCCCGCCGTGAAGCGCGAAGTGGACGATCGCACCGTGCTGACGCTCGCCCTGGTCGAGAACCTGCAACGCGACGACCTGTCGCCCGTGGACGAGGCGCGCGGCTACGAGCGCCTCCTCGCGGAGTTCAGCCTCACGCAGCAGGACGTCGCGGATGCGGTGGGTCGCGACCGTTCCACGGTCGCCAATGCCCTCCGCCTGCTGAAGCTGCCGGCGGCGGTCCTCGCGCTGCTACATGAAGGCGGGCTCTCGGTCGGTCACGCGCGCGCGCTGCTCGCGCTCCAGGACGCGCGCCTCGCGACGTCGCTCGCCAAGGAGGCGGTGGACCTCGGGTTGTCGGTGCGTGAGGTGGAGGACCGGGTGCGCGGCGGCCGTGCGCCGGTCCGACGCCCGCGTCTGAAGAAGGGAATGGGACAGGCGCCCGAAGTGCGTCGCATCGAGGACGCGCTGCGCCGCCGCCTTGGCACCGACGTACGGGTGACGCTCCGCGCCAAGGGCAAGGGACAGATTCATCTCAACTTTTATTCCAACGACGATCTCGCGCGGCTCCTGGAGCTGATCCTCGGCGCGCCGTTCGACGGATGACGCAGCGGAAAGATCGCCGCGTCACCATCGTCGTCCACACCGATGGAGACCTCGCCTCGCGCCAATACCGGGTCCCGCTGTTGGCGTTCGAGGCCGGGAAGTGGGGCGCACTCGTCGTGGGTCTGTTGATCGTGCTGTTCTTCGCCTTCGCCGGACCAATCGGTCGCGCGGCGGCCCGCGTGCCGGGTCTCGAGCGCCAGGTGGCGCGGCTGGAGGAGGAGAACAGCCGGGTGCAGCAGCTCGCCGCGGCGCTCAACCGCGCCGAGACGAACTACCAGGAGCTGCGCGCGATGCTGGGTGTGCGGGCGCCGCGGGAAAAGGGAGCGGCAGCCCCGACCGGGGACCTCGTCCGGGCGGTAGCGGTACGGGCCCGTCCTCCATCGGCGCCGTTGCGGTACGAGCCGGGTCCGGCGGAGCCGACGCACTGGCCGCTCGACGTCCCGGGCTTCGTCACCCGCGGCCAGGTGCGGCCCGGCGATGTCGCCGAGTCGCATCCGGGCATCGATATCGCAGTGCCCGCGGGCACGCCGGTTCGCGCCGCCGGCGGCGGGTCGGTCGAGGCGGCGGGCACCGACCCCGCGTACGGACTGTTCGTGCTCTTGCGGCATTCGAGCGCGTATGAAACGATGTATGGTCACGCCTCGCGCCTCCTGGTGCGTGAAGGCGACTCGGTGCAGGCGGGGCAGGTGATCGCCCTCTCCGGCAACTCCGGGCGATCCACGGCGCCGCACCTCCACTTCGAAATCCGCCGCGAGGGCAAGTCGCTCGATCCCCTCACGGTCGTGAAACAGGAGAATTGACATGGCGATGTTCACCGAGAAGGGGCAGGGTGGTGGGCTCGAGTCGGAGTCCGGGCTATCCATCATCGGAACCGGCATGCGCGTCGTGGGGGACATCAGCGCAGACGGTGTCGTGAAAATCGAAGGCACGGTGGTCGGCACGGTGCGCGCCGGCCGGCAGGTCCTGGTCGGGAAGGGCGGGGAAGTCGAAGGAGACGTGATCTCGCGCGGAGGGAGGCGAGATCAACGGGGTCGTGCGCATGGGCGAAGCCGCGCTCGAAGCGGAGACGGTGGAGAAGGCCGGGGCGCAGCGGTCCTACTAGACGCGCTAGATATCCACACGCTCGCACTTCCGCGTGTGGATTGTTTATCTCTATATGCAGTAGTGCTTTAGGTAACCTTGTGGTGTGGGAATCTCGCCTCACTGTCGATAATCTGGTGAGACAATGTCTCCATGCTGTAACCAGACGTGACAGGCTCCATGGAGCTCACCGCGCTGGTTTCGTACTTGGATGGGTACCTCCAGGTCGCAGATGTGCCGGACGCTCCCGCTGCGGTCAACGGGCTGCAGGTCGCGAACGCGGGGACAGTGAGTCGTGTGGCCGCGGCAGTCGATCTGTGCGAAGCGACGGTGCGCATGGCGGCGGAGCAGGGGGCTGACTTACTGCTCGTGCACCACGGCCTGTTCTGGGGCGGGCTCCAGCCGCTCACCGGGCGCGCGTATCGGCGCGTCGCGGGACTGATCGCGCATAACATCGCGCTCTATAGCGCCCATCTCCCACTCGATCTGCATCCCGACGTCGGCAACAACGCGGTGCTCGCGCGCCAACTCGGCGTCTCGCTCCGTGGCGAGTTCGGAGAGGAATTCGGCGTGCGGATCGGCCGTTGGGGAGAGATCGACGTCTCGCGGCACGCCCTGGAGCGCCAACTGGCGGCTCTCACGGGCAGCGCACCTCGGCTGATGGCGTTCGGCCCGGAGCGGGTGCGCCGCGTGGGGATCGTGACGGGCGCGGGCGGGTCGATGATCGCGCAAGCCGCCGCTGCCGGCCTCGACACCTTCATCACCGGCGAGGGTCCCCACCACACGTTCTTCGACGCCGAAGAGTTGAAGCTGAACGTGTTCTACGCAGGGCACTACGCCACAGAGACGGTGGGGGTCAAGGCGCTGGCCGGGCACCTGCACGATCGGTTCCACCTGCCGTGGACGTTTCTCGATCACCCGAGCGGTCTGTGAGCGCGCGCCGCGTGCTGGCCGTGCTCGCGGCGTCTGAGCTGTGCGGCATGGCGCCGTGGTTCTCTGCGTCAGCCGTCGCGCCCGCGCTCTCGCGCGTGTGGCGGCTCGACACGGCGGGCGGAGCGTGGCTGACGATCTCGGTGCAGCTCGGTTTCGTCGTGGGCGCGCTCGGGTCGGCACTGCTCACGCTCGCCGACCGCTGGTCCGCCCGTCGCCTGGTCGCGGGCAGCGCATGGCTCGCCGGTCTCGCGACCCTCGGTGTGGCGTTCGCGCCGGGTCCCGGAGCGGGGATCGCGCTGCGGATGCTCACCGGCGCGGCCCTGGCGGGCGTGTATCCGCCCGGAATGAAGATCGTCGCCGGGTGGTATCGCGAAGGTCGGGGACTTGCGATCGGTGTTCTCGTCGGCGCGTTGACGCTGGGCTCGGCGCTCCCCCATCTCGTTCGTTGGGCGGTTCCCCCCGAGTACTGGCGGCCCGTGCTCGTCATCGCGGCGGCCGCCGCGTTCGTCGGCGGGCTCCTGGTGCTGCTGGTGCCGCACGACGGCCCCTTCGCCGCGCCGGCGCCGCGGTTCACCTGGCGGGCGGCGCCGCGCGTCCTTGCGGACCGCGCCATGTCGCTCGCCAACCTTGGCTACCTCGGCCACATGTGGGAGCTGTACGCGATGTGGACGTGGCTCGCCGCGTTCGTGGCGGCGAGCGAGCTCGCCCGCACCGGCGATCCCACGGCGGGCGGGGGCGGGGGGCGGACGCCGGCGCTCGTCACGTTCACGGTAGTCGGGAGCGGCGCGCTCGGGTGCTGGCTGGGTGGGAAGCTCGCTGACCGCTGGGGCCGTACGCTGATCACCAGCGTCGCGATGACGCTGTCGGGCACGTGCGCGCTCGCGTCGGGCATGGCGTTCGGGCAACCGCTTGTCATGCTGGTCCCGCTGCTTCTTGTCTGGGGTGTGACCGTGATCGCGGACTCGGCTCAGTTCTCGGCGGCGGTGAGCGAGCTGGCCCCGCGTGAGCTGGTAGGGACGGCGCTCACGCTCCAGACGAGCCTGGGGTTCCTCTTGACCTGTCTCACGATCTATCTGTTGCCGTGGGTCGCGGCCCGGATGGGATGGCGCTGGAGCATGACCCTCCTGGCCCTCGGACCCGCGGGTGGCGTGTGGGCGATGCTGGCGTTGCGGCGGCGACCCGAGGCGGCGGCGCTCGCCGGTGGACGAGGTTAAGGCACGGCGACGATCCCGACCTCGCCGCCGAACTCGTCGACGGCGCGCGTGGTCCCCGCCGGAACGGTCCACGTCCCACCGTCGATCCGCACGTTGACGCGGTGTACTCCGCTCGGAATGCGCAGCGCGCTTTCCCACATGACCTCGTCCACGCGGCGAAGCGTGAGCGGCTGCCAATCGGTGAAATCGGCGGCCACTTCCACGGTCGCTCGGGCGAGCGCGTACACGACGATCCGAACGGTGCCATCGAGGTTCGGCTGCACTTCGAGTCGTGTAGTCAGGCCCGCGTCACCGTCGCCCGAGGCAGGCGGTCGACTGGGCGGCTGCAGATGCCGGAGGGTGTATGGTCGGGGCAGAGCCGTCCGCAGGCGTAGCCCTGCGCTCGCGTACCGGCCGGCCACGCTGCCGCTGACGGGATCGGTTGGATAGCGGCCGCCCGACACGAACAGGGCTGTGCGCTCGCCCAGCGTGCAGGTGGCGCTCGCTTCGCCGTACAGGCCGTGACCGGCACCGCGGCTCGACAACCTCGCTGCGAGCGTCCCGTCAAGCTCGACCCGGCCCCGGCTCGCGTGGAGGGTTGACCCGACGTCGCTGTAGGCCGTGTCCCCGACAATCGATCGGGTGGCGGACGCCGCGAGTGTCACCCAAGAGCGTCGCACCCACACACCGGCGCCCACGACGGCGACGGGCCGGGGTGCACTGCCGTACGAGGTGCGCCCCCCGGTCCCGCCGATCCACCCGCCCCGGTCCCCCGCGACGTAATGCATCCGGGCCTCGCCCGTGGCGTGCCAGAAGCTCTCGAAGTGGGCGTAGCTGCTCCCACCCGCGGAGAGGGAGAGCTCCCCACGCCAGCGGTGCGGGAGCAAACTCGGTGGCGTGAAGAGCGAAGCGGCGACGAGTCCCTGCAGACTACGACGACCGCTTTCGAAGCGGAGGTAGGTCCCGCGCGCTGTTACGGCAGTGCCGGGCCGCTGCCACGTGAGGGTTGGGGTGAGGGACGCGGCGCTGGAGCGGAGGAAGCCATCGTAGCGCACCGTCGAGACGCCAAGGTCGACGGTGCCGATCGCCTGGGCGGCGGAGACGCGAATGGCCAGGAGGGGCGTTACCGCGGCGAGGGACGCGGTACAAACATATCGCGCGGCCGTCGCTGGCCGCACGGGTTAAGGGCGGCCGGGGCGCTGCGAGCGGGCCCCCGCGTTCACACTTGAGCTCTGCATCGTCGTCGTCGCCGCTGCCGCGGTTGCAGCCGCGGGAGGCGCCCCGAGCGCGATATCCCGTTCGACGGCACGTCGGAATTCGACCAACTCCGCGTCTCTGGCCTGTCGCGCGAGGGCGAGCACGGCGGCGGCAGCGCTGTCGACGGGGACTCCGCTGGCCACCAGGTCGGCCAGCACGGCGAGGGGCACGATCAGGGGCCCTCGGCGCGCATGCCGCAGCTCGGCGAGGGTGGTCTGGGACGCACCGGCGCGCAGCGCCGCAGCGCCGGCATTGAGTTCGGCGGGCGAGGCCGTCGACCCGAGCGCCTCGCGGGCGTGCCCCAGGTCCACGGCGAGGCGTCGCACCGCGGCGACGATCACTTCCCCCGAGGCGCGTTTCGTCGCGCCCTCGAGCGCGCGCTGCACGAGTGGCTCCGTGGGGAGCGAGGCTGCGCGGGCCGAATCGACGAGCGCCGCGACGGCGGGCCGCGTGGCGGCGTCGAGTCGCTCGAGGCGCCCATCGGTCTGCTGCGCGGCCGCGCGTCCCGCGACGAGCATGGTCGCGAGCAGCGCGAGCACGCGAGCAGGGAAGGGAGGCCTCATGAGCCCCCTCCTCCCACGGTGAGTACGGAGCTGGGTGCGCCGTAGTCTTCGTCGCGGGCCACCGGCGCCGAGGGATCGGCCAGCCAATGCGAGCCGTCCACGAAGAACGCGTAGTGATAGCGGCCCGGCTCGAGCGCCACGACCGCGGTCCAGAGCGCCTCGTTTCCGGCTCGGTTCATCGGCGTGCGGGTCGCGTCCCAGTCGTTGAAGTCCCCGACGAGCGATACGTGCGTGGCGCGGGGGGCGACGAGTACGAACTGAAAGGCGCGCGACTCCATCTCGCGGGAGGCAGGCGGTTTCGAGTCCATCCGGCTGAGGAGCATGACGGCTGCGAGCGCGGTAACCGCCGCGAGCCCGCCGAGCGGTGTGAGCGTGAGATGATGGGGGCGCCTGAGCCAACGCCACATCTGCCCCACCCAAGTCGCGCGGTCGGGCGCGGGGAGCACGGTGATCTCGCGCATGACCCGCTCGTCGAGCGCCGGGTCGATCCGCACGGCTCGCCGGAGATGCCGCGCGATACGTTCGATCGCGTCGTCCATCGGGTCAAACACGCTCGACCTCCTTCAGCATCGCCTGCAGCTGCTCACGGGCCCGTTTCACCCGCATCTTCAGCGCGGAAACGCCCGCGCCGGTCAGCCGGGCCATGTCCTCGTATTCGAGCTCCTCGACATGTTTGAGGAGGAACGCCTCACGCGACTCGGGCGGGAGACGCGCCAGCGCCCAGCGGACAGTGTCGTCCCACTCGGTCAGCCGGTCCGGTGCCGCCAGCGGCGCCGTCTCGAGCGCGACGGAGTCGTGCACGAAGCGACGCGCCCGCCGGGCGGCGCGGGCACCCGCCGTGCGGCACCGGTTCACCAGTATGCCGTACAGCCACGCCCCGAAGCGCTCGGGATCATTGCAGCGTCCGAGCGAGCGGTAGGCGCGGACGAAGGCGTCCTGCAACACCTCTTCCGCGTCCTCCCGATTTCCGAGCATGTGCAGCGCGTACCGGCCCAGGCGATCGCGATACCGCGCGACGAGATCAGCGTAAGCCCCGGTGTCGCCGGCCTGCACACGGCGCACCAGAGCGGCGTCGCTCGTCCCCACGTTTCCTATACCCACGCGCGCCCCCCGGGCGTCACATCGTTGTCCGGCGGCGGGCCCGGTGACGCGGCCCTCCCCAGCAGAGGTATCTATCACACAGGTGATCTGCAAGTCTGCTGCCACAGGAGCTGGTTCAATGTCGACTCGTGCTACACTCGTTGGATGCCTGGTGCTCGCGCTCTCGATCGTCGGCTGTTACCAGGACGACACCACAGTCTCCTCTCCACAGAGCCTGCGCCCGCTCATTACCGTGCGGCTCACCGACGCCCCCTTCCCGTACGACTCGCTCCACAGCGTGAACATTTACGTGGTGCGGATCGAGGCCAACACGGCGCCGGATACGAGCGGCGGCGGCCACTGGGTGATGATCACCGAGCCCCGAAAGAGCTTCGACCTGCTCGCCCTGCAGCAGGGGACCACCGCCCTCCTCGGAGAGGGGGAGATGCCCGCCGGGCAATACCACTCGGTTCGGATGACCATCGACACGAGCCTCTCCTCGATCACTTGGAACGATGCAGCCCAGCACCCCGCTCAGGTGCACTGGCACGGATGGTCAACGATCTACGCGTTCGTCGAGTATCCCGTCAACGTGGCGACTCAAGGTGCCGACATCGTGCTCGATTTCGACGTCGGCCGGAGCTTCCTGTTCAACTTCGACGGCAGCTACGCGTTCGATTTCACTCCGCAGTTGCGTGCCATCAATTCGGCAGCTGCGGGCGCAATCGCCGGGACGGTGACGCAGGATTCCGGGGGGAGACAGAGTCCCGTCCCGAACGCCCAGGTTTCCGTGTTCGCTACGTATCCGGGGCAGCCCGACAGCATCGGGTACCTCGAGGCGACGGGGCGCAGCGATCAAGCCGGGCACTACCAGGTTGGGTTCCTGCCTCCGGGCCGCTACTTCGTGAAGATCGAGGAGCCGTTCATTCCGTCGCTCCAGTCCGTCATCAACACAAACGTCGAAGTGCAGGCGGGGGCGACCGCGACTGTTTCGGTGACGCTGCCCCAGGCCGGCGCGGGCCATGCCTACATCCACATTAGTGGACAAAACCAGGTCGGTGTGGGCGGGACCATCTGGCTGTTCGCGGCGGTCGGTGATGCCAACGGTAATCCCGTGTACCCTGCGATCACATGGACGAGCAGTGACCCGGTCGTCGCGACTGTCACTGCTGCGACCGATACAGTCGAGGCGATGGTTACGGGGCGCCAGGCGGGCGTCGCAACGATCTACGCTAGGACCGGCGGGTTGACCGACTCGCTCATCGTCCACGTCGTAGTGTTGGGATCGGTCGCCACGGTCACCATCGTGCCTCAGACCGCCACGGTGTCGGTGGGGGACAGCGGGGTGTTCCTCGAGGCGGTTGTCCGCGACTCGGCCGGGCACGTGCTCAACGCCGGGGCGTCGTGGTTCAGCTCCGACACGACGGTGGTCTTCGTGTACCCGTGCGGATCATGCGGTGGCGATCGAGCGCTCGGACGCGCCCCGGGAACCGCGACTGTGTCCGCGACGAGTCAGGGAAAGACGGGCCAGGCGACGATCACGGTGCACTGAGGCGGGGGCTCGCCCCCGGCTGGCTCCGCCGATAGCTTGCGAGTTCTCGCGCTTCCACCCGGAGGACTCGTGCGTTGCACCCCGCTCCTCGCCTTGGCCCTGACGGCGGCCTGCGCCCGGCCCCCGCGGGCCATCGCCCCGCCGCAGCCCGGCCTGTTCGGCCCGTCCAGTCAACCCGTCCGGCTGCCGCCGCGATTCGGTGAGACCGGCGTCCCGCGCACCGATGCCGACTGGCGCGCCGTCGGCCGGGAGGCCGCGGCCCTGCTGTCGCAATACATCGCGATCAACACCACCAATCCGCCCGGGAACGAGCTCCAGACGGCGAACTGGCTGAAGGCGGTGCTCGCGCGTGAAGGGATCGAAGCTCAGGTGTTCGAGCCCCGACCGGGGAAAGCGAACCTGTACGCCCGCCTCAAGGGAGACGGCAGCGCGCGGCCCGTGATCCTGCTCAACCACATGGACGTGGTGCTCGCGACCCCGGAGTACTGGAAGGTCGACCCGTTCTCGGGAGCCATGCGGGACGGCTACGTCTGGGGACGCGGGGCGCTCGACATGAAGGGTGACGCCATCACACAGCTCGTGAGCCTGCTCACGTTGAAGCGCGCCGGCGTGCCGCTCAAACGCGACGTGATCTTCCTCGCTACGGCGGACGAAGAGATCGGAGGCGGTGTTGGAGCGGGCTGGTTCGTGGAGCACCATCCGGAGCTGGTGCAGGACGCCGAGTTCCTCCTCACCGAGGGTGGTACGATCCGCACGGACGCGAACGGGCGGATCGAGTACTACGGTGTGGGGACGACCGAGAAGTCACCCTTCTGGCTGAACGTCATCGCGCACGGCACCGCGGGCCACGGGTCGCGACCTACGCCGGACAATCCCGTCCACCGGCTGGTGCGAGCCCTGTCGCGCATCGCCGCCTATCAGACGCCTCTGGTCGTGACGCCCGCGGCAGAGCGCTACTTCCGCGACCTGTCCACGATCGAGGCGGACCCGGCGCGGCGGGCCGCGTTGGCGGACGTCCGCGCGGCGCTGCGCGATTCGGCGGCGGCTCGCTTCCTGACCGGCGATCTCACGTACAACGCGCTGCTCCGTAACACCATCTCGATCACGGGGCTTCAGGGCAGCGACAAGACGAACGTGATTCCCCCGCTGGCACGCGCCGCGGTGGACGTCCGGCTCCTCCCGGGCCAGGAGCCGCAAGCCTTTCTCGCCGACCTCGTGCGCGTCGTGGGTGACTCGGGCGTGGAGATCACGCCACAGGGTCCAAGCTGGCCGGCCACCGAGAGTCCGATCGAGACCGAGCTGTTTCGCGCCATCGTGGCCGCGGCGCGAGAGCGCACGCCCGACGCGCTCGTCACAACACCACCCCTCGCCGGCTTCACCGACAGTCATTATTTCCGGCGCCTGGGCATCGTGAGCTACGGCGTCTCGCCTTTTCCCCTCACTCCCGCCGAGTCGCGTGGCATCCACGGCAACGATGAGCGGGTGAGTCTCGACGACCTGACATTCGGGGTGCATTTCGTGTACGACGTGGTCGCGCGCATCGCGGCGAAGTGATCGGGCTGTTCCTCCATCCTCGCCGTTACCCGCCCGCGCGGGAGCGGCGCCCGCCGCTCTTCGAGCGCGTCACCAAACGACCGCTTGGGTGGCTGGCCGAGCGGTTGGCGCGGCCGCTCATCCGCTGGGATCGCGCTCGGCTCGAGACACCGGAGGTGGCCGTCCCCGTGGAGGGCCTTCCTCCCGGGCTCGAGGGGTACCGTCTCGCGCTAGTCACTGATCTGCACCATGGCCCCGCCGTACCCGCGTGGTGGCTCGGGCGGATGGCCGACCGGGTGCGCGAGCTCGACAGCGATCTCGTGGTGCTGGGCGGCGATTTCGTCAGCCACGCCCACAGCGACATCGACGGCCTCGAGCGGGTGCTGGCGCACTTTCGCGGACGCGACGGCGTGGTGGCCGTGCTCGGGAACCACGACCACTGGGTAGACCCAGACCAGGTGGCGGCCGCGGTCGAGCGGAGTGGCGCGACGCTGCTCCACAACCGGCACCGGCTCATCCGTCGCGGGGCGGCGGTACTGGCGGTGGGCGGCGTGGACGACTTCACCCACGGAGCCGTCCGTCCCGACGAGGCGTTTTCCGGCGTCGCGCCGGACGTGCCGCGCGTGCTCATCTCGCACAACCCCGATCTCATCGAGTACCTGCCCTCGGGTCTGCGGGTGGACGTGATGCTGGCGGGACACACCCACAACGGCCAGGCGCACCTGCCGCTCCTGGGGCCGATCACGGCGCCGTCGCAGTTCGGGCGGAAATACCTGCATGGGCTGAAGCGGGTGCGGCAGTGCTGGCTGTACGTCTCCGCGGGCGTTGGCAGCGCCTGGATCCCACGGTGGGGTAACCCCCCCGAGCTCCCAGTGATACGTCTGACGGCTACTTGAGGGAGACGACGAACCGCACGAGCACAGTTTCCGCCGTCTGGGGCGCGACCGTGCAGAAGCACTCGACGCCGATCAGGCGCTTGACGCCCCGTACCTCCGCCTCCGCGATCCCCGGCACGTCGCGGTAGGTGATCTCAAGCGTCGTGCCGTCGATGATGCGGTACGCCACGGGGCGTCCGAGCAGGCGGTGATGCGGGTCGATCCTGCCGAGCCCTTCGCTCAGCCGGTGCTGAATCTCGGCGGCCTGCGCGCGCGGCGCCGGCGTCTCGGTCACGGCTGGGGACGGTCGCGGTTCGCGAGCACGGCGGCCGCGTTGCGCCGCATGCCGGCGACTCCGGGGCGCTCGAAGGGCGTGTCGCCGAAGCGGCGCTGGAACGCCTCCGGCTCCCCGTCGAGCAGCGCCGCGAGATCCGGCTCGGCGATCTCGGGGCGCACGCCGAGCTCGGCGTCGCCCGTCGGGCGCGCGAACTTCACGTTCCACGGACACACGTCCTGGCACACGTCGCATCCGAACAGCCACTCGCCCACCAGCGGCCGCTCGGCGGCGCTGAACTCCGCGGCGTGCTCGATCGTGAGGTAGGAGATGCAGCGCCGGGCATCGAGCACGCCCGGTGCGGCGAATGCGCTGGTCGGGCAGGCGTCCAGGCAGGCGCGGCAGCTGCCGCAGCGGTCCGCCTCGAACGGCGGATCGGGGGCGAGCCCCGCGTCGGTCAGCACGACACCGATAAATGTGAACGAGCCCCGGTCGGGGTCGATCAGCATCATGTTCTTGCCGATCCATCCGAGTCCGGCCCGCTGCGCCAGCTCCCGCTCGGGCACCGGCCCTGCATCCACATAGCAGCGAGTCTTCGCCCCCGGCACGGTCTCCCGAATGGCGGTGGCGAGCCGCTCGAGACGGCGGCCAAGCACGCGGTGATAATCGGCGGACCAGGCGTACTGAGCCACTCTTCCGAGGGCTGGACTGACCCCGGGCGCGAGCCCGGGGCGCGCAGAGGCATGGTAGTAGTTCGTGAGCGTGACCACCGCCACCCGCGCGCCCGGCATGATGCGGGCCGGGTCCTTTCGCTTCGCTGCCTGCCGGTGCAGGTAGGTCATGGTGCCCGCGTACCCGGCGTCGAGCCACTGATCGAGTTCAGCGGCGTGCGAGTTGGGCTCGAGGGTCGCTATCCCAACCGCGTCGAATCCCAGCGCGAGCGCTCGACCTTTCACCTCGACGCTATTGCGTGACGTCTCTGCGCGACGCGTCTGCTCGACGCCGTTTTTCATAGCTGCATAGTCTCTCTTCGCCATCTTGCGAACCGCACGACGTCTTCGAGCGGCGGCACCGCCGCTTCGTCGCCATAGGCGGTGAACATGCGCCACCGTACGTACTCGCGCGGCGGCAGCGGCAGGAACGGGGGGCGTCGGTACCAGTCCCGCGCCCGGAAGCTCCAGGTGAGGCGCACGAGGTCGAGTGCGAGCCGGGGGCTCACGACGGCCCGCAGGACGAGGCGCGCCGCGAGGGTCCGCCATCCGGTGGAGGCGTGCACGCCGTGAATTTACTCGCGAGGCGTGCCAGGCGCCCTTTTCCTCCTGTATATTGACCGCCTATGACGCTCGCCAGCGGTCTCGACGCCGACGCATCCGCGGGCGCTCACGCGCTCGCCCGCTATCGGAGCGAGTTCCCGATCTTCCGGGACGCGGTGTACCTGAACACCTGCTCGCTCGGTGCTCTCGGCGATCGCACGCGCCGCCGCATCACAGAGTTCTTCGATCTGTGGCAGGCGCGCGGGGCGTCCGCCTGGTACGACGTGTGGTGGGCGGCCCTCGGGGAGCTGCGGGCGCGCTACGCGCGGATCGTCGGTGCCAGCCCGGAGGAGATTGCGCTCGCCCCCAGTGTGTCGGTGGCGCTGTCCACGGTGGCGGAGGCGCTGGACTACCGGCGCCGCCCCAGGGTGGTGGTTACGTCGCTCGATTTTCCCACCATCGCCTACCAATGGCTCGCGAAGCGGGCCCGTGGGGTGGAGCTGGTCGTGGTCGAGAGCCCGGACCAGATCTCGGTGCCCGTCGAGGCCATCGCGCGTGCCGTGGATGACCGGACCGCCCTGGTCGCGACCTCGCACGTCTACTTCACGAGCGGGGCCATTCAGGACATCCAGCGCGTGGCGGACGTTGCACGCAAGTGCGGTGCGTTGACCCTGATCGACGCCTACCAGGCGGTGGGACAGGTGCCCGTGGACGTGAAGGCCGCAGGCGTGGACTTTCTCACCGCCGGGGGGCTCAAGTGGCTGCTCGGCGGGCCGGGGATCGTGCTGCTGTACGTTCGCGACGAGCTCGCGCGACGGCTCGCGCCGACAATCGCCGGGTGGTTCGGCCAGAAGAACCAGTTCGACTTCGATCCGCGCGCGTTCGAGCTGCACGACGACGCCCGGCGGTTCGAACTGGGCACACCGGCGCTGGCGGCCGTCTATGCGCAGCTCGGGGGCCTCGATTACATCGACGAAATCGGCGTCCCGGCCATTCGCCGGGTGACGGCGGCGCTCACCGAGGACCTGGTCGCGCGCGCGCGGGAGTCCGGCTTCCGGCCCAAGGTGGCTCCCCGCGCGGAGGATCGTTCGGGCATCGTGATGCTCCCCGTGGCCGATCCGGCGGCGGGCGTGCGACACCTCGCCGCCGGCGGGATCATCGCGGACGCCCGACCCGGACACGTCCGTCTCTCTCCCTTCTTCTATAACGTGCAGGACGACCATGTCTCAGCGCTCGAGCGGCTCGCAACGCACACCGGTCACTGAGGACGAACGCCTCCTCGCCCAGGTTCCCCGCGAGCGACGAGCGTTCGTCAAGACGGACTCGTGGCGGGTCCTGCGGATCATGGGGGAGTTCGTCGAGGGATTCGACACCCTCTCGGACGTGTACAACGCCGTGACGGTGTTCGGCTCGGCGCGGACTCCGCCGGACGATCCCTATTACGAGAAAGCGGTGCAGACCGCGCGCATGCTCGCGGAGGAAGGCTTCCCGATCATCACGGGAGGCGGTCCCGGGATCATGGAAGCCGCGAACCGCGGAGCGCAGGAGGGGAACGGCCTGTCCATCGGCTGCAACATCGAGCTGCCGTTCGAGCAGGGGCTCAATCCGTACGTCGAGCGCGCCATCAACTTCCGCTATTTCTTCGTCCGCAAGACGATGTTCGTGAAGTACTCCACCGCGTTCATCGTTTTCCCCGGAGGATACGGAACGATGGACGAGCTGTTCGAAGCGCTCACGCTGATTCAGACGGGGAAGGTGAAGCACTTCCCCGTGATCCTGTTCGGCGAGGAATACTGGGCCGGCCTCGCCGAGTGGCTGCGGGAGCGCGTGGCGGGGGAGGGCAAGATCGCCGCTACGGATCTCCGTCTCTTCACCGTGACCGATAGCCCGCGAGAGGCCGTGGCGACCGTGCGCCAGGCACGGGAGCGCCGCACGCAGGCCGCTCCGGCCGACGCCCAGCGCGACGCGGAGGTGCCATGACCACACGCAAAGACTTTTTGCGCGGCCAGCGCATCGATCCGAAGCCGATTACGGGACGTGAGACAGTGCCGGATCTGGTGGACAACGCATTCCTGGCCTACAACGCGGGCCGTCTCGCCGAAGGGTGCCGCCTGTTCACGGAGCTGATGCTTCAAGACGACGTCACGGTCGGCATGAGCCTCACCGGCGCCATGACGCCCGCGGGGCTGGGGATGTCTACCATCATCCCCCTCCTCGAGGCAGGGTTCATCGATTGGATCGTCTCGACCGGGGCCAACTTGTATCACGATGCCCACTTCGGGCTGGGTCTGACGATGCACCGGGGGACGCCCTTCGCGGACGACGTGGAGCTGCGCGAGGAAGGGGTCGTCCGCATCTACGACATCTTCTTCGACTACGAGGTGCTGTTGTCGACCGACGCCTACATCCGGGAGGTGTCGGCGCGCCCGGAGTTTCAGCGTCCCATGAGCACGGCGGAGTACCACTACCTGCTGGGCGGCTACGTCCTCGCCCGTGAGCAGGCGTTGGGGATCTCGCGGAAATCGGTGCTCGGCGTGGCGCACCAGTGTGCCGTGCCGATCTACACATCGTCTCCGGGCGACTCGTCCATCGGGATGAACGTGGCCGAGCAAGCACTCACCGGATCGCAGCTGCGCTTCGATCCGAGCGCGGACGTCAACGAGACGTCGGCGATCGTGTACGACGCCAAGACGAGCGGGGGCAAGAGCGGTATCCTGATCATCGGCGGGGGCAGCCCGAAGAACTTCGTGCTGCAAACGGAGCCGCAGATCCAGGAGGTCCTGGGCATCAGTGAAAAGGGACATGACTACTACCTGCAGATGACCGACGCGCGCGCCGATACGGGCGGCTTGTCCGGGGCAACGCCGTCCGAGGCGGTGAGCTGGGGGAAGGTGGACCCCGACAAGCTTCCCGGCACGGTGGTGTGCTATCTCGACAACACGATCGGCTTCCCCATCCTCGCCGCGTACGCGCTCGCCAAGCGGAAGCCGCGGCGGCTGAAGCGACTGTACGAACGGCGCGAGGCGATGATGCGCCAGCTCACCGAGGCGTACCACGAGGCGAAAGCGGACCGCGACGCGCGCGCGGAGGCGACGACTGTCGGGCGCAGACCCTGACCGCGTCGTCCCCCCCTCCCGCGGGCACGTCCCGGGCGTACGCGGCGTACGTCTTGGGGCTCTTGACGGTCATCAATCTTTTCAACTACACCGACCGAAACGTCATCTTCGCTTTGTTCGAGCCGATCAAGCGCGAGCTCGTTCTGTCGGACCAGCAGCTCGGCTGGCTGGGATCCGCCTACGTGATCGTCCTCTCGCTCGCGGCGCTGCCCCTGGGGGTGCTCGGGGACTTGAAGTCCCGGCGCGCCGTGATCGCCTTCGGCGTCGGGTTGTGGAGCGCCTTCACGGCGCTGGGCGCGACGGTGAGCCGCTTCTGGCAGCTGCTGGTGTGCCGCTCGCTGGTGGGCGTGGGCGAGGCGGGCTACGGGCCCGCCGCCCAGGCGTTGCTTGCCGAGTTCTTTCAGGGCAAGCCCCGCGCCTTCGCGCTCGGCGTCTACTCGGTGGGGATGGCGTTCGGCGGCGTGCTCGGGATCTGGCTCGGCGGAGTGCTCGCCGCCCGCTACGGCTGGCGCGCTGCCTTCGTCGTCCTCGGGGTCCCCGGCTTTCTGCTCGCACTGCTCGCGTCCCGGCTGCGGGAGCCGCGGCGCCGCCCGCCGGCGACGATCCGCGCCACGGTGGTGGGCTGGTACACCCGCGGCCGCGTGGGGGCCCGCGAGGCGGTGCGGCTCGGCGCGCCGCTCATCGGGCTCACGCTCGCGGGTGCGGGGCTGTCCGGCGCGCTCGATCTGTTCCTGCCGCGGCCGCGCGGTCTCGATACGGCGGTGTTCGCCGCTTGTGTGAGCATCGGCATCGTGTGGACGGTGCTCCGGCTTGTGCCCGTGGCCGTGCGCCGGACCAGCGAAGCGACCGAGGTTGCGGCCACCGCCTTCGGCGACTTCCTTCAGGCCGCCGGGACGGTGCTCCGCACCCCGACGCTGATCTGGATGTTCGTGGGCGGGGCGCTCGTCACGTTTGCCGTCAACGGCCTGATCGCCTGGGCGCCGAGCTTTCTGGAGCGCACCCACGGGCTTCCGGTCGCCGCGGTGGGGCGGCAGTTCGGCGTGTGGGGACTCGCCGGCGGGGCGCTCGGCGCGTTGTTCGGCGGCCGGACGGGGGACTGGCTGCTCACGCGCTGGAGCGGAGGACGCGTCGTCGTGTCCGGCGCGGGATTCGTGCTGGGCGGGCCGGTGTGCGCGGCGTTGCTCCTGATCGACGAGCTCCGGCTCTTCGTCCCGCTCCTGTTCGGGACGTTCTTCCTCTATTCGTGGTACAACGGGCCGCTCTCGGCCGTGATCCTCGACGTGGTCCCCGCGGCGGTCCGTGCGTCGGTGCTCGGCGCCTACGTGCTGTTCTCGCACCTCGCCGGCGATGCGATCGCTCCGCCACTCATCGGGTATCTCTCGGACCGGTTCGGCCTGCGACCTGCGATGCTGCTGCTGCCGACGGCGGGGGCGGTGGGGGGGTTGGTGATCCTCATCGCGCTGACAACGATCGGGCGGGACATGCAACGGGTGAGGACATGAGTGCGGAGTGTGGGGTGCGGAGTGCGGAGTTGAAGTGGAGTGTCGATTGCCGAGCGACGCCTGCGTTGATATTCCGCACTCCGCACTCCGCATT
>QHUD01000093.1 GCA_003221085.1 Gemmatimonadota bacterium
CGAGCGGGAGGGTGCGGTTGGCTTCGGCCAGGGTGAAGTATTTCCGCGGCACGAGAACAATCTACTGGGTGCGGAGTGGAGAGTAAGCGGCTAAGGGGCTAAGGTGCACAGCGGTTGCGAGGTGTCAGGACTGCAATGATTCGCCCCGTTCTCGACGAATCTGGTACGCCATTTGTCGCCTCCCCGAGTTATCACAACGCATGCCTAACTACCGAACCCTCAAGGTGTGGCAACACGCTCAGCGCCTAGCGCTCGAATGCGCGAAAGCAGCTAAGCGCTTCCCGCCTGAAGACTGCAACGTGCTGAAGGCGCAGCTGCTACGGGCCTGTTACAGCGTCCCGCTGAACATTGCGGAAGGAAGTGGTCGTAAGGGACCACGCGAGTTTCGTCGCTTTCTCGATACTGCGAGGGGCTCACTGGCCGAGACGCAAACCGCACTCGAGCTCCCCAGGGAGCAAGGCTTCGTCGACTCAACGGAGTACGAACGGATCGAAGCAATCGCGACCGAGATCGCGAAAACGCTCTGGGGGTTGCTTCGGAAGATCAGCGATAGCGCAGTCTATCCCGCTCCCTGACGCCTCCCCGCCCACTTCGCACCTCTGCCGCTTAGCCCCTTACTCCCCACTTACCTCTACTCCCGTACTATGACGATCCCCTGAATAAACTCCGGATGCGGAATAAACCCCACCACCCGTTTATTCCCGTCCACCACGACTATCGTCGAGCGGATATGTGTGTCTTTTTCATCCAGCCGCTCGATCCTGTATCCCTCGAGCTCCGTATCGAGCGTCACCACGACGGTATCCTGGCGCGCGTGCGTCTGCACCTTGCAGGTCTTCGGGTCGTGCCCCGCCGCCACGCACTCCATCACGATGTCGCGGTCGGAGATCGTGCCCAGGTAGCGTCGATCCTTGGGGTTGTCCACCACCGGCACGACGGAGATGTCCTTGGCGCGCATCAACAGCGCCACCTCGGCGCTGGTGGCGCCGGCCGCGGCCACAACGGGTTCGGGGATCATGATTTCGCGAGCGAGCATGGCGCGTAATGTATCAGCCCGGCCGCGAGACGCTATGTTCATGCCTGGGAGCCGCCATGCCAATCTCGCCACGCGACCTCCAGGAGCTGGTCACCACCGGCGTGATCGACGCCGGTACCGCCGAGCGCATCGCCGCCCACTTCGCGGGCGCCGGCGCTGAGCGGCCCCGTTTCGACCTCACGCACACCGCCTATTACCTCGGCGCCCTCGTCGTGATGTCGGCCCTGGGGTGGTTCATGAACGAGGCGTGGGCGCGCTACGGCGGCTGGGTGCTCACCGTCATCGCCGTCGCGTACGCAGCTGCGTTCACCGTCGCTGGGGAGTCCCTGTGGCGCAAGCCCGGTCTCAGGCAGCCCGGCGGACTGTTGTTCACCCTCGCGGTCTGGATGACGCCGCTCGCGGTGTTCGGGATCCAGTACGCGTTGGGATGGTGGCCGCGCGGAGCGCAGGTGAGCTATCAGGATTATTACCCTCGAATCAGCGGCAGCTGGGTCGTCATGGAGGCAGCCACGATCGTAGCCGCCATCGTCGCCCTCAAGCTGCGGCCGTTCCCGTTCCTCACTTTCCCGCTGGCCTTCGCCCTGTGGTTTCTGTCGCTCGATCTGGCCGACCTGCTCATCGGATCGCACGGGCTCCTTGCCTTCGAGCAAAAGCAACTGATCACGCTGCTGTTCGGCGCGACCGTGCTCGGCGTGACGTATCTGCTCGACCACCGCACGGACGAGGACTACGCCTACTGGCTGTACCTGTTCGGCCTCGTCGCGTTCTGGGGCGCGCTGACGTATGACGGAGTGGGAACGTTCGGGTACTGCCTGATCAACCTGGGACTCATGCTCGGGGCGGTGTTGCTGCAGCGCAAGACGTTCATGGTGTTCGGGGCGATCGGCGTGTACTCGTATCTCGGCCACCTGGCGTTCGACGTGTTCAGAAACTCCCTGCTCTTCCCGGCGGCCCTGACTGCGCTCGGGGTCGCGATCATCGCCGCGGGCGTCTGGTACCGGAGCCGCGAAGCCGCGGTGGAGGCCGCCCTGCTTCGCATCCTGCCGGGCGCTGTGCGCCGAACGCTGCCGCGCTACCGGGTCGTCTGAGCGAGCGCCACGCGGGTCTTCTGGTATCCCGCCTCGAGGTAGCGCTCGACACGGTCCACCGCGAAGGTCGCCTCCCGCTCCGCCACGGCCCGCACGACGACCAGCCGAGCCGCGTCTTTCGGCCACGCGGCGATCGCGCGCTCCGTCTGCGCCGCCATCATGACCCGGATCGCTTCGCCGTGCGCCCGTACGAGCGGTGGGATCGCGGCCTTCTTGTCCGCCGGCGGCTCGTCGAACCCGGGGCCCACGTCCACCGCCACCACGAGATCCGCCGGGATCCCCCGCGCTACGTCGATCGGCACCACGCCCCGTAGGCCACCATCCCCGAGCCGGCGCGCGTCGATCACTTCGGGCGGGAAGTACAGGGGGAGAGCGCAGGATGCGTACAAGGCGTCGACGAGCGGCGCATCCTGACCGAGCGCGCCGAACAGCACCAACTCACCCGAATCGAGATCCGTGGTCGTGACCGTGAGGGGGACCTGTAAGTCGGCGAAGCGCGTGGCCGGAACGAGGCGCGCAATGGTGCGCTTCAGGGGCTCGGGCTTGAGGATGTTCCCGGCGAACACCCCCTTCGCGAGCGACCAGGCGTCGAGCGCGGCGAAGTCTTTCTTTTGGAGCGACAGCGCGATGTCCACGACCCGTTGGGACGTCGACCCGGCAGCGAGCGCGGCTCCGATCACCGCACCCATCGAGGTGCCGACGATGTGAAAGGGCTGGAGACCGGCTTCGAGGAGCGCTTTCCAGGCGCCGGCATGGGCGAGCGTTTTCGCCCCGCCGCCCCCGAAGACCGCCACCACCCTCACCACGTCCCCCAACACCTAGTGCGGAATGCGGAGTGCGGAATGCGGAATGTCAGGGGGAGCTTCGTGCGGCGGCTCGACCTCCCATTTCAACTCCGCACTCCGCACTCCACACTCCGCACTCATTCTCCAGCTCCCGTATCGTATCTGCGATCCATGACTCGAGTGGCACGCCGTTTCGAAGCGCGGTCGTATCGCCGCTTCTCGTCGGCCGTCTCGGGCACGATCGGCGGCACCGCGGTGGGCACGCCCTGGTCGTCGAGCGCGACGTATGTCACGTAGCACGAGTTCGTGTGCCGCCGCACTCCCGTGAGCACGTTCTCGGCGATGATCTTGACGCCCACTTCCATGGAGGAGCGGCCCGCGAAGTTGACGCGCGCGTACGCGGTCAGGAGCTCGCCCACGTGGATCGGCTCCTTGAAGTCCACCTTGTCGACCGACACGGTGACGCACGGCTTCGAGGCGTGACGGATCGCGGCCACGGCGGCCACCCGATCCACGAGCGACAGGATCACGCCGCCGAACACGTTGCCCATGATGTTCGCGTGCTGCGGCATCATCAGCTCGGACATGATCGTTTCGGAATCGCGGGGATGCTTGGGCTGCATCAGTAGTCCACCGGTCGCAGGTAGAACTCGCCGATCGCCGTCTGGGACATCATCGCCACGGTGGGGAGGCGACGTTTCCAGTGCGTCGACTCGAGCCGGCCGGCGACTTTCGCGACCTCGTCCGGCGTGAAGCCGCGCGCCACCACTTCCGCCGGCTTCATGCCGCGGATCAGATAGTACAGAATGCGGTCGACCTTGTCGTAGCTGATCCCGTAGTCCCCTTCGGTGGTCTGCCCGGGGACCAGGTCGGGCGTGGGCGGCTTGCGGAGTATCACCTCGGGGACCCCCACGTGGCGCGCCAGTGCGCGCACCTGCGTCTTGAACAGATCACCCAGCGGGTTGACGGGCGGTGTGTCGTCGGCGTGCCACGTGAAGTAGCCGAGCAGGCGCTCCGACTTGTTGCTCGTCCCGATCGGCAGGGCTTTGTCCTTGGCCGACAGGTCGAACAGTACGATCATGCGCTCGCGCGCCATCACGTTGCCCCGGCGCGTGGGATCGGCGCCGCCGTTCTGCTCCACCTGGGAGAGATAGCCATCCACCGCCGCGGTGATATCGATCGTGACCGCCTCGATCCCGAGCGTCTGGATCACGAGCAGCGCGTGGTCGAGGCTCTCCGGCGAGGACGTGCGGTACGGCATGCGCACGCCGATCACGTTCTCTTTTCCGAGCGCTTCCACCGCGAGGAAGGCGGTGAGCGACGAGTCCACGCCACCCGAGAGCCCCACGATCCCCTTGGTGAACCCGCGGCGCCGCACGACCTCGTCCTTCAGGAAGCTCACGAGCCAACGGCGCGCCAGGTCGGGGTCGATGGCGAGGGGATCTCCCTCCTCCACTCCCTTTCCGACCACGTGAAGCCGGGAACCGGGAAACGGGACACGGGAAACGTCGGTCCCGTTGGTCGCGGGATCGAATGGCACGACCGCGCGCTTGCGTTTCCCCTTTCCCGTTTCCCCTTTCCCGAGGTTTTTGATGAGGTGTGGCAGGTTGACTTCCAGATCGGCCAGCAGCGGCGCCTCCGCTCTCGCCCTCGTGATCTCCTCGAAGTCGACGTCGTAAGTCAGCACCGCCTCCTCGAACAAGGGCCCGCGCAGCACGATCTCACCCGCCGGGCTCACGACCACCGAGCCTCCGGGGAAGCCCTTGCCACCCTCGAACCCCACCAGGCTCGCGAACGCCACCCACACGCCGTGCTCGTCGGCGATGCCCCGCAGGATCCGCTCCCACCGCACCACGCTCGCCGGCAGCCGGATGCCTTCCTCGTCCATCCCCGTGCCGCGCGCCGGCGACGCACTCGGCACGATGACCAGCTGGGCTCCCTGGAGCGCGGCGATCGTGCCCGAGATCGAGTGCCACGCGTCCTCGCACACCAGGATCGCCACCCGCCCCCACGACATATCGAACGCCCGGATCTCGCGCCCACGATCCACGAACCGCTCTTCGTCGAACACCCCGTAGGTGGGGAGGAACACCTTGCGGTGGACGTGCTTGACACCGGGTGAGGCGTTGCCGGAAGAGGCGTTGCCGAGCGAGGCGTACAGACAAGAGTTGTAGAAGTGGTTCTGGAAGACCTCGTAGAACCCCACGGCGACGTCCACGGGCGGCGCCTGCGCCGCCTCGTGTTGCAGCGTGAGATCACGGAACAACGTCCCTGCCGTAACCGCCACGTCGCGCACGCCGCCCTCCACGAAGTAGCCCGACGTAGCGGTCTCCGGAAAAACCACCAGGTCCACCGGCGGGTCGAGCTCGGCGACCTGCGCCAGCACGCCGCCGATCTTCTGGAGATTGGCGTTGTAGTCGCCCTTGGTCGGGCGGAGCTGCGCGATGGCGAGGCGGGGCATGCGAAAAAGATATATGTTTCAACAGGCGATGGAGTTCGCCTTCAACCGCCCGGCCTTCGTTCGCGGGCTGATGACTCCTACCGGAACCCCGACGGCAGGAGTCTTGTAATGTCTGTGAGTCCGCTCAACGACGACCAGCAGCGCCGCCTCAGCACCCATCTGCGATTGCTCATCTCGGATCTGGACACCTTGGCCGACTCACCCGAACTTGGCAGAGAGGCACCCGAGTTCGCCCGCCTCGACCCCGGGGTGGAGACGTTGCGCCGGCGGCTGGAAGCGCTCGCCGACGCTGCCGCGCTGCTTCCCGGCGACGAGTCATGATCGCCTACATCACCCTCGGCGGCATCCTCGGCACCCTCGCGCGATACCTGATGCAAGGCGTGATCCAGCCCCGCGCCGGCACATTCCCCATGGGCACGCTGGCGATCAACATCGCGGGGTCGTTGCTGCTCGGCTTCATCATGCGGTTTGCGACCGGCTCAACGGTGATCTCTCCGGAGCTGCGGGGCGGCTTGACTATCGGGTTCTGCGGCGCGTTCACCACCATGAGCACCTTCAGCTATGAGAGCATGCGGCTGCTCGGCGACGGCGAGTACTGGTACGCCGGGGTCTACATGGGCGGCACCATCATCGGCTGCCTCGCAGCGGTGATCGCGGGGACGGCATTGGCAAGTAAACTGCTGTGACAGGAGGCCCCATGCCTCATCGATTCAAGGGTGAACGCACCCTGATGCGCATCTTCATCGGCGAGAGCGACAAGTACCAAGGGAAGCCGCTGTACGAGGCGCTGCTCGAGAAGCTCCGCCACAAAGGGTTCGCGGGCGCGACGGTGCTGCGCGGAGTGGCCGGGTTCGGCGCATCGAGCGTGGTCCACACCGACAAGGTGCTACGGCTCTCGCTCGACCTGCCGCTCATTATCGAGGTGGTGGAGACCGAGGAGACGATCCAGTCGATCCTGCCCGACCTGGACGAAATGATCGGAGGCGGGTTGATCACCCTCGAGCGAGCGCGGGTGATTCTGTATCGGCCGGGGGACGAAACGAAGGCGGTAGAGGGCGGTAGAGGGCGGTAGAGGACGGTATGGGAGAGCGCACAGCCTCTACCGCCCGTTACCGCCCTTTACCGACCTCTACCGTCCAGCTCAGCCCGTACGACACGACCAGCAGTGCCACCGCCCCGGCGACGAGCTTCGGCTGCGCTCGCACCGTCCCCACGAGCAGCGCCGCGTACACGGCCACGAACAGCAGCGGGATCCACGGATAACCCGGCACGCAGAACGGCGCCGGTCCGTCGCGCGCGCGCAGCCGGAACAGCGCGATCACGGCCCAGGAGTCGATCACCAGGACCTGGACGATCGCCAGCCCCAGCAGCAGCTCGAACGTCCCCGTGGCGGCGAGTGCGATGGCGAACACGCCGATGGCGAGCATCGCCACCCACGGCGTTCCGCCCGCATTGACTCGCGCGAGCGCGGCCGGGGCGAGGCCGTCGCGCGCCAGGCCGAACAGCACGCGCGGCGTGACGAACACGTTGCCGTTCAGGGACGCAAGCACCACCAGCAGCGCCAGCCCGGCGACGAGCGCTCCGCCGCGCGCTCCGACGAGGGCGGCCATGACATCCGCGGCCACCAGGTTCGACGCGGCGATCCGCTCGAGCGGCAGCACCTGGAGGAACGCCGCGTTGAGGGCGAGATACAGCGCGGCGGTGGCGGCGAGGCCGCCCAACAACACCCGGGGTAGCGTGCGGCTCGGGTTCACCACTTCGCCGGCGATCTTCGCCAGGTCGGGGTAGCCATAGTAGGTCCAGATGACCGGGTGCGCCGCCAGCGCGACCGCGACCCACACGCCCCACCCCGCCGGCGCGCCGGGAAGCGCGCCCCCCCCGTGCCAGCCCGCCCCCGTCCCGCGCGCGAACGCGATCGCCACCACGCCGCCCAACGCGAGCAGCTTCGCCGCAGTCACCACGTTCTGCACCCACCGCCCCGACGCGACGCCCACCAGGTTGATCGCTGTAAACAGCGCGACCAGCCCCGCGCCGAGTGGGGCAATGAGAGCGGACGGCCAGCCGGAGAGCCGCACCAGGAACTCCCCTCCCGCCACGCCGATCGCGGCGATTGCCACACCATTGGTGCCCAGGGCCTCGACCCATCCCGTCACGAAGCCGGCGCGCAGGCCGAACGCCTCGCGCACGAAGGCATACTTGCCGGCGGCGCGTGGTTGGCGCGTGGTGAGCTCGGCGAAGCACAGGGCGCCGAGGAACGCGAGCGCCGCGCCCAGCACCCAGACCACGAAGGTGAGACCGGGGCGGCCGAGTCGCGCCGCTACGATTCCGGGAGTCCGGAAGATGCCGGCGCCGACGGTCATCCCCACGACCATGGCTAGCCCGTCGGTCAACCGCAGCGAGCGCTTGAGATCGGTCATTCGGGACGGGACGTGTGCACGGGGGAAGAATGTGCATGCAAAAACGTAGGGGCGCAGCACGCTGCGCCCCTACATCTACAGTTTCGCGCCTACATCTGCCGAGCGGATGCTTTCGTTACGGCCGGCGGCGCGACCCTCCGCCGCCGTTGCCGTGGTTTCCGCCCCCGCCCCCGTTTCCTCCCCCGCCGCGGTTCGCCGGAGCCGCCCGACCGCCGCGGTCACCACCGCTCGGCGCGCGCGGTGCGCTCCATCCACCGCCGCCACCTCCGCCCCCGCCCCCGCCCCCGCGCCGTTCGGGCTCGCGGGCCGCCGGCTGAGAGCGGTCGCCGCGATCGCGGCTCGGGACTGCGCCGCGATCACCGCGGTCACCGCCGTCACGGCGCACCGCATCGCGCTCGCGTACCGGCGTCGTGTCGGGGCGCCGCCGCGTGATCAGCGTGCCGTCGGGGACGCGGAACCCCGGGCCCACGCCACCCACCGAGCTGTTCGTTCCGGACCGGTCCCTGAAGGGCACCTGGAAGCTCGTGCCTGCGCGCACGCGGTTGATGAACAGGTTGCGTGGGCGGTTGGGGAACCGGAATCCGCCGCCATAGAAGATGAACGGCCGATACCCGAAGCCGAACGCGAAGCTGTAACGGTACGGTGCGTAGAAGAACGGATCGTAGCAAGCGAACGGATCGTAGAAGAATGGGTCGTAGCACATGCTGTACAAGCCGTACCCGTACGGCGCGCCCCAACCGTAGCCGAAGCTCGCCCTGTAATGGGGATAGTACGAGTCGTAGTACGCCCGCGCCGACGAGACCACGTACGTGACGGCGTCGTAGTCGAAGCGCCCCTCAGTGGTCATGCGCTGCACCATGTCGAGCAGCGCCGCTTCTTTGTCGTCTCCCGCCTGGCGCGCGTCGAGCACGCGGTAGTCCCAGTGGTCGCCGCGCACGAACTCGTCGAACTTGAACGGTGTGGTGGACCGGGCGGCGAGCACCAGCCCCGAGCCTTCGCGGTCATCCACGAAGAACGCTTCGCGATCACCCCGGCCGCGCACTTCGATGGTCTCGTGGCCGCGCACGAAATTGTCGTTCGACGGATCGAGCGGGAACAGCACGCGCACCCGCCCGTCGGCGTCGGCGCGGAGCACGAGCACATAGCCGTCCTCGGCCAACTTCACGTTGACCCGGGCCTTGTCGCCGCGCTGGAAATAGTTGTCGTGATTGAGCCAGACTTTGACCGGTGGATCATCGGTCCCAGAAACGACGAGCGAGAGCAGCAGTGGGAGCATCATGGGGCTATCCTCTATATAGCTAGCACAGCTAACGGATCAAGAACCATGCCGGTTCCAGATTGACCCTCCGCAACCCGCTGCTGTTAAGCCCCGCCCCGTTATGACCCTTATGACCCCTGTGGGAGACACGGGTTGTCTCCTAGCGAGACGCCTCCTTCCCGGCATCCGGGACAAACAGGCTCTGGCCGAACCGGCTCTTGCCGTATTCCCCGATCAGCCGCTGGGTCTCGGGTGCGACCAGGAAATCGGCGAGCGCCTGGCCGCCGGCGACGTTGATGCGAGACGCGTTCTTGGGGTTGAGCTCCAGCACGTGGTAGACGTTGTACAACAGCGAATCGCCCTCGACCATGGGGACGAGCTGCAGCTTGTCGCGCCACGTCAGATAGGTGGCCCGGTCGGTGAGGGTGTACGCGTGCTTCTCGTCGGCGAGCTGGAGCGTCGCGCCCATCCCCTGCCCCGACTCGATGTACCAGCCGTCTCGCGGCGGGCTCGAGAAGCCGGCGCGCTTCCAGCACAGCTGCTCGCGCTGGTGGGTGCCGGATTGATCGCCGCGCGAGACGAACGGGGCGCGCCGCTCGACAATGCGCCGCACCGCCGCCACCGGGTCGCTCAAGCCCCGTAGCCCCGCCGGGTCGCCCGCCGGGCCGACGAAGAGAAACTCGTTGTGCATCACGAGGCGACGACGCACGAAGTAGCCCGAATCGACGAGCGCGCGCTCGGACTCGGGCGCGTGCGATAGCACGACGTCCGCGTCCCCGCGACGCCCCATCGCGAGCGCCTGCCCGCTGCCCACGGCGATCACTTTCACGGTGTAGTGCGTTTGCCGCTCGAACACGGGCACGAGCGAGTCGAGCAGCCCGGCGTCGCGGGTGGAGGTCGTCGTGGCGAGGATGACAACGGGAGACTGGACGGTAATGGGCGGTAGCGGCCGGTAAGGGGCGGTAAGGGTTATCGCTGCGAGACAGCCCCATACCGCCCAATACCGCCCGTTACCGCCTGTTACCGCCCGCATCACCATCTCGCCTGCAACTGCACGATGACCCGGTTGTTGCTCACTGACGGGCCCTGCTCGTCGAACGCCGTGTACTCGAGCTGCAGCTTCAAGTCTTCGCCCGAGAAGAAGTACTGCGCTCCGCCGGTGTAGCCCGTGATGCGGTTGGCTCCCACGCGGTCGTTCGGGTCGAATTGCTGCACCCGGCCGACGAGCTGGAGCTGCTTGGGCATCACGGCGTAGGCGCCGAGGGCGTACCAGCCCAGCGTCGTCACGTTGGCGAGCGAGCGGTGCCGCGCGAGGAATTCGCCCCGCACGGCGACGCGGCCCCGCTCGACCCACGCTTCGGCGTCCCAGGTGGTGGTGTCGGGTTTCGTGGCGGCGGATACGCCGGCGTACACGCCCTTCGTGGCGCGCACGACCGCGCGCCCCATATAGAGGAATCGTTTGTCCCGGTTTGCGGCGCGGTTGATCCCGTCGCCGTTGAAGACGCCGCCCTGGAGCGCCACCGTTCCGGCGGTGTTCCACTCGAGCTTGACGCCCACATCTCGGTTAGGTGAGAGCGAGTCGACCGCCATGGAGCGCTCCGGCAGCTCGAGCGCGGTCGAGGAGCGGAGGAACTCGGCGGACATTGGTGTCTTCGACTGGCCGATCGTGGCGGACCAGAGCCGATGGGTGAGGGCGAGGTAGAGATCGGTCGCGGCGACGGTCGACGGCGTCGCGCCGGTGCCGCCACTGCGCAGCTCGGCTTGCACCTTGTAGCTCGCCCACGGTGTGAGGTTGCCTTGCGCGCCGACGCGGACGCGCCGCAGGGAGAAGACGGCGGAGTCGCCGATCGACTGGAAGCGAGCCTGGACGTAGCCGGTGAGCTTCGGTGTGGTCGAGACCGACGCCGGCGTTTGCGCAGGCAGTCGCGCCGCTGCACACAGCGTGAGGACGACGATAACGGATTCCGGGCGCATGGGCGGCGAAGCTAACGCCCGATCTACCGATAGGCAATATGGTGCCTATCGGCGCACGATCTTTCGAAATGCAACGTCGCCCAAGCGCATCGCTTCGCGCCGCCACCGTGCGAACAGCTTCACCAGCCGCCGGGCCTGGGGCGTGAGACGGGCGCCGCCGCGGGTCGAGCCGCCCCGCGTGGTGGCCAGCACCTTGGCGCCGAGCACGCGCTCCATCTCGCGAATGCGATTCAGGCAGGTGCGATAACTCCAGCCGACTTCCCGCCCGGCAGCACGGATCGTCCCGGCGCGATCGACGGCGTCGAGAAAATGCAGGTAGCGCGGCCCCATGAGAAACGCCCCGTCCCAGTCGAGCCACAGCTTGTGGTGCGGCTTCAAGTGGGCGCGCAGCGAGGGGCGGCGAGACGGGGACATACCGGTCGGCACGAGGTAGATTGAGCGGCGAAAGGTAGCCGCGGCCACTCCAATGAGCCAACTGCTCGACGCCATCGCCGGCGTCCCCAACGCTTGCGAGCCGATCCACGGGATCGTGACGGGAGGGCAGCCCGCACTCGAGCACCTGGCCGCGCTGAAGCACGCCGGGTGCGCGGTGGTAATTGATCTGCGCGAAGCGATGGAGCCCCGTCCCTTCAAGACGCCCGACGCGCCGGTCCAGGCTGGTCTCGAGTACCGCCACATTCCGGTGGGGCACGGCGCGGTGAGCGACGCGACGTTCAGCCGGCTGCTCGACGCCGTGCACGAGCTCGCGGGCAAACGGCTGGCCTTCGTGCACTGCTCGAGCGGGAATCGTGTCGGGGCGGGCCTGCTTCCTTATTTCATCCTGGAACAGGGCCTGGAAGAGGAGGAAGCGGTCGCTCAGGCGATGCAAGTGGGGCTGCGCAGCGCCGAATTGATGGAGCAGGCGCTAGAGTACGTCAGGAGCCGTCAGGGGATTTGACGCCCTCGCGAGACGTTTTCATGTTACGTACTTCGAGTAGTTTTCACGGGTTTCTATGCCAGTACATTCTCATTTCGCTGATCTTGCCGTCCTTGGTCTCGCAGAAGATCGCCCCGCGGGCGTCCACCCATTCGCCGGTGCGGCGCCGGCGGTAGGTGCAGCGGAACTCGGTCGCGAACCACGGGCCCGCGGCGTACACCTCGCCGGCCTTGAACGTCACATCGGCCTGGTTCTGCGGGACATCCTTCCAGTAGGCGCGGATCGCGTCGAGGCCCGCGCTTGGGGCGCTGAACGGGGTCTCGAGAAAGACGGCATCGGGCAGGAACACGGCGGTGATCTCGTCCACGGCACCGCGCTCCCACCCGCGGCCAAACGTTTCCAGCAGCTCGCGATAGGCCTCGGCCATGGCGCCCAATATACGTGAAATCGGGAACCGCCGGTCGGGATGGATGGTAAACGAACGCACCCACACCAGGAGGACAAAGATGATGAACCGCATCCTCGCCACCACCGCCGTACTGGCCTGCTGTGCGCTGCCGCTCGCGGCGCAGGGCCACGCAACGACGGCGGGCGACGAGATGACGATCACCGCTCAGGTGGTCGACTTGAACTGCAACACGACGAACGGCGCGTCCGGCGCAGGCCACAAGGCATGCGCCCAGGCATGCGCGAAAGCGGGCGTGCCGCTCGGGCTGCTCTCGAGCGACGGCACGATGTATCTGCCGGTGAGCTCGAAGCCAGGCGATCCGCAGAACTCCAAGCTCCTGCCTTTCGCGGAGACCAAAGTGAAGGTGACGGGCACGCATCGCTTCGTCAGCGGCTTGCACACCATCGAGATCAAGACCGTCTCGGCCGCGACCTGATGCGGCTGGGGCTGGGGAGGGGCGTCGTCCTGGCGGCGGCGCTGCTCGGCTGCCGCCCGCCGGCGCCCCCTTCCAGCGGCTTCACCCTCCTCTTTTTCGGCCGCTCGCCGGCCGCGTCCCTGGGCGGCCTCTCGTGGGCGCCCGATCCCGAGCATGCCCGACTGGTGGCCTTCGATCGTAGGCTCAAGGTCGCCCGCCGGATCACGCATCCCCGCCTCGCCACGCCGATGGCCGTCACGCCGCTCGGCCGTTCGCAGCTGCTGGTCACCGAGCGCACCGGCGAGGGCGTGGTGATCGATACGGCGGGGGGGGGCCGCGTGGTGCGCGAATGGGAGAGTCCGGACGTCGCGTCGTTATACGCCGCGAGCGGCGGCCACCTGGTCGCCACCCGTTCGCCGTACTACGTGCCTCAGCTCGCCACCCCGGAGCCCGACACGGCACCCCTGATTCGGATCCTCGATACCCTGGGACGTCCCACTGGAGGACTCGCCACCATCCGCCGGCCGGCGACGCCGTTGCTCGACTACGTCGTGAACGCGGGCGCCGTGGCCGTGGGGTCGGACGGGGCGGTGTACTTCGCGCCGCTGGTGCGCGACGAGATCCGGAAGTACACGCCCGGCGCGCGACTCGCCTGGACCACGAAGCGCGGGCTGTTCCAGAGCGAGCCCGATCCCGAGTTCCTCCCCGCCAACGGGACCGAGCTGCGGCTCAGGAAGGCACTCGTGAACATTGCGCTCGCGCTCGGGCCGACGCCGCCAGCCCTCGATGAACGGCTGTACGTCCTCGGCTCCGACGATTCCGCCGCGACGCGGCTGCGCCTGGACGTGCTCGACCCGGCGACGGGCGCGATCCTCGCGACCCGGCATCTCGGTCCCCACGAGACGGCGGTGGCGCTGGACGCGAGCGGCGCGCTCGCCGCGTTCGATGCGGATTCGCTGATCGCAAGCGCCGCTGAAGCGGCGCCCGCTACACGGGAGCTTTTCGGCCCGCCGTTCGCCCTGCCCGACCTCGCGGGCGACACGGTCACGCTGGCCCGGTTCCGTGGCAAGGTGACACTCGTGAACTTCTGGGCGTCGTGGTGCGACCCCTGCCGCGAGGAGTTCCCGCATATGGCGGAGCTGTACCGTGACTTCGACCGCAAGGACTTCGAGATCGCGGGTGTGTCGGACGACGTGGACAAGGGGCAGATGCTGGCGTTCGTGCGTCGCTACCGGCCGCCGTTCCCGATTCTGGTCGGGGGCGGCCGCATGAAGGAGGTCTATCACTATCGGGGCCTGCCCTACTCAGTGCTGCTCGACCGGCGGGGTCGCCTGATCGAGCGGATCTTCGGCTTCGGCGGAGCGGAGGAATTCCGGAAACTGCACGACACTATTGCAAACGAGGTTCGCGTTCCCTAGCCTTCAGTTCGTGACCGACCGTACGCTTCCCCCGTCCGCCGTCCCCCTTCCGATCATTATCGACTCCGACCCTGGCATCGACGATATGCTGGCGTTGTTGCTGGCGCTGGCGTCGCCGGAGCTGGACGTCCGCGGTATCTCCGTGTCCTACGGCAACACGACGGTGGAGAACGCATTCCGGAACGCCGTCGCGATCCTGCGGCGCGCCGGCAAGCGCACGACGCTCGCCGTGGGGGCGCGACGCCCGCTCAAGCGGCCGCTCGCGGTGGCCCGCGATACGCACGGCGAGTCGGGCCTCGGATACGCGGAGCTGCCGCCGTCCGGTGTGATCCTCGACTTCGTGAAGTCGCTCGATCGCCTGCTCGCCGAGCAGCCGGAGCCGGTCACCCTGGTGACGCTCGGCCCGGTCACGGGCCTGGCGCTGGCGCTGCGGAGCGATGCGGAGATGGTGCGGGCCAAGGTCGGGCGGCACATCGCGATGATCGGCAACATCGGTGCCCAGGGGAACACGACGAAGTATTCCGAGTTCAATGCCTGGTGCGACCCCGAGGCGCTGGACATCGTGCTGCGTGCCGAGCTGCCGACGGAGATGGTGGGCCTCGACGTCACTCGCGAGATCGTGCTCGCCCAGCACGAGACGACGCGCCTGCAGCACGCCGGAGCGCCGCAGGCGCGGTGGATCAACGATGCGCTCCGCTTCTACATCGAGTTCCACAAGCAGCAGGAAGGGCTGGATGGCTGCATCGTGAACGACGTACTGCCGATCGCGGCACTCCTGAAGCCCGCCGCGCTCACCTTCGAGGAGCAGCTCCTCGTGGTGGGTCTTGACGACGCAGCGCATCGCGGTCACACCCGGATCGATCCCCACGGCTCGCGGGTGAAGGTCGCCACGCGGGTGGACGTGGGGTTGGTGCGTCCGCTTCTGTCGGAGCGGGTGTTCCGCTGGGCGGTGCACCAGACCGCGACCCCAATCGTATCGCAGGAGGCGGGCGTGTGACGACGATGCCCGGGAAGGTCGCGGTGATCGGCGCGGGCGACATCGGCTGCGGTTGGGCGGCGCTGTGCGCGTCGGCGGGCTGGCCGGTGCACGTGTTCGACGCCAGCGCCCACGGCCTCGAGCGCGCCGCGCGGCTTGCTCGAGTTCACCCAGGCGCGGAGCCTGCTTCAGGCGGTCAAGGACGCGGACTGGGTGATCGAGGCCATCCCCGAAGACGCGATCGCGAAGCAGAAACTGTTCGCCGCGGTCGAGCAGGTGACGGGTCCCGACACGCTGCTCACCAGTTCCTCGAGCGGCATCCCCCCCGCCGAGATCTTCGCGCGCTGCCGGCGCCAGGATCGCTGCCTCGTGGCACATCCGTTGAACCCGCCAGAGCTGATCCCGCTGGTCGAGATCGTACCGGCCGAGCGCACCAGCGCCGCCGCCGTGGTGCGCGCGCAGGAGTACCTCCGCGCCCTCGGCCGGATGCCGATCCTCCTCAAGAAGGCGATCCCGGGCTACGTGGTAGGACGGATTACCGCCGCGGTGTGGCGACAGTGTATCGATCTTGTCCTCGAGGGCGTGATCGACGTGGACCAGCTCGATCGCGCCGTCTCACTCGGCCCCGCGCTCGGTTGGGCCGCGGCCGGCCCGCATCTGACATATCACCTGGCTGCCGGCGACGGCGGCGTGACCCTCTTCCTGCAACAACTGCTCGGGACCTTCGAGAGTTGGTGGGGCCAGCTCGCCACGTGGCAGCGGCTCGAGCCCGAGCAGCAGCGCGCGCTGATCCAGAGCATCGAGCGGGCGTACAAGAGCAACATCGAGCAACTCAGAGAGGCCCGCGACCGACGATTGGGGGCGATTCTTCGGGTTTTGGAACAGGCAAGAACGGCATGAACTGCATAAAGACGTAGCACAACGACGTCAAGCAAAAACGTCACGCGAAGACGTCTTCGTGCTACGCCTCTGTGCTACGTCTTTATTCTCTCGGCTCTCACCATCAAGATGGGAATCGTAGTCTGATGTCGTAATGCTGTCGCGGTGCTGCCCTTGACTACATCCTCCAGCAACCGGTGGCCGTGGGTGGCCATGGCGATCAAGTCGCAGTGCTCCCGCTCGGCCGCGGCCGCGATCTCCTTCGCGGGGTCCCCGGCCGCGAGCACCGCATCGACGTCCAGCCCTTCGGCCTCGAGCCGGGCGCTGACGTCCTCCAGGTAGGCCCGATCCTCGCGCATCTCCTCCGACTCGCGCAGATCGAGCTCCTTGATGTTTCGCGCGACCCATCCGTCCGCCACGTGCACGAGGACGAGGGCCGAGCCCAGGCGCTTGGCCAACCCGCGCACGTGCGCGAGAATCGTTTCGTCGGCGGCGGAGTGCTCGAGAGGGACGAGGATGCGGGCGAACATCAACCGAGCCGGCCGCGGAACGTCTGGGCCAGGAGCCAGGCGTTGAGACACGCGATCACGACGGCCACGAGGTAGGCCAGCGCTTTGACCCAGGTGGGGTTCACGAACTCGCCCATCTTCACGCGGTCGGACGTGAACCACACGAGCGGGAACACCGCGAACGACAGCTGCAGGCTCAGGATCACCTGGCTCAGAATGAGGAGCTTGGCGGTACCGCTCGCCCCGAAGAAGATAGCGGTGACCCGGTGAGCGTCGAGTTCTGTCCGGAGGCGAGCAGCGCCAGGGCGAACACGGCGCTCGCACCCGCAACGCCGAGCAGCGGCGACAGCAGCTGGTACGCCTCCTGTATCTCGGCGACCCCGGTATGACCGGCACGATGGAAGGTGGCCGCGGCGACGATCAGGATCGCCGCGTTGATGAACAGCGCGAAGCTCAACGCGACGGTCGAGTCCAGAAACGCGTACTTCACCGCCATGCGCTTCCCGACCGACGTCTCCTCGTAGCGGCGGGTCTGCACCACGGACGAGTGCAGGTACAGGTTGTGCGGCATCACGGTAGCGCCGAGGATCCCGATGGCGATGTACAGCTTGGAGGGGTCGGTGAGAACCGAGGCAGTCGGCAGGAACCCGCCGGCGACGGCACCCAGGTCCGGACGCGAAATGATGATCTCGAACAGGAAGCAACCCGCGATGGTCGCGATCAGCGCCACGACGAGCGCCTCGAGCAGCCGGAAGCCCTTGTGTTGGAGGAACAGCACGATCAGGACGTCGAGTGCCGTGATCGCGATGCCCCACGGCAGGGCAATCCCGAACAACAGGTTCAGCCCGATCGCCGAGCCGATCACTTCCGCCAGGTCGCACGCCGCGATCGCCACCTCGCACAGCACCCACAGGGCGAGCGCGGTGGGGCGGGAGAAGTGATCGCGACACGCCTGCGCCAGGTCGCGACCCGTCACGATGCCGAGCTTCGCGGCGAGCCCCTGCAGCAAGATCGCCATGAGGTTCGACACGAGGACCACCGAGAGCAGCGCGTAGCCGAAGCGCGAGCCGCCCGCGAGATCCGTGGCCCAGTTCCCGGGGTCCATGTATCCCACGGCCACGAGGTAGCCCGGGCCCGCGAACGCCAGCGCTTTGCGCCACCACGCACCCGTGCTGACGGGAACGGTGCGATAGACTTCGGCGAGGCTCGGTGCGAGACGCGGGCGCCGCCACCCCGGGTCCGCGGCAGCGAGAGGCAGATCGGGCTGCGGCGCCGCCATCAGCGGCTCCCACGCCGGAAGGGATGCTCGAAGCTCAGATACAGCAGCACCGCGTCGTCCCCCGCGCTCGGCCCCACGCCGATCGGGAACGCGATGCCCGGGACGATCTGCAGCCCGCTGGAGAAATTGTGGGCCCAGCGGATCCCGGGACCGATCGACAGCGCGTGGCTCGCCGCGGTGCGGCCGGCCCCAGTCACGGTCTCTTCCCGCGTCCAGACGACTTCAAGCAGAAGATTGAAAGTCGGCCGCATCAGCCACACGACGCTCGCGCCCAGGTTGTACGCGACCGTAGTCGCCTGGTCCCCGACCGCGTTTTTGGCCGAGGGGGTCACGGCGCCGCCGGCATTCCAGTGTGTGACGACCTTGTTCGCGACCAGCAGGCTGACCGGCACATTCACCTGGACACCGAGCGCGCCGGCACCGAGATCCGACCTGGCGCGCCCGGTCGGCAGGAGCAACGAGAACCGCGGGGCGACGGACAGCCGCTCCGCCCCGGCGAGCTGATAGCGATAGTTGACCGCCACGTCGCCGAGGCCCGTCGCGACCGACGAACCGTCGTGCGTTCGCTCGATCGGCAGCGTGAAGCTCAGTTGATGGGTCCGGCCGGATAGCGGCCATTCCTGGGTGAAGGTGTAAGCCCACGCGTCGGCGCCGCGGAACAGCTGGAACGCGCTGATATGCTGCACGACACCGGGCTCCTGATTGTAGGCCTCTTCCATCAGGAAGCTGTTGTCGGAGATCGAGGGTACAGTCGCCTGCACCTGGGCCCCTGCCGGTGTCGCCCCGGCCGCCAGCAGGAGACCAAGAAAGGTCGACCCTCGCCCGCTCACGAGCCGATCTCCTGACACCACAAGAGCTGCGCCAGCTCGCGACCCACTACGCGCGGGTCCCCGGAGGGCACCAACGCGATGGTCGTGGGGCCGTTGAACGGCTGGCGCTCGCTCACCGTGAGGAGCACTCCCGGAGTGAGCCCCTGCTCCGCGAAGTAGCGCAGACGGGCCGTGTCCTGCGTTCCCACCTGCCGCAGCTCGAGCTTCGTGCCGACGTGCGCGTCGGCGAGCGAGACGAGCTCCGCTTCCTCGATGTCACCGGCCGCCGTGGGGATCGGGTCGCCGTGGGGATCGTATTGCGGCTGCCCCAACGCGCTCGCCATCCGCTCAATGAGCTCGTCCGACACGGCGTGCTCGAGCCGCTCCGCCTCGTCGTGCACGCCCCCCCAGTCGTAACCCAGGTGCTGCGTGAGATAGAGCTCGAGAATCCGGTGCCGGCGGATCATCCGGAGCGCGGCTCGGCGCCCCTGCGAGGTGAGCTGCACGCCGCGGTAGGGCACATGCTCGATCAGTCCCATCTCCGAGAGCCGCTTCACCATGCCGCTTACCGATGGCGGGGACACTTCGAGCATCGCGGCAATGTCGCTGGTCGCGGCGAACCCGCCCTGGCTCGAGAGATGGTAGATGGCCTTGAGGTAGTCCTCGACTGACCGTGTCAGGGGAGGGTTGGGATCGCGCACGGTTGGCTGCATGCCGATTCTCCCTGCCGCGCAGGCAGGTATTGGGTGTCAGGTATCAGGTGTTAGGGCAACGGTTTGACCTGCAACACCCGAAACGCCTTAGTCTATACTAATAGTGAGATACCGTCAAGCGAATATGTGGATTTTGAGAAGCTACAGAAGCTGGAGTAGGTCGACAAAAGACGTGAGGATCCGTTCCGTCATGCCCCAAATCATCTCCTCCTCCACGAGGTAGGCCGGCAAGACCCGCACGGCGCCGCGCAACGTCATACTGACCTCGCGGTGCACCCCCGGCTCGGAGAGTCGCGCGAGCGACAGCCAGAAGGCGCGCTGCACTTCGTCGCTCGGTACGAGCGCCGGGCATCGGGCCACCGTGAAGACAAAGGGCCGCACCACGACCGGCGGCAGGACCGGCGTGCGGGGATAGAGGTCGTCCAGCGCGCCGAGCCGCTCCGCATTCGACAAGTCCACTCCCGTCTCCTCGCGGGTCTCCCGAATCGCGGTCGCCTCGAGGTCCCGGTCGCGGGCCTCGTAGCGCCCGCCCGGGAGCGCGATCTGACCGGACCACGGGTCGTCGACGCGCTCGGCACGTTTGATGAGCAGGATCTCGAGACCGCCGGAGCCTTCCAGCAGGATGAGCGCGACCGCGGCGGGGCGGGCGTCGGGAGCATCGGCCACCTGAGGGCGGTGGTCCCGCAGGGCCTGGCGGACGGTTGCGAGGGTGATCACACCAGATGTTTCGCCAACCACTGCACGATCGCCGCCGTCGCCAGCTCGACCGGCAGGTCGCGTACGACGAGCCCGGGCACTCGGACGCCGGCGGCGGCTCGAGCCAGCGCGATCGAGCCGTCGTCGCGCGGCTCGATCAGCGCATAGCTGTCCGCGTCCACGTCCAACACTCCGCGCCCGAGGGCGTCCAGCACGATGTCGAGGCCCGACGCCCCCGACGGGTCGAAGGAGACCACTGCGAATCCGGCACGCGCGAGCCGCTCGACGAGCCCGGGCTTGGGCGGGCCGGAGAGCACGACGACGGGACGCTGCCCCGCCGCGCTCGTGACCTCGACGGCCACGGGCGACCCCGTGTCCCCCGTCAGGCGGTACGAGCGCTTCGCGGGCGTGGCCAGACGGCTAGCGGTTGCGGAGCGTGGTGGCGTCGGTGATCATTGTGCCCAGAAATAATACTTTGCGACCGATCGGAAGCCACGTCTGGATGGCGCTCGGCCTCGTGGCCGGGCTGGTGCTGGGCCTCGCCGCCGCCTTGACGCACTCGCCCGTGCTATTGGCCGTGACGCAGTGGCTGCGGCCGCTCGGCACGCTGTTCTCGAACCTGCTGTCGATGGTCGTGATCCCACTCGTTGCCACGGCGCTGTTCGCCGGCATCGCGGGGCTTGGCGATTTGCGACGCGTGGGCCGGCTCGGCATCCGGACGCTCGGCTTCTTCTGGGGAACGACGCTCGCAGCCATCGTCATCGGATTCGTCGTGGCGGCCCTGCTTTTGCCCCTCGCCCCCATCACACCCGACCAGCAGACGGCGCTCCGTCACAGCGCGGCCGCCGACTCCGGAGCCGTGGGCCACGCCGCCGAGCAGATCACCACGGGTCCTCAGTTCATCGTGGAGCTCATCCCGTCGAACCCGGTGCGTGCGGCCGTGGATGGGAATCTCCTTCCCCTCATCGTGTTCATCACGATCTTTGCTGTGGCGGCCGCTGCCCTGCCCGACGAGAAACGGCACGCCCTGACCGACCTCGCCGACGTGACCACACAGGCGCTGATCCGGATCGTGCGCTGGGTGCTGCTGCTCGCTCCGCTCGGCATCTTCGCGATCGCCGCCGGCGCGGTGGCAAAATCCGGCCTCGACCTGCTCACGACCATGGCCGTCTTCATTCTGACGGTCATCGCGGGGCTCGCGATCCTCATTGCGGTTGTGCTCCTCCCGGTCGTCGCGTTGGTCGCCCGGCTCAGCGTGTGGCGTTACCTGCGGGCCATCCGTGCCTCGCTGCTCATGGCGTTCTCGACCACTTCGTCGCTCGCCACGCTCCCCGTCATGCTCGAAGCCGCGGAGGCCGACCTGCGGCTCTCGCGCACCGTAGCGAGTTTCGTGCTCCCCCTGGGTGCGAGCGTCGGCCGCGTGGGGAGCGCCCTGTTCCAGGCGGTGGCGGTGCTGTTCGTTGCCAGGCTCTCCGACGTCCCGCTCGGGCTTGCCGGTATGTTCCAGGCGGGCGCCGCGGTGTTCCTCGCATCGCTCACGGTCGCGAGCGTCCCCTCGGCGAGCATCGTGAGCCTGGTGCCGGCGTTCACCGCCACGGGCCTCCCGCTCACCGGCCTTCAGCTCCTGCTCGGGTTCGATCGCGTGCCCGACATGTTCCGCACCATGACCAACGTTTTCGGGACGCTCACGGCGGCGACGGTCGTGGACGCGAAGACGTAGACCGGTTGCTCCGTCTAGTTTAGTTGGACCCCGCACGCCTGAAACACCGGCGGGTGGTCACCCCGCTGCAACAGGTCATGCAGCATCTCGTGCTCGGCGAGCTGACGGTTGTACAGCCGACTCTGCGCCATGTAGATCGTGTGCGGCGAGCGCCACCATCCGTCGCACAGGCCCTCGTGGGCAGGACAGGTGTAGCTCGAGCCCGGGACCTCGTACCACTCCACACGATCGAAGTCACCCCACAGCCCCGCGCAGCGCTCGATCTCCGTCCACCAAACCCGGTAGACCGTGGGCGGCGTGAGGTGCTCGGCGCCGGCCGGGGAGAAGGCGTCCAGGCAGCCGAGGAGTAGGAGCGGAGCGAGCCAGCGCAGGCGCATGGAGGAGCGCTAGAATTCCCCAGCGACACGGCCGGCCAGGAGCAGCCCTACCATCAGGCTCGCCGCCGCGCTGCCGAGGTGGAGCAGGGTCGCCCAGCGCGCGCCCCGCGTCGAAGCGAGCCGCACCGCGCTCGCGAGCGACACCGACACCGCGAGCATTCCGATCATCGTGCCGATCGCGAACGCGACGAAGTAGGCGAGCTGGGCCATGCGGGTCGGCGCCGCCGCCACCAGCAGGACGAGGATCGCGGCGCTTCCCGCGAGACCGTGCAGCAAGCCGAACCCGAGCGAGCGGCGCGCGTCTCCCGGCGGGTGCCTGTGCTCGTGCGCCGTCCCCTCCGCGTGGCTATGGAGATGCAAGTGCGAGCCGCCGGCATGTTCGTGCACGTGCAGATGCCACCGGCCGCGGGCGTATCGCACCATCACCGTCCCGCCGAGCCCGATCAGCAGCAGCGCGACCAGCAGATCGGCGGCGGGCCAGAGTCGGTCGGGAAGACGCAGTCCGAAGAGGATGATCGCGCCCACGACCACGCCGACGCTCGCGGTGTGGCCGAGCGCCCAGGCGGCGCCCAAGCGACAAGCGTCGAGCAGGCGCCCCTGGCGCGTCGCGAGCGTCGAGACCGCGGCGAGGTGGTCCGGCTCGAACGCGTGGCGGAAGCCCAGTAGCAAGCCGAGGCCCGCGAGGGCGAGCAGGTTGGGGGAGGGGCTCATGGCGGCTCGGAATGTAGTCTATTCTCTACTACCTATTCTCCCCTGTGCGTCTGTGCGTCGAGATGTTGCCTTTCCTGTTTGGCTACAACCTTTTAGGCCTGTGCCCTATCGAATGAGGCACATGGAGCTCACCACTCCCGGGGTGGCGACACTGCGCAGAGATCCGGACCAGCGGGCGTTGGGGGACGCGGAAACTGCCGACGCGGCGCTCGCCGCCTCCGGTGACGGCCGCGCCTTCGAGCGTCTATACCGGTCCCACGTGGCGCGCGTGCACAGCCTGGTGCGACGCATGGTCGGCCCGGATCACGCCGACGACATCGCTCAGGACGTGTTCGTCCGCGCCTGGACCAAGCTTGGGACGTTCCGCGGCGACGCGGCGTTCGGGACGTGGCTGCATCGGCTGGCCGTGAACGTGATCCTCGCCCGGCGTACGACGCTCGGCACGGAGCGGGGCCGCTACGTCGACTCGGCCGATGTCCTCGAGGGCGTGGCGGGGCGTCCGGCGGCACCGGAGCTGTCGATGGACTTCGAGGAGGTGATCGGGCGGCTGCCCGACGGTGCGCGACAGGTGTTCGTGCTGCACGATATCGAGGGGTACCGGCACGAAGAAATCGCCGACATGCTGGGGATCGTGGCCGGCACGTCCAAATCGCAGCTGCATCACGCCCGCATGGCGCTGCGGCGGCATCTCGAGCGTTGATGGTCGGGGCTAGGGGCTAGGGGTTGGGGACGTGGGAGTACCGGAAGGGAGTAGCGTATGACGGACCAGTGGACTGATCGACTCTCAGAGTATCTCGACGGCGAGCTCGCGCCGGCTGAGCAGACGGCGCTCGAGGCGCACCTCGCCTCGTGCGACGCGTGCCGGACCACACTCGAGGAGCTGCGGCGAGTCGTGACGAACGCGCGCGCACTGGACGATCGCCCGCCCGCGGCGGATCTCTGGCCGGCCGTGGCTGGTCGGATCGGGCTGGCAGCGCGCGCGCAAGCGCGGCCGGCGGTGAGGCGGTTTTCCTTCACTGTACCGCAGCTCGCCGCCGCGTCGGTGGTCTTGGCGCTCGTGTCGGGTGGTGGAGCCTGGCTGCTGGGGCGGCGGGGAAGCCCGACCCGGCCCGACTTCGTCCGCCGATCGGTCCTCAACGCATCCGCATACCCGGGCGACGCCCGCTTTGCCGCCCAGGTGGCGGATCTCGAGCGCGCGATCGCGCAGCCCGGTCGGCTCGACACCGCCACGGTGCGCGTGATCGAGCGGAACCTGAGAATCATCGATCGGGCGATCCGCAGCGCGCAGAGCGCGCTCGCGGCCGATCCCGGGAACTCATATCTGAACCTGCACCTCGCCCAAGAGATGCGGCGGAAACTGGAGCTCTTGCGCCAAGCGGCGACACTTGCCGGCGCGCGGAGCTAGGAGGAGGATAGACCAGCATGCTGACGACCCTGGCGACGCTCGCGGCGCTCGCGCTCGCACAGCAGACCGACACGACCGTCCCGGTGCGCGCGGGCGCCCGCCTCGAGATCAGCAACTACGGCGGGGAGATCGCCGTCAAGACGT
>QHUD01000094.1 GCA_003221085.1 Gemmatimonadota bacterium
CAGGGCGCGCCCTTTTGGTCGCGCGTGGCGGCGTGCCCAGTCGGGGAGCTTCGTGAGCCCGCGGCCGAACTCGCGTTCCAGGCCAGCGATGTCGGCGCTGTAGCCGACACGCTCGAACCATTGCAGCATCAACGCCGTATCCTCGCTGTACTGCCGGACCTGTTCGATTGGCGTCTGCACGAACGCAATCGGCCGACCCAGCGCCTCCGTCAGGATCTCCGCCGCCTCCTGCATCGTTCGTACGTCACCGGCGAGATCGATCTCGCGGCGGTTCAAGGCGGCGGCGTCGGTGAATGCGCGCGCGCCGAACCAGCCGATATCGTCCACCGCTATCATCTGTTGCTTCGTGCCTGGCCCGAGCGCCCAGGCCAGCGTGGAGCCCTGGAGGCTGTAGGGCGCGAGCAGGTTGTCCATGAAGAACACCGGACGCAGGATCACATGCGAGGGGAAGCGGAGGCCGCGCACGGTTTCCTCGATGCGCCACTTGTTGTCGAAGTGCGGGATGCCCGTCCGCTGGTTTGCCGATCCCACGGATGTGTAGACGTAGTGTTCGACGCCGGTCTCGCGCGCCAGCGTCGCAAGACGCTTGCCCTGCGCCTCTTCCCGCTCGACGCCCGCCTCCCACGTGTTCTGCACGCCGAAGACGCCCCACGCGCCAGCCAACGCACGGCGCAGCGTCGCCTCGTCATCGAGATCGCCCTTGACGACGTCGACGCCGCGGCGCGCCAGCGCCGCCGCCCGCTCGCTGTCCGGCTTGCGCGTCAGGCCGCGCAGTTGAAACCCGCTGCCCCGCAGCGCCTGCGCGACCGCGCCGCCCTGATGGCCGGTCACTCCGGTGATGAGAATCGTTCGGTCCCTCGTCATGGCTGAGGCCTCATCACACGCCAACTTCGGCGGTCAGCTTCGGGACTTCCGCGAAATACCAGGCGATGACCTCGCGCGCCTTGTTTGCCAGCGGCGACGTCCAGTCGCGGAACAGCTCGCACAGGACCGCGAGCGCGGTATTCGGGACGGCGCCCGCGTGTGCCAACCGCTCGATCGCCGTGCGGTGCGCCGTTTGAGACCTCCCACCCACGGCATCGGTGACGAACATCGCGTCGTACCCGGCTTTCAGTGCCTCGACCGCCGCGAACGCCAGGCAAATCTCGGTGTGGAGTCCACCGAAGATCAGCCGCTTGCGCCCGGTCTTCTTTACGGCTTCCCGGAAGGCGCGATCCTCGAACGCGTTCATCGTCCCGCGGTCGATCACCTGTACGCCGGGAAGGTCGGCGAGGAGCGCCGGGGCCGTCGGCCCATTGATGCGGGCCGCGACCCCGACGGTGGACAGCACGATCGGCAGGTTGAACGCCTTGGCGGTCCTGGCCAGGAGGCGCACGTTGAGCTCCGCCAAGGCGGCGCTCGTTTCCGAGCGAATGGTGGCAAATATCTCCGGTTGATAGTCGATCAGTACCAGGGCGCAGTCTTGATGGGTCCAGACACCCAGATCTCTGTTCATCGTTCCTCACATGGCGGGTGGGTCAGGATCGCGGACGCCCGAGGGTTCCCGAGGTACCGAAGGTGTCCTCGAGAAACTGGAGGTAGTGAATTTTGCCGTCTCTCAGCTTCGCGAGCAGCGAGAAGGGCGAAGTGATTTCCTGGCCGGACTGGCGCCCGCGATACGTGAACGAGCCGAACATCGCGACCTTATCGCCCTGTTCGATGACCTCGCGGACCTCGAAAGCCTTCGTCTCCCACGCCCGCCCAATCCCCTCGAAGGCGCGGCCGATGGCTTCGGGCCCCGTGTTCGTCCCGGTCCAGGGCAGATAGCGCTTGAGCTCCGGGTTGTCCTCGCTGAGCGAGACGTAGGTGACGTCCGGGGTCGTCACGCTCTTCACGTTGGCCAAATCGCGCGGGTTGGCGAGCAGCGCCTGGAGGACTTGTACGGGTGCAGTGGTCATGGTCTATGTCCTTCTAGTTCCTTGGCTTCGGTCCTGGGCGATCCACTCCCGGATGTATCGCGGGCACCGCAGCAGCTCGACGCCCTCCACTTCATGCGCGGCGAGGAAGCGCACCACCGCGAGATCCACGAGGGTCGTCTCCGCCAGGTCGAACACGAGCCGTGGGCGGTACCGCTGCACCTGTGCCTGCAGCTCGCCCAGGTGAACCTCCTCGATGCACCCGCTGAGCCGGAACGTCGCCGTCTCGCCGTCAGAGGCGATTTCGATCCTGAGAGTCACGCTCGCGCCGAAAGGCAAACGCCGCGCCACGACTAAGCGCTTACGAAATCGCGAGTTGGTCTTGCGGAGCGTGCCAGCCCGTTGGCAATTGCCAACCGGCGAGCGCGATCAGTGTTTTCGGAAGGCCAATTTGTCGATGTTCAGGTTGCGGATTTTCCACTCGAGCGTCTGGCGTGGAATGCCCAGCTTCGCCGCCGCGCCGCGCGGGCCGGCCACCCTACCGTGCGTCTCCTTGAGCGCGGCTTCGATCAACGTCTTTTCACCGTCGGCCAGGGTAGTCAGGGCCGTGCCGTTCGACGGCGTGCGCGGCTTGCGCGCGAGCCACGACTCATCGATCACGAACGTCTCGGCCCCCCCCTCACTCAACACGACGGCACGTTCGATCACGTTCTGGAGCTCGCGCACGTTGCCTGGCCAGTCGTAGGCCGTGAGCCGCTGCAGGGTCTGCTTCTCGATGTTGCGGATGATTTTCCCCGTCTGCTTGGCGAAGCGGTCGACCAGGTATTCGACCAGGATCGGAATGTCCTCCGCGCGCTCGCGCAGCGACGGCAGGCGGATGGGGAAGACGTTCAGCCGGTAGAACAGATCCTCCCGGAACGTGCCGCGCTCCACCGCGGCCTCGAGATCGCGGTTCGTCGCCGCGAGCACGCGCACGTCCACCGCAATGGGATGACTGCTCCCGACACGCTCGATCTCCCGCTCCTGGAGCACCCGCAGCAAGGACACCTGCGCCTCCGGGGGCAGCTCGCCGATTTCGTCCAGGAAGATCGTGCCGCCGTCCGCGGCCTCGAAGCGGCCGAGGCGGCGCTGCACGGCGCCGGTGAAGGCGCCCTTTTCGTGCCCGAACAGCTCGGACGCGACGAGCGAGGGCGGAATGGCCGCGCAGTTGACGCGGATGAATGCCCCGCTCGCGCGACGCGAACGCTTGTGAATCGCGCGAGCGACGAGTTCCTTCCCCGTCCCCGTTTCGCCTAGAATCAGCACCGTCGCGTCCGTCTGCGCCACCTTCGCCACCTGCGTCAGGACGCGTTGCAGCGCGGCCGATGAGCCGACGATCTCCTCGAACATCGAGGCGCGGTCCAGGTCTTCGCGCAACGCGACGGTCTCGTTGCGCATCCGGTCCTCGATGCGCTTGCGATCGTCGATATCGGTAAAGGCCAGGTACCAGCGCATGATCTGTCCCTGGGCGTCGCGCACCGGGTTGTAGCGTGCCAAAAACCAGCGATGGCTCCCGTCGACGGCGCGCAACCGGACCTCCACCTCGTACGGCGAGCCGCTGATGATCGCCTGTGCTCCAATAGCTCTGCACCGTTCGACATCGTCCGGATGGGCTTCCGATCCGGGCGCGCGCTGCCGCCACTCCTCGAGCGTGCCGCTGAGGTACGTGAGCGCCGGACGATTGGCGTACAGGCGCTCTTGTTGGGGTCCCAGTACGACGATGAGCTGCGGCGCGAGGTCAAGCATCTGCTGCAGCTCGATCTCCGCCCGTTTGCGGTCCTCGATATCGAGGTTGATCCCGATCCAATACAAGATCGTGCCATCCTGCGCACGGAGTGGTTCCGCGCGGCTGAGGAACCAGCGGTACGCGCCGTCAGCGTTACGAAGTCGAAAGCTCACCTCGCCTGCGGAGCCGGTCTTGAGGCAGTTTGACCAGACTCGCCGCGTTTCTGCGGCGTCCTCCGGATGCAGCAATGCGATATGGGAGTCCCACGCGGCGCCGGTGTCGATCCCCAAGCGCAGCGGATGGTCACTCGGGAGACCGAGGTAATCCGCGGAACGCGTATTGACGAACGTGAGCCCGCCGGTGGGATTCGCGTACCAGGTGTAGGCCGGGATCTTATCGAGCGTGGCCTGCAGCTGGGCCGCAAGCGGGTCAATCTTCGTGGTGTCAACCATGAGCCGCACCCACACTCAGCGTGGCGGGTAAAGGTACACCTTCGTGTCCGCCAACGTATGATGGGATGCGAACCACAGCTACGTACCACGTTCCACATCGCGCACTCCCGCTCCAAACGCTCAAGGGTGCGGCCAGCGATCGCGGCATTTAGAGCGGGAGGAGGCCCGTGCGAATGCCCCGGGAGACTGCCGCGGTGCGGGAGCGCACGCCGAGCTTCGCGAGCACCGAGGCCAGGTGGTATTTCACCGTGTGAGCGGAGAGATCGAGCTCCGCGGCGATTTCCTTGTTCCCCAGGCCCCGCGCGACCAGCCGAAGCACGTCCAGCTCGCGCGGCGTGAGTGCCGCTCCCTCGCGCGGCACGGTGGCCGGCGCCGCAGTGGCGATCACCCGCTCGCTCACCACCACATCGGCTTCCTCCGCCTCGGCCACGAGCACGATCTCCGGATCCGCCTTGACCAGCGCCGCGAGCCGGCGTCGCGTCACCGGATCGGCGACGTCGAGGTAGACGCGCAGCTTCACGTGAGACCCGAGAGGAATCGCTCGACGTCCGGCATCGGGACCGCGAGCGCCATACCGGAGACGACCATCGCCGCCACGCCGATCACCCGACCCTGAGCATCGCCGACCGGGCCCCCCGAATTCCCCGGCGCCAAACGCACATCGGCCTGGAGCCAGACGAACGAGCCGTTCTCGTTGAGTCCGTAGCCGCGGGGCAGAGGGCTCACGGCCTGGAGCACGCCCACGCTGACCGCGTCCCTCACCCCGAACGGATGGCCCACCGCGAAGACCAGGGAGCCGGACCGCAGGGCGTAAGGGTCGCCCGCGACGGCCGCCGGCACGCCGGTCCCGGCGGCCCGCACCACCGCGATGTCGCGCTCGGCGTCACGACGAACCACCTCGCCCGGCACGGCTCGGCCGTCGGGCGTCACGATCGTCGCGTGGGAGGTCGTCACGACGTGCGCGCTGGTCACGAACAAGTCGCCTGACCAGGCGATGGCCGCCCCGCCGGCCGCACGGCGACCCCTCCGTCCATTTGCGATCCCGACCACACTGGCCCGGAGCCGTTCCGCCGGGTCGCTCAGGAACGTTGCGCTCATGGTCGTCATCGCGCTCTGCGTGGCCGCTCGGCGATGACGACGTCCACCGACACCGGCTGGCCTGCCCGGACCAGCTCGAGGCGCAGCGTCTTTCCCACGACATCGCCCCCCAACAGGTCGAGCAGCTGGTCGAAGCCGTCGAGGCTGTGACCATCGATCGCCACGATGACGTCGCCGATCAGGAGTCCCGCCCGCGATGCCGGCGCGTCGGGCTCCACCGACAGCAGCAGCAATCCGCCGTCGCGCTTCAGCCGTTGCCGACTCGTCGGGTCGAGCTGCACGGGCTGCATGGCGGCGCCGATCCATCCACGGGCGACGTAGCCACGCTCCAGGAGCTGCGCCATCACGCGGTTCACCGTGGAGACGGGAATCGTCGTCGCGAGCGCCCGGCTCAGGCCGCCCGAGTTGACACCGTGGATGCGCCCTGCGGCGTCCACCAACGGGCCGCCGCCGAAGCCGGGATAGATCTCGAGGTCGGATTGGAGCCAGCGGTCGATCTCGCCCCCCTTCCAGCAGCGCCACTTGCCGCCGGTGGCACTGACCGCGCCGAACGCCGCGCGCGGGCCGCCCTCATCGAGGCGCGCCAGGGCCAGGACCAGGTGCCCCGGACGCAACGTGGCCGGATCGCCGAGCGTTGCCACGGGCAGTGACCCGGACGCGATGCGCAGGACCGCGAGGTCGGTGCCGCGGTCGCGCCCCGCCAGCGTCGCCGGGATGTGCCGGCCGTCCGGGAGCGTGACCTCGATGTCGTCCTCCCGCCGGATCGTGCCTTCGGTGGTGACCACCACGCCGTCTTTCCAGTGCACGCCGGTGGACGGCAGGCGAGGCCGGGCGTGGACGGCGACGAGTGCGGCGCCGGCCGTGGCCACGGCATCGGCGAGTTGTTCGGAGAGCATTGCGAGGGTCGTACGGTCGTCAGTCACGGGCTCCGCCTTTCGAGAGGTTAACTGCTTCTCGAACCATGCCAGGGTGCACGACGGCGCACCATCCGCCGTTTGGCCAGGCTAGCGGAGTGCTGTCGGCCACAAGCTCATCTCCTGGCCCGGAACGATGCCCGAAGGGCAGTCCGCGGAGCCCGCGAAGTACGTTGCCTCGAAGGATTACTATCATCGCCACGTGCTGAACCCGGGGGTGTGTCGGTCTACGTACTCGAGGGTCGGGAGGCGGAATCCCTGCCAGAGTCCATCAAGAACGAAGTCTCATAGGCGCTGCGTCTTCATGCTCCCCACACCCGACGACAACGCCTGGCCGGCGATTGACGACTAGGGCTGGCGGCCTCCGAAGACGGCCTGCAACTGGCGCAGCACCTCGCCCAGCTGGGACAACTCTTCGCCGTAGCGGGCCCAGTCGCCGCTGCGCTGCGCCGCGACGGCGCGCTGGTACAACTCGGCCGCCCGGCGAGCGAGATCCGCGGCGCGGCCGTCGGCGGGACGGGCGGCGCCGGGCGGCGCGGCGGCGGCAGCCGCGGTGGACTCGACCTGGCCGCCGAACATCCGTGCCAACCCGGCCTCGAGCGTCTCCTCCATGACCACCTGGTTCTGGTAGGCCACGACGACCCGCTTCATCTCAGGGATCCGCCCGCCCTCGGCTCGCAGGTAGAGCGGCTGCACGTAGATGAGCGACTCCTCGATCGGGATGACCAGTAGGTTGCCGCGGATCACCTCCGAGCCGCGCTGGTCCCACAGCGAGATCTGGCGCGAGATGTCGGTATCCTGATTGATCCGGTTCACGATCTGGGTCGGGCCGTAGACCAGGCTCTGCTTGGGGAGGCGATACAGCACCAGTCGGCCGTAGTGCTCCCCGTCGTTCCGCGCCACCATCCACGACGCCAGGTTGTCCTTGCCGCGCGGCGTGAACGGCACCATCAAGATGAACTCCGCCTGCCGCTCCCCAGGCAGCCGCATCACGATGTGGCGCAGGAAGGGATCCGGCCGCTCACCCGGCCGCGACAACACCGGCTTCTGCCACTGGTCCTCCCGATGGTAGAAGACGTCCGGCTCGGCCATGTGGTACGTGGCGTACAAGTCGGTCTGCACGTGGAACAGGTCCTCGGGATAGCGCAGATGTGCCCGCAGATCCTTAGACATCGCGTCGAGCGGCTGGAAGATCTCGGGGAACACCTTCGCCAGGGTGAGCACCAGCGGGTCACGCGGATCGGCCAGGTAGGCCGTGACGGTACCGTCGAAGGCGTCGATCACCACCTTCACGCTGTTGCGCATGTAGTTGGTGCCATCGTCGAGCGGCTGCGCGTAGGGGTAGCGGCTCGTCGCGGTGTAGGCGTCGAGGATCCAGCGGAGCCGGCCCGAATCGCTGACGACGAGGTAGGGATCGCCGTCGAACGACAAGAATGGCAGCGCCGTGCGCGCCCGCAGCCGGATGTTCCGGAAGTACATCGCGCGGCTGTCGCTCGTGATGTCGCTCGACAACAGCACCTTCAGGGAGCGGAGGTAGGTCGCGAGCACCAGGCGACGCAGGAACGAGCCGACCCGCACGCCCCCTATCCCCTCGTAGGAGGTGAAGATGTTCTGGTCACCCGACGGGTAGTCGAACTCCCGCTGGTGGGTCCGGGCGAATACCCACGAATCGCTGAGCTCGCCGAAGTAGAGCTCCGGGCGTGTCACATGCAGCGACACGCTGGACGCGGGCGGCAGGTCCTTGATGAAGAGGACCGGCAGTCCCTCCGAGGTGACCTGGTTGACCGGCCCGAGCGTGAGTCCCATGCCGTGCGTGAAGGTGAGGCGCTCGTTGATGAACGTGCGCGTGGGGAGCGAAGCCGAGTTCAGCTCGCGTGGGGAGAGGAGCACCTGACGGTATTGGCCGTCGATCCAGTAGCGGTCGTCGTCCACCGAGACGAAGTCGTAGTAGGTACGGATCTCTTGCAGCTGTCCGAACGTCTGCAGCAGCGGGTCGCGGTCCCACAGTCGGATGTTGTCGATCGTCGGCCGGTTGGCCCGGATGTCCCGCTCCGTGAGCCCGGCCTCGCCCGTAAGGTCGCGGGTCACGACGCTGTCCAGCCCCCAGGCCCGCCGCGTCGCCGCGATGTGCGAGGCGAGCTGCGGCGTCTCCTTCACCAACTCGTTCGGCGCCACGATCAGTTTTTGCACAATCGCCGGGTAGAGAGCGACGCCGAGGAGCGACACGCCGAGATAGAGCCCGACCGCGAGCACGGCGTTGCGGGCCAGACCCTGGCTGCGGGCTCCCCACAGGACCAGCGCTCCGCCCGCCACGGCCGCGAGCCCGGCGAGCCGCAGGCCGGTGAGCTGGGCGTGGAGATCGGCGAAGCTCGCCCCCACGAGCGGCCCGGTGGTGGAGTACAGCAGTCCCGGGAGTCGAACGAAGTACACCCGCAACGCCACCAGCAGGAACAGCAGGGCGACCAGCCCGCCGAGGTGCAGCCGGGCCGACGGTTCCACGGTGACCTGCCGCCGGAAGACGATGATGTCCCGTCGCAGCCCGTACAGCGCGGCGGTCGCGAGTAGCGTGAGCGTCGTGACGGCGGTACAGAGACCGATCGCGCCCGCGATCACCGGTACGGTGAACACGTAGTAGCCAACGTCGCGGCCAAAGACGGGGTCCGTCACGCCGAACGGCGTCCGGTGCAGGAACTGGAGCACGCCCAGCCAGCCGCCGGCGGCGCCCACGCCGAACAGCAGCGCCAGGCCGAGCGCTGTCGGCAGAGCCAGGCGGCGGAACAGCCGGGTCACGTCCACGCCGGCGGCCCCGGAGCTGAACTGGACCACCAGCGGGTTCGGGACGAGGCCGCGCTGGGCGATCCGCAGGTTGATGTAGAGGAACGCGAATACGAGACCGCCGACCCCCACGCCGAGCACGGCCTCGGCCACGAGCCGTGTCGTGAACACACGCTCGTAACCCAGGGCCTGGAACCAGAGCCATTCGGCGGCGAGCGGGACCAGATTGAACAGAAGCAGCAAGAGGGCGAACAGGACGACCAGGACGATCAGGCCCAGGCGACGCCGCCGACGAGGCGGCAGACGGGCTACGCGCAGCGGAGCGGTCATGGAAGGCAGACTAACTCAGGAGCGGGGTTGCGAGCTGCGCTTGGATGAGCATTAGGCCTTGTCGGACGGCACGGTCCACAGGAGCACGTTCGGCGCGTATCGGCGAAACAGCCGGGGCGCGGTGGCGGCTTGCTGCGGCGTCCTTCGTGTCCCGGAATCGGGAATGTATCCCGAGTGCGGCGTAAAGCGAGCGCCCCGCCGCCGGTCACTCGGCCGTGGTGCGGCATCTCCGCTCGGTCCCGCGGCGCCGCTCGGCTAGCACGCGCCGCTCGCCCCTGCGCGGGCTCCTCGAATCGCGGCCCACCCCCGCCGTGATGGCTGTAGACTTGGATGGTATGAACGCGCCATTGGCTCACGTGGCGCGGCTCGCGAGTGTTCTCCTGTCAATCCTACGCGGCGCTTGTTCTAGGTTGAACATCGCCGTTCTTGAGGGAGCCCGCCAATGCGCGATGCCAGTTCCATTTGCTGTCCGGTATTTCCACGGCTCGAGCATCGGTGGATCGTGGGCATCAGCAAGCTGCCTTGCGTGGGCGCGGCCGAGGCGACGACATGACCTCACCGGATGATGTCGTATTTCTCCTCGACTGCGACAATACGTTGCTCGACAATGACCGTGTAGAGGACGATCTCAAGGATCATCTCGCGCGCGAGTTCGGTGTTGAACGCCGGGACCGGTACTGGGCGATCTTCGAGCAGCTACGCGCCGAGCTGGGCTACGCGGACTACCTGGGCGCGTTGCAGCGCTACCGCCTCGGAAATGTGAGCGACCCGCGGTTGCTGCTGATGTCGTCGTTCCTGGTCGACTATCCGTTTGCCAGCCGGTTGTATCCCCGCGCGCTCGATGTCATCCGACATCTTCGGACCGGGGGGTTAACGGTTATCCTTTCGGATGGCGATGTGGTATTTCAGCCACGCAAAATCCAGCGCTCGGGGCTGTGGGCGGCGGTCGAGGGTCGAGTGCTGATCTATATCCACAAGGAACAGATGCTGGAGGCGGTCGCCGAGCGATACCCAGCTCGGCACTATGTCATGGTGGACGACAAGCTGCGCATCCTGGCTGCGATGACGCAGCACTGGGGAGACGGAGTGACGACCATCTTCCCGCGACAGGGACACTACGCGCTGGACCGCAAGAACATCATCGCCTATCCCGCGGCCGACCTGACGGTCGAGCGGATCGGAGACCTGGTCGATTATGATCTGACCGCCCTCCTTGACAGAACCAACGTTGGGCGTACGCGATAGGAGCGACACATGAAGGCGACACAACGACTGCACGAGCTCGGGCAAAGCCTGTGGCTCGACAACATCACCCGCGTGATGCTGACGGATGGCACCTTGCGGCGCTACATCGCCGAGTTCTCAGTGACGGGGCTGACGTCCAATCCCACGATTTTCGATCACGCCATCAAGAATGGCAGCTCCTACGATAGCGCCATCCGCCAGAAAACGGCTCAAGGCAAGTCGGGTGAAGGGTTGTTCTTCGACCTCGCACTCGAGGACTTGACCCAGGCCGCCGATCTGTTCCGCCCGGTCCACGACCGCACGGGTGGAGTCGATGGGTGGGTGTCGTTGGAGGTGTCCCCGCTGCTCGCCAACGATACCGCGAGCACGATCGCGGCGGGAGCGCAACTGCACGCCCGAGCAGACCGCGCCAATCTGTTCATCAAGATCCCGGGCACGCCGGAGGGCATTCCGGCGATCGAGGCCTCGATCCTCGCCGGAGTGCCAATCAATGTGACGCTTTTGTTTTCCGCCGAGCAGTACCTCGCGGCGGCCGAGGCCTACATGCGGGGGATCGAGCGAAGACTAGCGGCCGGCTTGAATCCGCGCGTCGATTCCGTGGCATCGTTGTTCGTCAGCCGCTGGGACGTGGCGGTTCAAAGCGTGGTACCCCAGGAGCTGCGCAATCGTCTGGGTATCGCCGTCGCCAAACGCGCGTACAAAGCGTACCGCGGTCTGCTGGCGTCGCCGCGGTGGCGGCGACTGGCGGCCGCCGGCGCCCGGACGCAACGCCTGCTCTGGGCCAGCACCGGGACCAAGGATCCTGCCGCTTCGGACACGCTCTACATCGAGACGCTGGCCGCGCCGGACACCATCAACACCATTCCCGACCGGACCTTGCTCGCCTTTGCCGAGCACGGGCAGCTTCGCGATGTGATGCCGGTCGATGGTGGCGATGCCGAAGACACGCTCGCCGCCTTCAGACGGAAGGGGGTGGACGATGCGGCACTCGCGACCCAGCTCCAGCGCGAGGGAACCGTATCTTTCGACAAGTCATGGCAGGATCTGCTGGACTGCATCGCGTCAAAGAGCGCCACGCTCGAGCAGGGGGCATCCACGCGTGCGGGCCAACGATGACCGCGCAGCCACCGCTGACTGCGCTCCCGGCGTGGAAAGCCCTGGCTGAACACTACCAGCAGATGCGCCAGCGGCATCTGCGCCAGCTCTTCGCCGACGATCCACGCCGGGGCGAGCGTTTGACCGTCGAAGCCGCCGGGCTCTATCTCGACTACTCGAAACACCGCGTAACCGATGTGACACTCGGTTTGCTGCTCCGGCTGGCCGAGGAATGCGGCTTGGCCCGGCGCATTGATGCCATGTTCCGCGGCGAGAAGATCAACGTGACCGAGCAGCGGGCTGCGCTCCACGTTGCTCTACGGGCTCCGAAGCACGAGCGGATGCTGGTCGACGGAATGGACGCGGTAGCCGAGGTGCACGCCGTGCTCGACCGCATGGCGGCCTTCTGCGACGAGGTGCGCAGCGGCCGTTGGCGCGGGCACACCGGGCGGCCGATCCGCAACATCATCAACATCGGCATCGGCGGCTCCGATCTCGGCCCGGTGATGGCCTACGAGGCGCTGCGGCATTACAGTGGGCGCGACATGACGTTCCGCTTCGTCTCGAACGTCGATGCCACGGACCTCGTGGAAGCTACGCGTGACCTCGACCCCGAGGAGACCCTGTTCATCGTCTGCTCCAAGACTTTCACCACGATCGAGACGCTGACCAACGCCCACTCGGCTCGCGTCTGGTGCCTGCGCAAGCTCGGCGACGAGCGGGCGGTACGGCAGCACTTCGTTGCCGTTTCGACGAATCGCGAGGGCGTCGCGACGTTCGGGATCGATCCCGCCAACACGTTCGGCTTTTGGGACTGGGTCGGCGGGCGTTACTCGATGGATTCGGCGATCGGGCTGTCCACGATGCTGGCGATCGGCCCGGAGCACTTCCGCGACATGCTCGGTGGGTTCCATGCGATGGACGTGCATTTCCGCACCGCGCCGTTCGAGCGGAATCTCCCCGTGATCATGGGGCTCCTGGCGGTCTGGTACGGCGACTTCTTCGATGCGCAGACGGTCGCGGTGTTGCCGTATGACCAGTACCTCAAGCGCTTTCCCGCGTATCTCCAGCAGTTGACAATGGAGAGCAACGGGAAGCACACCACGCTCGACGGCACCCGCATCGATTACCAGACCGGGCCGATTCTCTGGGGGGAGCCCGGCACCAATGGACAGCATTCGTTCTATCAGTTGATTCATCAAGGCACCAAGCTCGTCCCGTGCGACTTCATCGCGTTCTGCCGATCGCTGAACCCGCTGGACGGTCACCACGATCTGCTCATGGCGAACGTGTTCGCGCAGGCCGAGGCGCTCGCCTTCGGCAGGACGGCGGGCGAAGTCGAAGCGGAAGGGACGCCGGCATCGCTGGTGCCGCACCGCGTCTTCGAAGGGAATCGGCCGAGCTCGACGATTCTCGCCGAGCGCTTGACGCCGGCGATTCTGGGCTCGCTCGTCGCGCTGTACGAGCACAGCGTGTTTACGCAGGGCGTCATCTGGAACATCGACTCGTTCGATCAATGGGGTGTGGAGCTCGGCAAGACGCTGGCACAGCGGATCGCGGGCGAGCTGCGGGGCTCCAGCGCTGCCGCGGACGCCCACGACAGCTCGACTACGGCGCTGATCCGCCGCTACGTGGGTTCGCGGGGGAGCGCTCGATGACCGCCCAGACGGTCACCATCGACGATGTCTGCATCAACACCATCCGCGTGCTCAGCATCGATGCCGTAGAGCAGGCGGCGTCAGGACATCCGGGAATGCCAATGGGCGCCGCCCCGATGGCCTACGTGCTGTGGACGCGACACCTCCGGCATGACCCCACACAGCCGAAATGGGTCAATCGCGACCGGTTCGTCCTCTCGGCGGGGCACGGGAGCATGCTGCTCTACAGCCTGTTGTGTCTGACGGGGTACGACCTCACGCTGGACGACCTCAAGCACTTCCGGCGCTGGGGCAGCCGAACCCCAGGGCATCCTGAGCGAGGCAGCAGCAGCGGGATCGAGGTGACCACGGGGCCGCTCGGCCAAGGGTTCGGCAATGCCGTCGGGATGGCGATGGCGGAACGCTGGCTGGCCGCCACGTTCAACCGGCCGGGTCACTCGATCGTCGACCACCGGACCTACGTCATCGCGAGCGACGGGGACCTGATGGAGGGCGTTGCCGCCGAAGCGGCATCGCTCGCCGGCGACCTGCATCTCGGCCGGCTGATCGTGCTCTACGACTCGAACCGCATTACCCTCTCGGCAACCACCAACGTCACCTTCTCGGAAGACGTCGGGGCGCGCTTCGCGGCATACGGCTGGCACGTCCAGCACGTGGACGGGATGGACCTGGCCGCGGTCGACGCGGCGCTCGCGGCAGCCCGCGCCGAGGAGAGCCGGCCCTCGCTCATCGTGGCGCGCACGCACATCGGGTTCGGGAGCCCGCACAAGCAGGACACCTTCCAGGCCCACGGCGAGCCGCTGGGGGCGGACGAAGTGCGGCTGACCAAGCGGGCCTACGGCTGGCCGGAAGACCGCACGTTTTACGTCCCCGAGGAGGTGCAGCGGGAATTCGCCAAGGTCGGCACGCGCGGGGCGGCGTGGCGCAACGCCTGGCAGCAGGTCATGGACGGCTACCGTGCCGCACACGGGGAGCTCGCCGACGAGTTCGACCGCGTCATGGCAGGACAGCTTCCCCCGCACTGGGACGACCGGCTGCCGACATACACGCCCCAGGACGGCGCGGTGGCCACGCGAGACGCCGGTGGCAAGGCGATCGAGGCACTGGCCGAGTCGGTGCCGAATCTCGTCGGCGGGTCGGCGGATCTGGATCCGTCCACGCGCACAATGATGAAAGGCAAGGGAGACTTCCAGAGCGCGACCGTGCCGGAGGACGGGCAGACCCCGCCGACCCAGGGAGCGGCGGGCGGGGTGTGGGGGTACGCGGGACGGAACCTCCACTTCGGGATCCGCGAGCACGCGATGACCGCGATCCTCACGGGAATGGCGCATCACGGGGGCGTGGTGCCGTTCGGCGCGACCTTCCTGACGTTCTCGGACTACATGCGCCCGAGTATCCGGCTCGCCGCGTTGAGCGCGGGACACGTGATCTACGTGTGGACCCACGACAGCATCGCACTGGGCGAGGACGGACCAACGCATCAACCGGTCGAGCAGCTCGCCAGTCTGCGGGCGATGCCGAACCTGCTGCTGCTCCGGCCGGCCGACGCCAACGAAACGGTCGAGGCGTGGCGGATCGCGATGCGGCACACGAGCGGGCCCGTCGGTCTAGTGCTCACACGCCAGAAGCTGCCGGTACTCGACCGGACCACGCTCGCCCCGTCCGCAGGCACCGCAC
>QHUD01000089.1 GCA_003221085.1 Gemmatimonadota bacterium
GCCGTGCTGCACATGGGCCAGGGGCTCAACAACGTGACGCAGGACGTGCTCATCCGGTTCGAGCGGATGCGCGGCCGGGAAGCCTTGTGGCTCCCCGGCACGGACCACGCTGGAATCGCGACGCAGAACGTGGTCGAGCGCCTCATCGCGAAGGAGGGAAAGAGCCGCTTCGACCTCGGCCGCGAGGCGTTCGTCGCACGGGTCTGGGCCTTCGTGAAACAGACCGGCAGCACGATCCTCGAGCAGCTCAAGATGATCGGCGCGTCCTGTGACTGGAGCCGGACGCGGTTCACCCTCGACCCGTCCTACTCGCGGGCGGTGCGGGAAGTGTTCGTGCGTCTGTGGGAGGAGAAGCTCATTTATCGAGGCCACCGGGTGATCCATTGGTGCCCGCGCTGCCTCACGGCCTTGTCGGACGAGGAGGCCGAGCCCAGGGAGGTCGACGGCAAGCTCTACCACATCCGCTATCCCGTGGAGGGCGGCCCCACGCCGTCCCTGACCGTGGCCACCACGCGCCCCGAGACGCTACTCGGCGACACGGCCGTGGCGGTGAATCCCAAGGACGCGCGCCATCGCGCCTACGTGGGCAAGGTCGCCCGGGTCCCCATCATCGACCTCCCGGTGCCGATCATCGCCGATGAAGCGGTCGAGCCCGGGTTCGGCACCGGCTTCGTGAAGGTCACGCCGGCGCACGATGCGAGCGACTTCGAGATCGGGCTGCGGCACAAGCTCGAGATGCCGCTGATCATGACCGAGGACGGGCGCATGGAGCATCCGACGCGCGTGCCGAAGGCCCTCACCGAGCTCGACCGCTTCGACGCGCGCGAAAAGATCGTGGACATGCTCAAGGAGCGGGGCCTGCTGGAGAAAGTCGAGCCGCATCGGCACGCGGTGCGGCACTGCTACCGCTGCGATTCGGTGGTGGAGCCGCGGTTGTCCGATCAATGGTTCGTGAAGATGAAGCCGCTCGCGGACTCGGCGGTCGAGGCGTACCGGACCGGGGCGATTCGCCTCGTCCCGGAGCGGTGGGGCGCGACGTATGAGCATTGGTTGGAGAACATCCGGGACTGGAACATCTCGCGCCAGCTGTGGTGGGGGCACCGCATTCCGGTGTTCACGTGTCCCAGGTGCGTCCCTCCCCGGCGGTGGGCCGACCGCGAGGACCCGAAAGCCTGCCCCAAGTGCGGCGGCCCGGTCGAGCAGGACCCCGACGTGCTCGACACCTGGTTCTCCTCCTGGCTCTGGCCGTTCGCGACGCTCGGTTGGCCGGAGGAGACGCCGGACCTGAAACGTTTCTATCCCGGCCACACCCTGGTGACGGCGCCCGAAATCCTGTTCTTCTGGGTGGCGCGGATGATCATGGCCGGCTACCACTTCCTCGGCGCGCGCCCGTTCGCGACGGTCTACCTGCACGGCACCGTGCGGGACACACAGCACCGCAAGATGTCAAAGTCGCTCGGCAACGGCATCGACCCGCTCGACGTCGTGCGGTTGTATGGCGCCGATGCGCTGCGCTGGACGGTCATCGCCGGGGTGTCGCTCGGGTCGGACCTGATCCTCGATCCCAACGACCTCGAGACGACCTTCGCGCCGGGCCGGAACTTCGCGAACAAGCTGTGGAACATCGGGCGCTTCATCCTGGCGCAGCTGCCGGAGCAAGTGGAGCCGCTCGCGCGCTTCGACCAGTCGAAGCTTCCGCTCGCCGACCGTTGGATCCTGACGCGTGCCAACGACGCCGTCGCCGCGGTGACGACGTCCCTGGAGCAGTTCCGGCTCGACGAGGCGGCCAAACGGTGCTACGAGTTCGTGTGGGGCGAGCTGGCCGACTGGTACGTGGAAGCGGTCAAGCCGCGTCTCGCAGCGACGGCGTCGCCCTCCGCAGCAGCCCAGCGGGCGCCCGCTGCTTCGGGCGACGCCGCCGCTGCTCACGCGGTCCTCGCCCACTCTTTCGACACGGCACTGCGACTGCTGCACCCGGTGGTGCCATTCATTACCGAGGAGCTGTGGCAGAAGCTGCCGGGTCGAAAGCCCGACGAGCTGCTCGCGACTGCCGCATGGCCGTCGTTCAAGCCGGAGCTCGTAGACTCCGAACTCGATTTGCAGTTCCTGCGCATCAGGCAGGTCGTGGAGGAGATCCGCAGCATCCGCGCGGAGTACAAAGTGCCACCGAAGACACGTCTCCGTGCCAGCATCACGGCGCGCGGGCGGGATAATCGGAAGGTGTTCGAGGCGGAGAGCGAAACGATCCGGCGCCTCGCGCAGCTCGAGGAGCTTGCGTTCGACGGCGGGTCGAAACGTGTCGGAGCGTACGCCGTCTTCGGCGACGGCAGCGAACTGTACGTCGCGCTGGAAGGAGCAATCGACCTGCAGCAGGAATGTCGGCGCCTGTCGGGCGAGCTGACCCGCCTCGAGCAGCAGCTGGCGGGGCTCGCCGCCAAGCTCACCAACCAGCAATTCGTCGCCCGGGCGCCCGCCGATGTGGTCGCCAAGGAGCGCGAGAAGGAGCGGGCGTGGCGCGACCAGCGGCAGGTGCTGGCCGACAAGCTCAAGTCGCTGGGCTGCTCGTAAGCGCCCTGGCGTTCGGCTGCGCGAACCAGGGCGCGCCGCCGGGCGGCCCGCCCCGCACCACGCCGGCCGTGATCCTGCGCACCACACCTGAGTCGGGTGCGGTCGTGCCTGATTTTCATGGCAACGGCGTCATTCAATTCGACGAGGTAATCGACGAGGCGCCCGGGAGCCTGGGCGGGAGATCAGGTGGCGCGATCACGGGCCTGGCGCAGAAGATCGTGTTGTCGCCGGTCGCGGGCGACGTCAAGGTGTCCTGGCACCGCAGCGCGATTCACGTCAAGCCCGAAGAGGGGTGGAAGCCGAACCGGGTGTACCACCTCGAAGTGCTGCCCGGCATCGCCGATCTGCGGCGCAACGTCACAAAGACCGGCTCGAAGATCGTGTTCTCGACGGGCGGCGCGATTCCCGGGGCCGCGCTCGGCGGCACCGCGCTGCTGTGGGTCGAGCAGCGGCTGCTCACGCCGGCCGTGATCCGGGCCGCCCCGCTCCCCGACACTGCCGCCTACATCACGCTGACGGACTCCGCCGGAAACTTCCGGCTGCAAGAGATCCCGCCGGGCCGCTATCGCGTCTGGGCCATTCAGGACCAGAACAACAACCGCCGCCAGGACCGGCGTGAGCCGTTCGACACCGTCACCGTCACGGTCGACTCGACGGCGAGCGTCGTGCTCTGGGCGTTCGTGCACGACACCGTCGGCCCGCGGATCCGCACCATCGAGTCCGTGGACTCGGTCACCGTCCGGATCACCTTCTCGCAGACGCTCGATCCCGCGCGCGCGCCGGACACCGCCGCGGTACACGTCTTCGCGCTGCCCGACACGACGCCGGTGGGCGTGCGGGTGCTGTATCGGCCGGCACAGTTCGATTCGATCCAGGCGCGGGCACGGGCGGTAGCCGATTCCCTGAAGCGGCTGCAGGACACGACGGCACGCCGGGACACCTCGCGGGTCCGACCGGCGCCGCCCCCCGCGGCAGGCCAGCGGGCGCCCGCCGGCCGGGCGCCTCGAGACACAGCCGCGGCGCGCGTCGACACCGCCCGCATCCGCAAGCTCCTGGCACAACGCCTCGTGCCCTACGACCGGCTCGTCGTCCAGACCGCGCGGCCGCTCACACCCGGCGCCAAGTATCTCGTGCGCGTGCGCGGGGCGATCAATCTGAGCGGCGTCGCCGCCGACGGGGTCGGGGTGGTCGAGATCCCCGTGCCGAAACCCGCGCCGCGCGACACCACCAGGGCCAAGACGCCGTGACCGACCCCCGCCGCCGCCTCCCCGCCGTGGACGCCCTGCTGGCCGAGCCCGACGTCGCGGCGCTCCTCACCGCGCATCCGCGGGGCCTTGTGCTGCGCGCCGTGCGGGACACGATCGAGCACGCGCGCGCCAACGACGGGGCCGCGCCCGCCGAAGGCTGGCACGCCGCCGTCCGCGGCCGGGTACAGCGCCTCGCCACCCCGTCGCTTTTGCCGGTGATCAACGCCACCGGTGTCGTGCTGCACACGAACCTCGGTCGGGCGCCGCTCGCCCGCGCCGCGCGTGAGGCGATGACCCGGATTGCCGCGGGATATTCCAATCTGGAATACGATCTGGCCCGCGGCGCCCGTGGCTCACGCCACGCGCTGTGTCGGGACCTCTTGGTGGAATTGACGGGCGCCGAAGATGCCCTCGTCGTGAACAACGCCGCCGGCGCCCTGCTCGTCGCTCTCTCGGCACTGGCCCGCGACGGCGAAGCGGTCGTGTCGCGCGGCGAGCTGGTGGAGATCGGCGGCGCGTTCCGGATCCCGGACATCATGGCCCGCTCGGGCGCCAAACTGGTCGAGGTAGGAACCACGAATCGCACGCACCTGCGGGATTATGAAGGCGCGGTCACCGAGCGTACCCGGCTGCTGCTCAAAGTCCACCGCTCGAATTTCCAGGTCACCGGCTTCACCGCGGAGGTCTCCGCGCAGGAGATTGCGGGCGTCGCGCGCGCCCGCGGCGTGGTGAGCCTGTACGATCTGGGCAGCGGCCTGTTGCTCGACCTCGCGCCCTGGGGCCTCACCGGCGAGCCCACCGTGGCGGAAGCCCTCGCGGCCGGCGTGGACGCCGTCGCCTTTTCCGGTGACAAGCTGCTGGGCGCTCCGCAGGCCGGGATCCTGCTGGGCCGACGAGACGCGATCGCCGCGTGTCGCAAGGATCCGCTGGCGCGGGCGGTGCGGTCCGACAAATTCACGCTCGCGGCGCTCGAGGCGACGCTCACGCTGTACCGCGACCCGGCGCGGGCTCGCGTTGAGATACCGGTGCTCCGGATGTTGACCGAAGACGTCGCGGAGATACGTCGACGTGGAGTGGCGTTGCAGAAAGGCG
>QHUD01000095.1 GCA_003221085.1 Gemmatimonadota bacterium
TCACCTTCCCCCGGTCGATCCTGCCGGTGGCGACCGTGCCCCGCCCCGTGATCGAAAACACGTCCTCCACCGGCATCAGGAACGGCTTCTCCACCTCCCGCTTCGGCACCGGGATGCTCTTGTCCAAGGCCGCCAGGAGCTCCTCCACCTTGCTCACCCACGCCTTGTCCCCCGCAATCGCCTTCAGCGCCGACCCCCGGATCACCGGCACGTCGTCCCCGGGGAACTCGTACTTCGACAACAGCTCCCGCACCTCCAGCTCCACCAGGTCCAACAGCTCCGCGTCGTCCACCAGGTCGCACTTGTTCAGGAACACGACAATCGCCGGCACGTTCACCTGCCGCGCCAGCAAAATGTGCTCCCGCGTCTGCGGCATCGGCCCATCCACCGCGCTCACCACGAGAATGGCCCCGTCCATCTGCGCCGCCCCCGTGATCATGTTCTTCACGTAGTCGGCGTGCCCCGGGCAGTCCACGTGCGCGTAGTGCCGGTTCGCCGTGGCGTACTCCACGTGGCTCGTCGCGATCGTCAGGATCTTCGTCGCATCGCGCCGCCCCTGCGACTCCGACGCCTTCGCCACCTGGTCGTACGTCACGTACGTGGCCAGCCCCTTGTCCGCCGCCACCTTCGTCAGCGCCGCCGTCAACGTCGTCTTCCCGTGGTCCACGTGCCCAATGGTCCCCACGTTCACATGCGGCTTCGTCCGCTCAAACTTTGCCTTGGCCATGATTCCTCAAAAAGAATAAATACGTTGCACAAAATCGCAGCACACAAACGTAGCACAGAGTCGTCGAGCACCACCGTATTCGCGTGACGCTTTTTGCTTGACGTCTTCGTGTTACGTTTCTGCTCGATACGTTTTTTTTCTTCCAAGCTCGCGACCGGGATTGAACCGGTGACCTCGTCCTTACCAAGGACGCGCTCTACCGACTGAGCTACGCGAGCGAGAGCGGGCGACGGGGCTCGAACCCGCGACCCTCAGCTTGGAAGGCTGATGCTCTACCAACTGAGCTACGCCCGCGCGCCGAGTGGTGGGGGAAGGATTCGAACCTTCGTAGGCTGACGCCGGCAGATTTACAGTCTGCTCCCTTTGGCCACTCGGGCACCCCACCGCGCCCTCGGTCGTCTCGCCGCTCCCACTGACAACGCACCCCGCGTTTCCAACGGCGCGGGGTGTGTGTATCCTCCGAACGCAAAAAGGGTCGGGGCAGCGTTCTTCCTCTTCGGCAACGTGAGCTGACGAAGGGACTCGAACCCTTAACCTGCTGATTACAAATCAGCTGCTCTACCAGTTGAGCTACGTCAGCTGGCCGACGCTGAACTTACCAGACTTGAAGAGTAAACGGGGAAAGCCGCTATCGCAAGGGACGTGCCGTTAACAACTTAGACGACTCGCCACTGTGTACCAGAGGGCGTGTCCTCGATCTCCACGCCGCGGCCTGCAAGCTCGGCGCGGATCCGGTCGGCCTCCTTGAAGTCCTTGGATTTGCGGGCTTTGTCGCGCGCCGCGATGCGGTCCTCGATCCAGCGCGCGAGCCCCGCGTCGACGCGCTTGGCGGTGGGCAACACGTCGAGCACCTGCATCGCCCGGTCGAAGACGCCGAGGGCCGCCGCGGCGCCCGGTGCTCCCGCGTCGAGCGCCGCGTTCGCTTCGTGCACCAGCTCGAACAGGGCGGCGCAGGCCCGCGGCGCGTTCAAGTCGTCATCGAGCGCCGCGCGAAAGTCGGTCTCGAAGGCGGCCGCCAGTTCGGCGAGCCGACCCTCCCGTTTCCCGTTTCCCGCTTCCCGTTTCACGCGTTCATAGAACTCCCCCAGCCGCTTGACGCCCACCCCCGCGCCCGCGAGCGCCTCGTCGGTGAAGTCGAGTGCCTTGCGATAGTGCGTCTGCCAGAAGAGGAGGCGCACCGCCGCGGCATCGACGCCCTGATCGCGCAGATCCCGCGCCGTGAGAAAATTCCCGAATCGTTTCGACATTTTCGTGCCGCGGACGTTCAGGAACTCGCCGTGCAGCCAGAAGCGGGCGAACGGCTTCCCGGTCGCCGCCTCGGACTGCGCGATCTCGTCTTCGTGATGTGGGAAAATCAAATCGACGCCGCCGGCGTGCAGGTCGAGCGTTTCGGCGCGGCAACACTTCTCGATCTGCTCGAGCGACATCGCCGAGCACTCGAGGTGCCACCCCGGGCGGCCCCGACCGAACGGTGCGTCCCACGCCGCGCCGACCTGCTCGTCCGCCGGCTCGGCCTTCTTCCACAGCGCGAAATCGCGCGGGTCGTCCTTGGCGTACTCGTCGCTCGCCACGCGCGCGCCGATTTTGAGCTCCCGCGTATCGAGTCGCGACAAGCGTCCGTAGCTCGGGAACTTGGCGATCGCGAAATAGATCGACCCGTCGTCGCCCTTATAGGCGACGCCGCGCTCGAGGAGTCGCTCGACCAGACGGATCATCGCGGGCACCGATTGCGTGGCGCGCGGGTAGACGTGCGCCGGCGTCATCCGCAGGTAGTCGCGATCCTCGAAGAACGCCTGGATGAACGGCGCCGTGTGCTCCTCGAGCCGTTTGCCCGCCGTGGCGGCGGCCTTGATGGTGCGATCGTCGACGTCGGTGAGGTTCATGATGTGGAAGACGTCGTATCCCGAGTAGGCGAGGTAGCGACGCAACAGATCCTCGAACAGGAACGTTCGGAAATTTCCGATGTGCGCGTAGTTCCAGACCGTCGGCCCACAGGTGTAGAGGGTGACGCGCGGGGGCGCGAGCGGTGCGAACGGCTCGACGCGGCGGCTGAGGGTGTTGTAGAGCGCGAGGGTCATCGGTGCGGCTGAAACGTAGGAGCGCCCCGGAGGAGCGTCAACGCACGCGCCGTGCGCGCCGGGTGCAACGCCACGTCAAGCGTCCACGCGCCGGGCGGCCGCTCGCACACGACCGGGCCGCGACGGAACACGAGCACCCGCGCGCCACGCCAGCCGCCGCGCGCCGCAGCATCCGGCGCGAGCAGGCCCCGGCGGACCAGGCGCGCCGCGACGTCGGTCACGACCAGCACCGGTGAGGAGACAGAGGTCGCCACCGTGCGAGCCTAGCCACGGGGCTCCGGCGGGCGGCATCCGATCCCCGCCGCCACCATCCTTACTTCGCCGCCATCGCCCCTTGGATGATCGCGTCGACCAGCGGCGCCGAGCCGAACCGCACCGGATCCGTCGCGGGGAGCCCGGTCTCGTCCGCCGCCCGCGCGACCGCGTCCCGCGCCGACGCGTCGCTCAGGTCGTACGTGTTGAGACAGATGCCGATCACCTTCGTCGGCCGGACCGGCGCGGCGGCGCGCTCGTAGATCTCCACCAGCTCCGGGAGTGGCGGGATCTTCACCCACGGCTCGCGACCGTGGTAGTCGCCGATGTATTCGCGCGTCGCCTGATGGCACAGGATGAGCCCGTCGGGGCAACACCCGTGCAGCAGCCCGAGTGTGACGCCGGAGTAGCCCGGGTGAATCAGGCTCCCCTGCCCTTCCACGAGGATGATGTCGGCGTCCTTGGCCGCCTCGACCACCAGCCATTCCGCCGCCCCGGCGATGAAGTCGGCGACCACCGCGTCCACCGCGATCCCCCATCCCTCGATGAAGATCCCCGTCTGCCCGGTGGCGACGAAGCGCGCTCGGTGGCCGCGCTCGATGAGGGCGTTCCGCAGTTCCACCTGTGCCGTCATCTTCCCGACGTTGCAGTCGGATCCGACGGTGTGGACGACATACGCGTCGACCTCGGCCGCCCGCCCATCGGCGACCGGGAGGCTGGCCGGCGGCTTGCGCGCGTCGAAGATTCGGACGCCCCGCTCGCGCGCGAGCGCACCGAGCTCGGGATCATCGCCGATGAACGTGTGCAGGCCGCTCCAGATCTCGAGCCCGCGCTCGATCGCCGTGCGCAGCCAGCCGCGCCACTCGGCCGGCAACCGACCGCCCATGGGCGCGATGCCGATCAGCACCGCGGTGGCACCCAGGTCGAGGCCCCGCTCGAAATCGCCCACGACCGGCAGCGCGCCGCCGAACCCGAGCACCTGCTGCACGGTCTTTCCCGCGTGGGTCCGGTCGAACACCCCGACCACACGCTCCGGCATATAGCGGATGGAGCAGTTGGCCGTCTTCGACGACATCGGGTCGAACTGGCCGTCGGCGAGAATCAGAAACCGCTGCGTGTTCCGCGCGGGCATCAGGCGGCAGTCGGAGTCCTGGGCGTGCGGAATTCGGACGTCGTGCGGAGCACGGCAGGCTCGAAGTGTTCGGCGTCGCCGTAGATCTCGCCCTGTACGATGTGTCGCACGATCACCATCGTCACGGCGAGCACCGGCACCGCGACCACGAGGCCCACGACGCCGATCAGCGTCCCCATGGTCAGCACGCTCGCGATCGTGAGGACCGGGGGCAGCGATACCTGGCGCTGCATGATGCGCGGCACCACGACGTTCGCTTCGACCACGTGCACCGCGACGCCCAGCACGATCACCGCGAGCACGCGCAGCCAGTCGCCGGTGCCCACGACGAACAGGGCGGGCAGCAGCGTCGACACCAGCGTGCCGAAGAACGGCACCACGGCCACGAGACCGGTGAAGATGCCGAAGGCCAGCCAGTAGGGGACGCCCAGGACCCACAGCCCGAGCGCGGTCAGGGCGGCGAGCACCATCATGGCGAGCAGCTGGCCCACCACCCAGGCCCGCAGCGTGGCTCCCAGGTCATCGAGGATCCGCGCGGCGACGGGACGGTGCTTGGGCGAGACGAGCGACAGGATTCCCTCCCGATACAGGCGCGGTTGCTGCGCGAGGTAGAGGGCCATCACCACCACGCTCGCGCCCTCGATGAACAGCTTGCCGCCAGCGGTGACGTAGGGCAGGATCGACCCGCGCAAGAACGCTGCGGCGTCATCGATCAGGCTGGCCACGACCCCGGACTGCGGATTGGCGAGCTCGGTGCTCCGCAGCACGGGATACTCGCGCGCCCAGCGGGCGATCTCGTTCTGGATGTTGGTGAGCGTCTGGGGCAGTCCCGAGATCAACGCCTGCGTCTGGTCGATGACCGGCGGCACCAGCAGGGCGCCGATCCCCACCACGGCGGCGAGCGTCGCGACCACCGCGGCGGTGAGCCCGAGCCAGCGCGCCAGGCGGAACCGCCGCTCCAACACGTCGGTGATGGCCGAGAGGTAGACGGCGCACAGCACGGCGATGAAGACGAGGAGCAGCACCTCGACCACCCGGATGAGGAACCAGATGGCCAGGGCGGCAACGAAGAGCGCCACGAACGTGGCGCCCGACAACCGCGAGGCTGCAGACGGCTCCGTGTTCAGCGCTGGTGCTCAGGAGGAGGGAGGGGCGTCGTCGTCCTCGACCAGCTCCGCCTCCGCCGCTCCCTTGCCCAGCTGCTTCGATTGCTCGGGGGATCCGGCCGGGAGGAGTCCCATCTTGCGCTTCAGCTCGATGAGCTGCTGATCGGCGTCCGCTCGCACTTCCAGGCTCTGGAACTGCTTCACGAGCGTATCGCCCGAGAGGTCCTCGTTGACCTCGGCCGCCGCGATCAGCTTGCGCTCCTCGTGCTCGATCTGCTCGGTCATGCGCTCGAACGTCTCGAACACGCTCTTGTCGCCGATCGACGACATCGTTTCCTGGATGCGCTTATGCGCCTCGGCGCGCTTCTGCCGCGCGATCAGGATGTTCTTCTTGCGCTTCGCCTCTTCGATGCGGTCGTTCAGCTGGCGCAGCGACAGCTTGAGCTTCTCGGTCTCCTCGCGGTGTTTGACCCAGGTCTCGTGCAGCTGCACCGCGCCCTGCGCGTGCTCGTTGTGCCGCAGCAGGGCCTGCTTCGCGAGGTCGTCCCGCCCCTCCTGCACCGCCAGCACGGCGCGGCGCTCCCAGTCCTCGGCGCTCTTCTTTTCCGTGTCCACCTGCGCCGAGAGACGCTTCTCGTCCGCAATGGCCGCCGCCACTTGCTGCTTCGCCTTCGCCAGCTGACTGCGCATGTCGACGATCAGCTGGTTCAGCATCTTTTCCGGATTCTCGGCACGATTGATCAGGTCGTTGATGTTCGACCGGATCAGCGTCGAGAGACGGTCAAAGATTCCCATGAGAACCCTCGGTGTGCTGGCGGGGCGTCACTGTCCCGCGCCCAACTTACGCTCCCGCCGCTCGGCGAGCATGCGCTCGGCGAAATCTATGCGCTCGGCGAGCTCGGAGACCTGCCCCTGGAGGTGCGATACCTGCGCCTCCAGCGCCTCTACTCGCTGGGGATCCTCGCCCCCGGCGCCCCAGCGCCGCTGCGCCCGCGTCCGGATGCGCTCGGCGATGGCCTCCCCTACGGGTGTCCGGAGGATCCCGCGCAGCGCGATCGCGACCACCAGGATGACCACCACCGCGGCGACGATGGGCACGACCTCGTTGAACACGAGGTTCGGGTCCAACCCCGGGAGCGGCGGCGGTACGGGGCCCTGCATCATGTGGACCCCGTACGCCTTTCCCCCGGGGCCAGTTTCCCGGCCTCTCCGTCCCGCCCCTTGGCGAGCAATCGCTCCGTAAAATCCACCCGCTCCGCGAGTTCCGCCACTTCTCGGCGTACCTCTTCGAGCGCCGTCGCCAGCTCTTCCTGCCTCGCCTCGCCCGTGGTACCTGCCTGGCCCCCGGCCTGGAGCTTCGCGGTGTACGCTTTGCTCACGGTCCGGGCGATCATCCAGGAGAAAAAACCGCCGAACAGGACGACGGGGATGAGCACCGCCACTGCTTCGGGGTTCATCCGCTCCGCGGCGGCGCCAGCCGCTCGCCCTCGCGTTGCTTGGCCAGCAGCCGCTCGGCAAAGTCCATGCGCTCGCTGAGATCGCTCACTTCGGTCCGGAGTTGCTGCACGTCGCTCTCGAGCGCCGCGCGGGACTCCTCCAACTCTCTCCGCGCGTGCTCCGGCAGCCCTCCGGTCGCGGTTCCCCGGATGCGATCGGCTACGGCTTTACCCACGGGGGAGAGCGCGAGCAGGAACAGCGAGCCACCCCCGAAAATGAACACGATAGCGAGAATGCCTTCCATATCCATGATCAGCGCGGCGGGGCGAGCCGCTGGGCGGCGCGGTCCTTCGCGAGCAGGCGCTCGGTGAAGTCGAGTCGCTCTTCGGCTTCGGCGACCCGGCGCTTGAGGTCGTCGACCTCGGCGAGCAGTCGCTCTGCGTCACCCCCGAGGGCGACCCCGTGCTTGGCGGCCTTCATGGCCATCCATTGCTGGTCCGTTCTCGTCCAGCCGCGGATCCACTCCGCCAGCGCCTTCCCCACCGGGCCCGACAACACGATGGTGACACCGATGACGAGCGCCAACCCGATCATTCCGACCACGGGCGTCCACTGTCCCATGCGACGTGCTCCTCCCCTCGTGAACTTACCGAGCTAGTCGCCGACCGCCAGCACCTTACCCAAGTATTGGCCGGTGAACGAGGCTTTGACGCGTGCCACGTCCTCCGGCCGCCCGGCGGCCACCACGGCGCCGCCCGCCGCGCCCCCTTCCGGGCCCAGATCGATCACCCAGTCGGCGGTCTTCACGACGTCCAGGTTGTGCTCGATCACCACCACGGTGTTCCCCTTGTCCACCAGCCGGTGCAGCACCTCGAGCAGCAGCCGCACGTCTTCGAAGTGCAAACCGGTCGTCGGCTCGTCCAGGATGTAGAGGGTACGGCCCGTGTCGCGCTTGGCCAGCTCGGTCGCGAGCTTGACCCGCTGCGCCTCGCCGCCGGACAGCGTCGTGGCCGACTGGCCGAGGTGGATGTAGCCCAGCCCTACGTCGTTCAATAACTCCAGTTTCGTACGGATGCGTGGCTGCGTCTCGAAGAAATCGAGCGCCTCCGCCACCGACATGTCGAGCACGTCCGCGATGGACTTTCCTTTATAGCGTACTTCCAGGGTCTCGCGGTTGTAGCGCCGCCCCTTGCACACCTCGCAGGGGACGTACACGTCCGGGAGAAAGTGCATCTCGACCTTCACCAGGCCGTCTCCCTGGCACGCCTCGCACCGGCCGCCCTTCACGTTGAAGGAGAACCGGCCCGGCCCATACCCGCGGATCTTGGATTCGGGCAGGTAGGTGTAGAGCTCGCGGATCGGCGTGAACAGCCCCGTGTAGGTCGCCGGATTGGACCGGGGGGTGCGTCCGATCGGGCTCTGGTCGATGTCGATGACCTTGTCGATCTGCTCGAGCCCCTCCAACCGCTGGTGCGCGCCGGGCATCACCTTGGCGCGGTAGAAATGCCGGGCGAGGGCGCGGTACAGGATGTCGGTGACGAGCGTGGACTTCCCCGAGCCCGACACGCCGGTGACCGCGACGAACAGGCCCAGCGGAAATTCCACCGTGAGATCGCGGAGGTTGTGCTGCCTGGCTCCGACCACCCTCAGCTGGCGCTGGGGGTCAGGAATGCGCCGCCGCGGCGGCACGGGGATGCGCAGCTCGCCCCGCAGGTAGCGCCCGGTGAGCGAGTCGGGGTGCTCGAGCACGGCCCGGACGGGGCCTTCGACCACGACCTCGCCGCCGTGCCGGCCGGCGCGAGGGCCCAGGTCCACCACGTGATCCGCCGCGCGGATCGTCTCCTCGTCGTGCTCCACGACCAGCACGGTGTTGCCGAGGTCGCGCAGCTCCTTCAGGGTCGCGAGCAACCGCGCGTTGTCGCGTTGATGCAGCCCGATCGACGGCTCGTCGAGGATGTAGAGCACCCCGACGAGCCGGCTCCCGATTTGCGTGGCCAGCCGGATGCGCTGGGCCTCCCCCCCCGACAGGGAGTCCGCGGAGCGACCGAGCGTGAGGTAGTCGAGGCCCACGTTGCGCAGGAAGCGGAGGCGATCATTCACTTCTTTGAGGATCGGTCGCGCGATCTCCGGATCGAGGCCGGCCCCGGTGCGTCCGTTGCCGCGCAGCGGGATGCTCTCGAAGAACGCCAGCGCGTCCGTCACCGGGAGGTCCACCACGTCGCCGATGCTCTTACCGTGGACCAACACCGACAGGCTCTCCGGGCGCAGCCGCTTGCCGCCACACGTGGGGCACGGCTGCTCGATCATGAACTCCTCGAGCTGCTCCCGCACGCTGTCGGAGGCGGTTTCCCGATAGCGCCGCTCGACGTGCTTCAGGACTCCGTCCCAGCCCGACTCGTACGCGCCGTGCCACCGCTCGCTGTCGTACTGGAAGGTGAGCGTCTTTCCCGGTGCGCCGGACAAGACGACCTTCTTCACGGCGGCGGGCAGGTTCTCCCACGGCGTATTCAAGTCGAACTTGAACGCGCGGGCCAGGCTCGGCAGGATCACCTTGCGCACGTAGCCGCTCGGCTCGCCCCACGGGAGGATGACCCCTTCGAGAATCGAGAGGCTCGCGTCGCCGAGCACCAGCTCGGGGCTGACCTCACGCCGCGTCCCGAGGCCAGAACAGTCGGGGCACGCCCCGAACGGCGAGTTGAAGGAGAACTGCCGCGGCTCGAGCTCGGGGAGCGACAGCCCGCACTTGGGGCAGGCATAGCGCTCGGAGAAGAGCGTGGACCTAGCCCCGTGCACCACCTCCACGGTCCCGTCCGCTGCCTTCAGCGCCGTCTCGATCGAGTCCGCGAGCCGCGGGCGGTCCGCCCGCCGCACCACCAGCCGGTCCACCACGACCGCGATGTCGTGGTTCTGGCGGCGGTTGAGCTTCGGGACCTGCGCGAGGTCGTACGTCTCGTCGTCCACGCGGACCCGCACGAACCCCTGCTTCTTCGCCGCCTCGAACACGTCCCGGAACTCCCCTTTGCGACCGCGCACCAGCGGCGCGAGCACCTCGAGCTTCGTCCCCTCCGGCCAGGCGAGGATCAGGTCGGTGATCTGCGAGGCGCTTTGGCGCTCGATCGGAGAGCCGTCTTTGGGACAGTGCGGCGTCCCGAGCCGCGCCCACAACAGGCGCAGATAGTCGTACACCTCCGTGATCGTCCCGACGGTGGAGCGCGGGTTGTGCCCGGCGCTCTTCTGCTCGATGGAGATCGCCGGAGAGAGTCCCTCGATGGCATCCACGTCGGGCTTTTCCATTAACCCGAGGAACTGGCGGGCATAAGCGGAGAGCGATTCGACGTAGCGCCGTTGGCCCTCGGCGTAAATCGTGTCGAACGCGAGCGACGACTTCCCCGATCCCGACAGCCCCGTGATGACGGTCAGACTGTCGCGCGGGATCTCGACCGTAATGTCCTTGAGGTTGTGCTCGCGGGCGCCGCGAACGATGAGCGAATCGCTGGACATAGCCTCGTAGGCTAGAAGGCAGATGGGTTCCCGGTCAACTCTGCGGGGGAGGATGGGGGAGGTTGTGGAGGTTGGGGGAGGTTGTGGAGGTTGGGGGAGGTTCTAGAGGTTGGAGGAGGTTGCTCCGCCGACGTGCCAACCTCCCCTACCCTCCACAACCTCCCGAACCTCCCCCAGCCTCGTGTAAACCTTGCTTAAGCTCCGTAGCTTCCCTAGGTTAGCCGTCCCCATGACCACCGTCGCCCTCTTGGTGCTGACCACGCTCGCGAGCGATGCCGATGCGCGGGCGCTCGTCACAGCCCTCGTCGCGGCGCGCCTGGTAGCTTGTGGTACGCTCCTCCCGGGCGCCCGCTCGATCTACCGTTGGGAGGGACAGCTGAAGGAGGAGACCGAAGTGGTGGTCCTGCTGAAGACGGACGCGTCGAAATGGGCAGCGCTCTGCGCCGCCGTCGAGGAGCGGCATCCATACGAGGTGCCGGAGCTCTTGGCGCTACCGGTCGAGCGGGGCCTCGAGCGATACCTCTCTTGGCTCACGCACGAGGTGGTCGGGTGATCCGCAAGCGCGAGCCCCGGTGGCAGTCGGCGGCCGAGCGGGCCCGGGTCGCGGCCGAGCTGATCGAGGAAGCCGAATCGCTCACCGAGACCAGCAGCATCGCGTCGCCGGCGGACGTAGCGCGCGCCGGCCTGCCGCCGCCGGTCACTGCCCAGCTCCCCTCGCCGCCGGCCGCCTCGCCGCCGGGCGACGTGCCCGTACCTGCCGGACCCGCCCCCGAGCCGACGATCGACGACGCCCTCGCAGCGGAACCGGATAACGTCCCGCTGCTCGTCGAACGGGCCGGCCTGCTCGCGGGCGCGGCGCACTACCGCGCGGCCCAGCGGGACTACGAGCGGGCCCTGCGCGTGGACCCGATTCACGGCGAGGCACTCACGGGACTCGGCGTGCTGCTCTCCCGCCGTGGGCTGTGGAGCGACGCGGTGCCTCACCTGCGGCGGGCGTCGGAGGTCGATCCCGGCCGGGCCGCCGCCTGGTTTTATCTCGGCGAGGCCCTCAACCACGTGGACGAGCTCGACGGTGCCCTGGCCGCCTACGAGCGCGCCGTCGAACTCGAGCCCCGCAACACGCGGGCGCTCTACGGCCTGGGGATTGTGCTCGACCGGCTCAATCGCCCGGACGAAGCCACGCAGATGTATCGCCGCTCGCGGGAGGCCACCGGCAGGTGATCCGCGTGGTCGTGGACGATCTCGCGTTCCTCACGGCGGAGGCGGTCGTGCGTCCCGCCACCACCCGTCTCGATCCCACCACGCCGGTCGTCCGCCGGCTGGAGACGGTGGGAGGCGCGGAGTTCGTGCGCGGGCTGCGGGTGCAGAAAGAGCTCGCGGTGGGCGCGGCGGTGGTGACCGCGGGAGGAGGCGATCTGCCGGCCGAGTTCGTCATCCACGCGGTCATCCAGAGCGACACCGAGCCCGTGACGCGCGACAGTGTGGCGCGCGCCTGGCGGGCGACGCTGCACCAGGCGCAGGAGTGGGAGTTCGCGAGTCTCACGGTGCCTCCGATCGGGACTGGGGCGGGCAACCTCTCGGTCGAGGACGCCGCCGACATCATGGTGCCCATCCTCAAGACTCATCTCGGGAACGCCCCGTTTCCCGCGAGCGTATCGATCGTCGTCGAGACGCCCGAAGAGCGGGACGCGTTCGAAGCGGTCCTCCGCAAGAGCGGGGCGGCCGAGTCATGACACGCCGCACCTGGGCGATCGCGATCCTGGGCGCGTGGGCCGTGTCGCTCGGCTGGCTCGTGAAGCGGGAGGTCTTCCGCCCCACCGGGACGCGCCTGGCGGAAGCGGCCCTGAGCGTGCCGCCGGGCGCCGTCTACTATCGCCTCGACGTCGGGGGCCAGCAGGTCGGGTTTGCATCCTCCACGATCGACACGCAGGCAACGAGCATCGGGGTGACGGACATGCTCGTGCTCCAGACGCCGGCGCTCGGAGCGCTGCACCGGACCGCGGCTCTGAGCCGCGCGGTCCTGTCCCGCACCCTCCGGCTCGAAGGGGTGCTCACTCGATTCGACGGCGACGTGGGCCGGTTCGTGGCCCGCAATATCGTCGCGGGCGACAGCGCGCTGACGGTCACCCTGTTCTCGGGCTCGGACTCCGAAACGACCCATGTTCCTCTCGCACGCCCGATCGTGCTTCCCAGCCTGCTCCCTTTGCGGCTGGCGTTCGGCGGCGAACTGAAGCGCGGGAAGACTTACACGAGCGTGGTGTTCGATCCGGTACTCCTGGCCGAGCACCCGGTGACGGTGGCGGTGACGGCGGAGTCCACGTTCGTAATCGCCGACAGCGCTGCGTACGACTCGACCGCGCGGGCGTGGGTACCCGCGCGTTTCGATACCGTGCGGGCGTTCCGGATCGAGCAGCGCGAGAGCGGCATGACGACGCAAGCGTGGATCGACGCGCAGGGCCACATCGTGCGCGCGGAGAACGGCGTCGGCTTCACGATGGAGCGGACCGCGTTCGAGCTCGCGTACACCAATTTCCGGCACCGGGATACCACGCGTCTGATGCGTGCGAGCGCCGCTCCCGGCCCGGGCGACGTGGTGCCTACGACCGTGCTCGCCGCGGGCGGGCGCCTCCCGCACGACACGGCATCACAGGTTCGCGCGCGCCTCACGGGAACGGCGCCCGGAGCGATCGATCTCGGCGGCGGGCGCCAGCAGCTGCGCGGCGACACCCTGGTCATCCGCCGTGAGAGTGGAGCGGCGCTCGCCGCGCGCTACACGCTACCGGCCCGCGACTCCAGTCACGCCCGCTGGCTCGCCCCCGCCCCACTCATCCAGAGCGACGATCCCCGCATCCAGGCGCAGGCTCGGCTGATCATCGGACGGGAGCAGGATCCGGGGCGCGCGGCCCGCCTCCTCGCCACGTGGGTGCACGTCAATGTGCAGCGACGCTCGACCGCGGCTGTCCCCGGCGCCGTCCAGACGCTCGCGGCACGACTCGGGGACTGCAACCAGCATGCGGTGCTGTACGTCGCCCTGGCGCGTGCGGCCGGACTGCCGGCGCGCACCGCGGCGGGACTCGTGTCGCTGGACCGGCGCTTCTACTATCACGCATGGGCAGAGGTGTACCTCGGCGACTGGGTCGCCGTGGACCCGATGCTGGACGAGTTTCCCGCCGGCGCCGCGCACGTGCGGTTCAGCATCGGCGGTCTTGCCCGGCAGGCGGAGCTCGTTCGCCTGATCGGGCGCATCAAGCTCGAGGTCCTATGATCCGACTGGAGAACCTGACCAAGCACTACGGCAGCTTTGTCGCGGTCGACGACATCTCGCTCGACATCCCGCAGGGCGTGCTGTACGGATGCCTCGGCCCGAATGGCGCGGGCAAGACCACCACGCTGCGCATGATCGCCGGCATCCTCCGGCCCACGAACGGGCGGGTGCTGCTGGGCGGCGACGACGTGCACCGGAATCCGATCCCGGCCAAGATGCGGCTCGGCTTCATTCCCGATCGTCCGTTCGTCTACGACAAGCTGACGGGCGCGGAGTTCCTGCGTTTCGTCGCCGCGCTCTATGGACAGGAAGGCGCGGCGGTGGAGCGGCGCGTCGCCGAGCTGCTCGAGGTGTTCGAGCTGACCAGTTGGAAGGACGAGCTCGTGGAAGCCTACAGTCACGGCATGCGCCAGAAGCTGATCATCTCGAGCGCGCTCATCCACCGGCCGCAGTGCATCGTCGTGGACGAGCCGATGGTGGGCCTCGACCCCAAGGCAGCGCGGCTGCTCAAGGACATCTTCCGCCAATTCGTGGGCCGTGGCGGCACCGTACTCATGAGCACCCACACGCTGGAGGTGGCCGAGGCGATGTGCGATCGCGTCGCGATCATCCAGCACGGCAAGATCGTGGCCGAAGGGACGGTCGACGACCTGCGCCGGCAGCACCGCGCCGGCGACGCGAGCCTCGAGGAGCTGTTCTTGAAGCTCACCGGAGGAGTGCAAGTCCGAGACCTGGTCGAGGTGCTGGGCGGTGGGGACAACGAGGGAGGGAAGGCCGCGTGAAGCAACCCTCGCTCTGGCGGGTGCTCGAGCCCAAGTGGCGCACCGCTTTTCAGCGACTGCGAGAGGAACGCTCGCGCGGGGGCTCGGGCAAGCTGCTGCTGCTCACCATCGCGGGACTCCTGTTCTGGTTCGGCGTGTACCGCCTGCTCTACAAGATCCTCAGCTACTTCCGTGGCGTGGAGGACCTCGGACCGCTGCTGGCAGGCAAGCTGCTGGGGGTCGCGCTGCTCTCGTCCGTGGTGATTCTCGTGCTCTCGAACGTCGTCACGGCGTTGTCGAGCTTTTTTCTGGCAAAGGACCTCGATCTGCTGGTGTCGGCACCGGTGGACTGGTTGCGCATCTATCTCGCGAAGCTGGGCGAGACGCTGCTGCACTCGTCCTGGATGGTGGCGCTCATGGCGGTCCCCATCTTCGCCGCGTACGGGGTGGTCTACCGGGGCGGGGTGCTGTTCATCCCCTACGCCGTGCTCACCGTCTTCCCGCTCCTGGTGCTCCCGGCCGTGGTGGGGTCAGCCCTCACCCTCATCCTCGTGAACATTTTCCCGGCGCGGCGCACTCGCGATCTGCTCTCGATCGTCGCGCTGGGGGCGGCGGGCGGCTTGATCCTCCTGTTCCGGCTGGTGCGGCCGGAGCGGCTGGCGTCGCCCGAGGGGTTCCGCAACCTGCTCGATTACATCGCAGTGCTGCGCACGCCGACATCCTCGTTCCTGCCGAGCGAATGGGTGACTCAGGCGGTGATGAGCTTCCTGCGCGGGCAGCCCGACCTGCTTCCTGTCGCGCTGCTCTGGACGACAGCGGCATCGTTCGTCACGCTTGGGGCGCTGCTACACCGGAGTCTGTATGCGCCGGGGTTCACCAAGGCGCAGGAAGGGGCGGAGCGCTTCGTGCGGGGCGAGCTGTGGCGCCGCACGGTCGGCACCGTGCTCCGGTTCCTCCCGGTCGCCAAGCGCGAGTTCGTGATCAAGGACGTCAAGCTGTTCTTCCGCGACACCACCCAGTGGAGCCAGCTCATCCTGCTGGCAGTGCTCGTGCTGGTGTACCTGTTCAACATCAAGACCCTGCCGCTGCACCGCGGCGAGGCCGTGGGCTTCTTCTACGTCACGCTCGTCTCGTTCTTGAACCTCGGCCTCGCGGGCTTCGTGCTCGCCGCCATCGCCGCCCGTTTCATTTTTCCGGCGGTATCGCTCGAGGGCCGGCACATGTGGCTGTTACGCTCGAGCCCGCTCGATCTCCGGGCCCTGCTGTGGTCCAAGTACTGGGTAGGGACCATCCCCCTGCTGGTGCTGGCGCTCGTGCTCACCGGCCTGACCAACGTCCTGCTCCAGGTGCGGCCGTTCATGATGGTGATGGAGCTCGTGACCATCTGCGCCCTCACGTTCGCGATTGCGGCGCTGGCGCTCGCCTTCGGCGCTCTGTACCCGCAGTTCGAGACCGAGAACGCGGCCCAGATCCCGACGTCCTTCGGGGGGCTGGTCTTCATGATGGCGACGATCGGGCTGTTGGGCCTCGTGATCTTCGTGCTCTGGCAGGCGGTGTATCAGTACGTCCGATCGGTATACTTGGGGCAGCCAGTCGTAGTGGACGCAGGGATGATCGGGTGGTTCACGGGGGCCGCCGTGCTGTGCGCGACAGCCACCGTGGTCCCGCTCTGGATCGGACTGCGGCGGATCGAGCGGTTCGAGTTCTAGCTAGATGTGATTACCGGAGACGTTGTTTCGCTATGAGGGTGTTCGCTCGGTCCTGAGCGATGCAAGGTGGGGGGGTCTAGACGCCCACCCTGCAACTGGCCGAGGACCGAGTGAACAGCCACAGGAACGCACGGTTAGGGTTCGCCGGGCGGGTATGCCTGGTCGAACGAGT